>QNFP01000468.1 GCA_003645535.1 Gammaproteobacteria bacterium | reverse complement strand
GGCGAAGTGATGCGACCACAACGCATAGACGACTTAATTGATGAGGATCATACCGCAAGAATTGTGTGGGACTTTGTTGATGGTTTAGATTTATCAGATCTGTATTCACCTATTACCGCAAATATTGGTTGAAACCACGTAACTGTATAAACATAAAGTACATTTAAAAAATGTCTAGTCCTAATTGTACTTTCCAAATTTTACCTATTCCCCCAATTTTTTGAAATTACCACTTAATTTCATCATTATTGTATAAATAATATACAATTTGGATGTTCAGTTTACTTTTTATTGATACAATTAGGATACTATAGTCCTAACTGTATCATTTCATGATTTCCAAAATCAGTGCTTCAAGAAAGCTAAGATCTTTCTTTAAAAAAAATCGGGTTGCCCGTATGGATGAGTTGTTTATTCTGCTGGAAACGACTTCGAGAATGACTGTCTTTCGCCGATTGCAAGAACTAAGCTATATCTCTAGCTTCACCCACGCCGGATGTTATTACACGTTGAAGCCAGCTGTTCATTTTGATGCCGACGGTCTTTGGTTCTGTGATGACATTGGCTTCTCCAAGACTGGTAATCTCAAGGAAACCATCTGTCATTTGGTCAGTCACTCAATGGCTGGAATAAAACACTGTGAATTGGAAAAACAACTACAAGTCAGAACACATAACCCATTGCTCGAACTGGTGCGGTTGAATAAAATAAACCGGCAAGCTTTCAACAAAACTTATCTATACCTCAGCCATCAACAAGATAAAGCTGAAAGACAACTTAGCTGCCGCCAACAAAATCGGGTGGGCAGTTTAGATGAGGAGTTGCCGGAGTACATAGTCATTGAGATTTTATCTGAAATCATACGCAGTGATCAACCGGAAATCGATTACCCAAAGATTTCTTCGCAACTTTTGAAAAACGGGTTTATCGTAACTCCTATACAGTGTGAAGGTTTATGTCGGCGATTGGGGTTAAAAAAAACACTGGATTCTTAGTTGTTTCAGCACTGATCCGGCACACACAACAGCTCACACAGCACGCTTCTCCCAGCGACCTATTCCCTAAACGTCCAAGGTTATATTTTGCACCAAAAGCTTCCGGCTGCACTTGCGGCGGCTCCCTCAACGTTTTAAAAACCCAGACTAGAAACCTGGCTTCACTTGCCATTGGCCACTTCAACGCTCATGTGACCGAAACCATTTGCACAGACTGTCGGAAAAAATTTAAAAGTGAAGAGCTGCAACGCTTGGTCGCCCCGAAATCAACCTTTGGTTTTGACATTATGGTGTTTGTCGGTGAAGCATTATTTAAACACTGTTGTAACGGACGCTCCATTAAAAATCAACTGGCCGAAAAAAACATATCCATATCACTGCGTGAAATAGATTATTTGGGCAAACGCTTTATTATTTATCTGGCACTGGCTCATCGTGAAAGCCAAAAAGAATTAAAGCAGTTCTTTAAAGTTCAAGGGGGGTATATTTTACACCTTGACGGAACGTGTGAAGGTGGCAGCCCTCACCTTATGAGTTCCATTGATGAGATTTCAAAAATTGTTCTGGGTAATGTGAAACTGCCATCGGAAAATGCACCTCAAATTACGGAATTTCTTCAGCGGTTCAAGAGTGATTACGGTATTCCAATTGCCTTGGTGCATGATATGGGGAGCGCCATTTTGAAAGCCGTCAGAACAGTGTTCTCGGGTGTGCCGGATTATATTTGCCATTTTCATTTTCTTAAGGATATTGGAAAAGACTTGCTCGAACGTGATTACAGCACGGTACGCCGCCACCTGAAAACACACGGTATCCGTACTCACTTAAGAAAGACGGTCAAGGAATACAAAAAGATAATGGACGAAAACGCTCCCATGCTAATAGAATTACAGGATTTCTTAAACAGTGATTTAACAACCTTTAACATAACTCACGCAGATTCGTGTGCCGAGGTAAAAATCTATCTGATTTTAAGCTGGGTGCTGGAAGCCAGACATGCATCGCATGGCTTTGGTTTTCCTTTTGACAAACCTCACGTCGATTTTTATACTCGTCTATCGCAAGCTTACCCTGTATTAATGAAGACTAAGAAATCAATGAAGGTTTCTTCCAATCTACTTAAATTAATGCCGATCAGTAAAGTACTTAACGACAAAGCGCTTGAAAACACCGTGACAAGAATACAGGAGAGAAGCATCCTCTTTGATCGTTTAAGAACAGCTATGAGGATAGCTGAGCCGAACGCATCAGGAGGTTTAAATGATGAAGGTGATACGGACATAAAAACCATTAAAGCAAGTGTCACTCACTTTCGTCAAGATGAAACATTAAAACAGCAAGCTCTGACTCAGCCCGCTTACCGGAAGATGTTTGAACAAATCGACAGGTATTGGGAAAAGCTGTTTGCCGATCCGATAGAAATTAAAACACCCTTGGGTTGCCGGCAGATACAACCACAACGAACCAATAATATTATGGAACAGTTCTTCAGGGATATTAAGCGGAGCTACCGAAAAAAGAGTGGCAACAAATCTTTGACAAAAATACTTCAAACTATGATGGTTGATACGCCACTGGTGAAAAACCTGAATAATCCGGAATACATGAAAATCATTTTAAAGGGTAATACCGACTTGGCTGGGCGTTTTGCTGAGATTGACATTAAACAAGTTCGCCAGGCGTTATCGGAGGAACAGAAAACCACCGGCTCTTATCCAAAGAAAATGCAAAAGCTGTTCAAAATATCGAATTTATTGGATAATAATTGAAAATATTGAGTTTTTTATAGAATCCAACTGCTATTTGCGTTAATAGATTTAGTGGACTTATACAAATCAAAGCTGAATTACAAGTCCTTTTAATGGACTTGTACCCATGCCATGAGTCCCTTTAATACACCCGTTAGT
>QNFP01000467.1 GCA_003645535.1 Gammaproteobacteria bacterium | reverse complement strand
TGTTGGCACGGGAAATTTCAGCACTCCAGATTTCATCCCCTAAGGTAACCGCAATACCGTTAGTTATATCGTCCTGTAGAGCGAAAATCTCGGCCAGTGGGCGGTCATACTGCTCTGCCCATAAATGCTGGCCGTTGCTGGTATCAATCAACTGCACGGTTACTCGCAGGCGCTCACCCATTTTTCGCAGGCTGCCTTCTACTACGTAGCGAACTCCCAGCTCTGTGCCGACCGTACGAATATCCGGCGATTGACCTTTGTAGGCAAAGGTGGAGTTGCGAGCAATCACAAACAAGCGTGGGTTACGTGAGAGTAGAGTGATGACATCTTCCGTGATGCCATCAGCAAGATATTCCTGTTCGGGGTCACCGGATATATTGTTTAGAGGCAGTACAGCCACCGAGGGCTTGCCACTTGCCCCTGGATTATCGATACCTGTTTCAGAGTTCTCTTCAGAGTGATCCGGCCCCAGTGCAAGAACGGCCATCAGCAATAGCGCGATCAGGCCAAGGCTAATCAAGCCAATATTACGCCAGTCCGATAAAAACGCGGGGCGTTTTGGCTGGCTCATTACCTGGGAAGGCATACGTGTCCACAAGAGGCGAGTTACTACTGCCAGTCCGGCAATAATCGCGATAATTGCTGCGACTGCACTGAGTGCCGATTCCTGTGTGGCTAGCCAGTTAAGTAATGCAGACACTAGCGATCCTCCCTGTTCCTGATTTTTATTATTCGCTTTTTTAGTTGAGTGATAGTTAAGCGATAGTTAAGCGATTGTTATAGAGAGGGATTTTAGACCACTCACCGGTGCTTAGATACGGGATCGTCAAACGCCAGGGGCTGCAGGCTAACCAGACTCGAAGTAAAAATTTATCAGCTTAATGGGCAAAGGAATAGTTGGAAAGTTTTTAGAGAATGATCAGGAAGCATATATTTAAGGCCTAATAAATAAATATAAAACGTTTATATACAATAGGATATAAAATATATGTTACAAATTAAATTAAGTGTAGTCAATGCCTGAAAACTTGACTAATCAAGCTAAACATCGAACGTAAAGCCTGGTGGGGGAGTGCCGGAGCATACCAGCTGTTTGAATTAATGGAGCCTCAGCCGACGGTGCAGCTGCCGCATTGATGGCCAAACGCATAGATGACAGTAAACACGTCTGCTGTCTCCCAATTCATAGCCTTGCTCCTTTATCTTTTTGCTCTTGAGGTAGGATTTATAAAATTATTTTTAACGCGGCTTATAGTATTTTGGTAGATTAATCATCATTACACGGTAAAGTAAAGAATGTCGATCGGGATACCGGGTATTCACAGCAGGGCAAAACGCTGCCCAATTGGACTATTTAGTTAGAGTAAAGATTTGAGTTTAGAGTAAAGATTTGAGCTTAGAGAAAAGCTTAGAGAAAAGCTTAGAGAAAAGACTGTTTTGCGAGCAGCGCTCATTAGGCGTAGCTAAACTATAATTAACTGGAGAATAAAAAATTATGAAAATCGGTTACATGATGATGATGGCCAATATGCACGAAAACATTAGTGATGCTGAGATGGTTCGCGAAGAAATGCGCGTCGCTGAGTTGGCCGAGGAGATAGGCTACGATTCTATCTGGTGCGCTGAGCACCATTTTGAGTCTTATTCCATGGCGGTGGATAACCTGCAGATACTCACCTGGCTGGGGGCGCGTACCAAAAATATTATGCTCGGCAGTGCGGCGATTATCCTGCCCTGGTGGACTCAGCCGATCAGAATTGTTGAAAAAATTGCTACGCTTGATGCAATGACCAACGGGCGTTTTCTCATTGGTCTTGGTCGAGGCCTGGCTCGCAATGAATTCGAGGCTTTTGGTATTCCCATGGAGGAAACCCGTGGTCGCTTTGACGAGGCGGCTCAGATGATCGTAAAGGCTCTGGAGACGGGCTACATCGAAGGCGACGGGCCTTACTTCCCGCAAAAACGTACCGAGATCAAACCGGCACCGCAGCAAAGTGCCAAAGACAGGTTATATGCGGTATCTATGTCCCCGGAATCATGCAAGATCGTCGGTGAGCTGGGCGCTCGCCTCATGTGTTTTGTGCAGTTCGATATGCATGCCCATAAATCCAATATCGACCGCTATCGAGACGGATTTAAGGAAGTCCACGGCAAAGACGCGCCATCGCCTTTGTTACTTGATTTTTGTTACTGCGACGAAGACGCGGGCCTCGCCGAGGAGCGGGCGCGCAAATATCTGGCGGCGAATTACCTCTCCATACTCCAGCACTACGAATTTATGGAGGACTACCACAAGGAAATTAAAGGTTACGAAACCTACGAGAAATCCGCCAACTTTCTTAATTCAATGGGCCTCGAAAAAGCCGTAGACGACTACATCTCCCACCAGGCATGGGGCACACCTCAGCAGGTGCTTGACAAGCTCGAAGCTCGCCGCAGCGTTATTGGCGACTATGAATGGAACTCCATTGTCAGTTACGGCGGCATGCCCTTTGATCAGGTGGAAGGCAGCATGCGGACGATTGGCAAGCACGTATTGCCCGAATTGAGAGCATGGAAATAGAACATGGACATAAAGCCCAGCTCAGATCCGCTTTGCTTTAGCTGTGGTTGTGGCTTTGGGTATGGCTGCGGCTGAGGCCCGCTTCGTAGAGCGGGCAGTTTAGGACCGCTTGCCAGAGTGGTCGGCGTGCAGGCTCGCCCGCTTACCCGAGTACACCCGCTTTATGCAGCTCGGCCAGGGTTTCGGCGCTATGGCCCAGCGTGGAAAAAACCTCATCGGTATGTTCCCCTTTGCCCGGTGCGTGTAAGCGGACACCGCTGGGTTCGCCGTCAAAGATGGCCGCGGGTCGTGGTTGGCGGACTCGCCCGCCTACCGGGTGGTCGTACTCAATAATGGAGCC
>QNFP01000466.1 GCA_003645535.1 Gammaproteobacteria bacterium | reverse complement strand
CACCATCCACAACTATCAACCCTGCGACGAAGCAGACATCCTCAGCCTGTGGCAGGAATGCGAACTCGTCGTACCCTGGAACAATCCGCTAACCGATATCGCGCGTAAAACCGCGGATTCACCACATTTGTTTTTTATCGGCAGAATCGGTGAGCAGCTGGTGGCGAGTTGCATGGCCGGATACGACGGTCATCGCGGCTGGATCTACTTTCTTGCGGTGCGCAAGGCGCATCGACGCAAGGGCCTGGCGGCCAGGTTGATGCGCCACGTCGAAACCAAATTGATCGAGCTGGGCTGTCCCAAGCTGGAGTTGATGGTGCGCGACAGCAATACCAGCGTGATCACCTTCTACCGCAACATCGGTTTCAATCCCGATCCGGTGATGGTGTTGAGCAAGCGTCTTACCGAGGACGACGAACACAATTTCGCCTGAACTCAAAAATCGGGCGCTAGTCATCGAGCCTTGAGTTCATCTTGCGCAGAGTCTTGTGCCAGCTTCTATCGGCAAGAAATGCCCAACTTGCAGGATCCTCAATGATATTTTGTTCGAAGAAGCGCGTGTAATGCTGGACTAGCTCGTTGATATCCTTACTCACCAGGGGGGCGCCCAACGCTATCGATATCTGGTTACCGCGAGATCTGAAATAAGAAGGAACAATCGGAATACCCATCCGCGCAGCAATTTTGGCGGCCCAGGGATTAAATCCAACCTGGGTATCGAACATATTAACTTCGACACGATTTTTCGAACGATCGAGGCTATCTACGGTAGCTGCGACAACCTTGCCCTTTTTCAACACGGAAAACAGCGTACGCGACAGCTCAAAGGGATTCCCGCCCCTTACCATGACGAGTTTTACCTGCATCCGCTCATAAAAATCGATAGCGACTCTGGTGCGCTCAATCGTGGCAGGGTTACGGATGATCAGCAGTAACGGAAACGTTACATTCATCTTAAGCGTGGAAAAGGCGGTGCCGAAATTATGCGGCACCATCAGCAATACGCCGCCATGTTCCTCCACCAGCCGATTCATTCGTGCACCATCGTCGTCGGATATCTGTACCTGTCCCTGGGCGTAGTCAAGCCCCCGACTATAGAGGCAGGCAAAATTCTCCACGACACCGAATAAATTAGACAACAGCTGTTGGTAAACCTGCCGAGGCTGATGCGTGTGACCTTTTTGCCGCGCAATATTGCAAATATATTCGCATGACAGGCGCCACGGATTTCGTGGCCACCAGTAAAGCACTCGCAACAGTAAAATCGTGAGGCGTACAGGTAGCATCGCGATAACGACAGGCGTGTGCAGCAATAGCCAGTGCAGCTTCGGCATGATTATTGATTTTATGCGGGCGCCACCAAATGATCGATTACTCAGCTGATCGATTTCTTCGCGGACCGTGAATTCCTCCAGGTACAATGCCGGGGAGCGTATTGTTTCGCTACGATAGCTTGTTTTCTTATCGCTGTGGCCCATTGAAGTTTTCGTTCCTTTTAAAGTTTGATTGCCCTGGCCAATGCTTTCGCCAGCAGCAGCCATTCGAGAGATCCTGAATGCTTCTGCCAGATTGCCTCTGATCGGCACACAGCGGAGGCTCGTGTCGTCGTAAACAGGCAGGGTGAAAATAAATAATGATGCTATACAGCGTTGCCACCATAGGTCGCCAGCAAAACAATCAGGAACAGGAAAATTCCGGTCATGATGATGGTGTCGAGATCACCCAGGGTATGATCTTCTTCCAGCAAGGATGATAGCGTATAGAAAGTTGGAAATAGAAACAGTAGCAGAAGAATATTGGAGAGAGAAAACTCCAGCGGCAATTCCGAGTGAGCTGGATTAATAAAGGACTGATAAACGGCAATGCCCAGCAGAGTACAGGGCAATACCAGAAACATCACCTGAGTAATGCCGCCGAAAGCATTGGCCAGGGCAATACCGTATTCCCGTTTACGGTGTGATTGCCAGAGTATCACGTACTCACTCATGCCAGCGAAAAGGGCGAGAATCATTGCTGTGAGGATCGGGTTAATCTGCAGGTCGCTAATCATGATAGCGGCGAAGCTGGAAATCTCGTGACCACCGATAAACGCACCGAGGATACCAACCAGGAATAGTGCTGAAATAGTCGCGAATGAACTTGGCACTATATTTTCGTAGACAATATCGAGGCGCTCTTCGATATCCTTTGGCGACATAGACAAATTCTCTCGAACCCCAGCTTCTTCCCTGGCGTAATTGGTTATCAGCTTGAAAAGATAGACGCCAAAGATGGATAAGAGAATAAAGCTGACAAAAACCAGATCAATCGAACTAAAGCTACTCTTGGTGCCAGCTGAGGAATTGAACGTCAACATCACCAGCCCTAGTATTAAACCCATGGCACCGCCACCAATTAGAATCTGAGTTCCTGCCTCGGTAATAGGTATTGGCATGAGGAATTTCCCTTGCTTGTCTTTGGGCAGGAAATAGGAATACAGGCTGAAGACCAGGGCGTTGTTGTAAATAGTAATAACACTGATGACAAATGCCGTGGCTGGACTGAGCGGAATAATAAAAGCAATGACCACCAGTTCCGGGATGGTAGAAAGAATTTCTGCCAGAGTGCCGGCAGTGTAGTGGTTCCAGTGAAAACGGGCTGCCAGTCTTTCTGTCGCGGATACCAGTATTTCACAAGCCGCTATCAGAATAATCAGCCCGGTAAACAATTTCATACCTGCCAGAAAGAATAGTGGCGGCTGCAAGAAAAAATGATTTATCAATAAGGACAACAGCCACAGTGTCAGGCCAAATATCAGCCGCCAGAGATAAGGCGGCACTGCAGAGAGGTGGGATGTCAGACCGAGTTGGAAAACCGAAAGCCGGTCGGGATCGATGCCAGTTTCCCGCAAGGATTCGGCGACAT
>QNFP01000465.1 GCA_003645535.1 Gammaproteobacteria bacterium | reverse complement strand
CGACGGGCCATCATAGGCTTCTGCTTCCAGGAAAGCGTGCAAGGTTTGCGTGTCTTTGGCACTGTAAGCTACATGGGCGACGTAGACATTCTCATAACTCATGGCAATTCGCGCTAAATCCTTCTTCCCCGTACGCTTGCCAGCAGCAGAAAATTTCGCCACTGCGCCCAGCGGCGTCGCCTTTGACGTTTGACCACCGGTATTGGAATACACCTCGGTATCCAGCACCAGGATATTGACGTTCTCTCCAGAAGCCAGCACATGGTCAAGGCCGCCATAGCCAATATCGTAGGCCCAGCCATCGCCACCAATAATCCACACCGAGCGCTTGCAGAGATTATCGGCGACCGTTTCCAGGGTTCGAGCTCGCGGACTATCAATGGGTGCTAGCCTGTCCTTTAGCTCTGCTACCCGCTGTCGTTGCTGATAAATTCCCGCTTCGTCGGTTTCATCTGCGCTAAGCAAATCATTTACCAGGGCATCTCCGAGGTTTTGCTTAAATTCTTCGAGCAGCTCTTCGGCAAATTGCCGTTGCTTGTCCAGGGCCAACCGCATGCCCAGGCCAAATTCTGCATTGTCTTCAAACAGTGAGTTATTCCATGCTGGCCCTCTTCCATCAGCATTTTTAGCCCAGGGCGTGGTGGGTAGATTGCCACCATAAATAGACGAGCAACCGGTAGCATTAGCAACCAGCATACGATCACCAAATAACTGTGATACCAGCTTAATGTAGGGGGTTTCGCCACAGCCAGAACAGGCACTGGAGAATTCAAACAGGGGGCTCAGTAACATTGAGCCCTTAATGGTAGTTACCTTCGCATCGCGGCGATCGTAATCAGGCAAGCTTTCAAAAAACGCCCAGTTGAGTTTTTCCTCTTCCAGGATAGGTGACTGGGGCACCATATTAATCGCCTTGTGACTGGCGTTCGATTTGTCCCGGATCGGGCATATATCAACGCACAAAGCGCAGCCAGTGCAATCCTCCGGTGCCACCTGATAGCTAATATGCAGCCCCTGGGGATAGTCCTTGCCGGTAATTTGTTCATGCTGAAATGCCGACGGTGCATTGTTTGTCAGCTCTTCGGGAAACGCCTTGCTTCTTATAACGCTATGGGGGCAGACAAAAGCGCATTTACCACAATGAATGCACAGGTCGTAATCGACCAGCGGGATCTCCAGAGCAAGATTACGCTTTTCATAGGCAGCTGTGCCCACTGGAAAGCTACCGTCATCAGGCAACAAACTGACCGGAATTAAATCCCCGCGTCCGGCAATAATCTCCCCGGTGACTCGCCTGACAAAGTCTGGCGCATGTTCGGGCACAGGAAGCCTGGTCACTTTTTTACTGCTAACCGAACCTGGAATTTCCACCTTATATAGATGCTCAAGGGCATCATCAATAGCCCGATGATTCTGCTGGATAATCGACCTGCCACGTTTTCCATAGGTATCTTCCACCGCTTTCTTGATAGCGACTATCGCCGCATCGGTAGGCAAGGTATCGCTTAATTTAAAAAAACAGGCCTGCATAATGGTGTTTATTCGCTTACCCATGCCATGCTGAGTCGCTATTTGATAGGCGTCTATCGCGTAAAAAGTGATTTTTTTATCGATAAGTTGCTGCTGCATCTTTGCTGGCAAGCTATTCCACAGCTCAGACTTATCGACACTGGAGCTGAGCAAAAACATGGCACCTTCAGCAGCCATATCCAGCATATCAAAACGTTCAATAAGAGCGGCCTGGTGACAGGCAATAAAACTGGCATCACCTTCGCTGATTAAATAACTGGATTTAATTACCTGGTCACTAAAGCGCAAATGGGAAACGGTAACGGCACCGGACTTTTTGGAGTCATAAACAAAATAACCCTGTACAAAATAATCTGTAGCATCGCCGATAATTTTTATCGAATTTTTATTAGCGCCCACCGTGCCGTCTGATCCGAGGCCATAAAACAGACATTGCAGCGATTTTTTATTGCTATCAGTTCGGAAATTTTTATCCCAGGATAAACTCCTGTGTTGCACATCATCGATGATACCAACACTAAAGTGATTTTTAGGCTGCGCTTCGGCGAGCTCATCAAATACCGACTTGATCATTGCCGGATTAAACTCTTTGGATGACAGGCCATAGCGTCCTCCCACCACCCGAGGCATAGAAGTAAAGCGAGTATCGCCGGCCATCTGTGCTTCTGCCAAAGCAGTAACTATATCCTTGTACAGCGGCTCCCCTTCGGCACCCGGTTCCTTGGTGCGATCCAGCACAGCAATTGCCTGCGTTGTAGCTGGCAGCGCCTGAATCAGATCGCTCGTAGCCAAAGGTCTAAACAGGCGCACTTTAAGCACACCCACTTTCTCTCCTCTGGCGAGCAGATGTTCAACGGTTTCCTCTACCGCCTCAGCACCTGAACCCATCAGCACCAGGATACGTTCGGCATCCTCTGCACCGACGTAATCAAACAAGCGGTAATGCCTGCCGGTCAGCTTGCCAAAGCGATCCATTGTCTCCTGTACAACAGCTGGGAAAGCATCGTAATAGGGATTGACCGCCTCCCGCGCCTGAAAAAACACATCGGGGTTCTGTGAAGTACCTCTGATAACCGGCCGTTCCGGCGACAGGGCACGATGCCGAAACTGTTCGAGATCCTCGGGATCTATCATGGCGGAAATAATGTCATCACCGAACAGTTCAATTTTGCTGACTTCATGAGAAGTACGGAAGCCATCAAAAAAATGTACTGATGGAATCCGCCCCTTGAGTGTTGCAGCCTGAGCTATGAGGCTGAAATCAAGGGCTTCCTGAACCGAATTGGAGGCAAGCAAGGCAAACCCTGTGGCCCGGACAGCCATTACATCACTGTGATCACCAAATATGGACAAAGCCTGGGCAGCCACCGAGCGGGACGCGACGTGAAAAACCGTGGG
>QNFP01000464.1 GCA_003645535.1 Gammaproteobacteria bacterium | reverse complement strand
ATATCTTGATTCTGTTATCATATTTTGTGCAATATATGCCAATAGTTCTTTTGCTATTGTTTCATCCATAATTCTTGGTTTTTAAATTAAATGTTAAATGTCTTGCTTTTCTCATTAGAATACAATAGTATTGCCATACTATTTACAAGTCAGCAATACAACTGTTCTACAGGCTTGTAGAACCTAAGGGGAGACAGAGAATGTGTTATTATCTTTTTGTGTTACTTTTTAAAGTGTTTTTTGTAAAGTTAAGAAACTGAGAGTTAATTAGTTAGTGGAAATATAAAAAGGAATATAAAAAGCAAAGCACCAATAATAATATTGATGCTATGCTTAAATCTAAATTTAGATTTCTTGTCCTTGACTAATAGTTTCTCCTACTAATTCTTCTTGAATAGATTCAGATACATAAAAATCTTCTGCTTCTACTGTTCTTAAATCCTCATCTGCCTTTGCAACATTACTATAAAATATAGCTCTGTATTGTGGCTTATCATTGCTGTCTCTGGCAAGTTGACCTTCTTTTTGATGGTCTTTACCATATCTTACTATTTGTGATTCAGAGATAACCTCTAATGTAGTAAGTCCTTGGTCAATAGCATAACTTTGGCTAGTGGTAAGGATAGGATGATTTGATAGGATTCTGTAAAGTACAGCTTCAGGATGTTCTGATATTTTAGATAATACATCATTTACTGAAGTAACTTCAGGGACATTAATAAATGCTACTCTGTTCTCAGTAGAGTTAAACTCTTGTTCTTTGAATGTTTCATCATAGTCAGCAGGTGCAAACATATTGTCCTGTAAATTGGTTTCAATTTGTTTAGCCTGATAAAAGGATTTTGTCTTTACAATTTGTCTTAATTGTGCAGTCTTTGTGCCTTCTTTTTGAAACTCTGTTGCTTCTACTTTGTCAACTGTAATTAGAGATTTTGTAACCTCTTTTCTTAAGGAATTGTCCATTTTTGTAAGTTTTAATGTGTAATTAATGTGTAAATGTTTTTTGTGCAATTAAGCTATAATTACCAATGATGGGTAATTATGTATTTGAGATAATTGGTGTGAGAGGGTTGGTTGGTTCTGTTATAGTCACAAATACCTTGTCCAAACTGACTCTTAATTGTCTCAGTTTCACTATGTTATGCCTAATAATAAGGCAAAGTCTAGTGGTTGAATTAGTTAGGGTATTGAAAAAAGGAATAGGTTTGAACATAAGAAAAGAGGATAAGATGCAGTCTAAACTACATCCTATCTCTTATTCTAAAACCAATTTAGAATTAAACTAAATCTATTTTACCTACTTCTATTATCTCAAATAGCTCAGTATGTACTTCACTTGAAGATTTAACTCCTATTAATAGTTTGTCTATTAATATATCCATTTCTAAGAGTCTACTTTTCTTAACTCTAATTCCTCTCTCAGAAACATCCTCAGACTCTGTTCTATCTAGTCTACTAGTTATTTCTTCCCATTTGTCTTTAATGGCAACTAGCTCTTGAGTAGATAATTCTATGGGTGGAATTAGTTAGGGTCTTGCTAAAAGGAAAAGGACAACCAATTAAGGTTGTCCTTTAACATGTTATTTACATCCAAGTATCTTGCCAATAAGAATGAGTAGTGTGTACCCTAGTCCTATACCTAAACTAAACATTAGGTAATATACTAGACCCATCATGACTTCTTACTCTTAATGTTACTCACAGTGATGACTGCAAAGAACAAGGTTATTAAGGTAAAGAGTATGATAACATACCAAAATGCTCCTCTATCTAAGTTAGGAGTTACACTGTTATAGTAGAACATAAATCCTACTAGAAATGCTGATAATAATGTGATAATAAATGTCTTCATAATATTGAGTTTATTAATGGCTTCATTGCCACCTAACACCCATGTATCACTACATTGGTGTTTCATCCTGTCTCATCAGAGGTGTTGTTATAGACTACAGGTTGTCTTAGATATTGTTTACATAGAATACATCTCCCATCATAGATAAGAAAGGAGTTGTCCATGTCTCATAGGTTCTTACACCTTGTACCTTTTCAGGTTCTAGCCAATACATACATGTTAATGTACTACCAACTAACTCATTGTTAACTCTACCTCCAAAAGGTCTGATAGAAGTTATCTCAGCACTATCAAGGATAACTACATTCTTGATAGGGAATAGGAGCAGTAATACTACTACTCCTATCACTACATTTGCTCTCCACATTAGAGAGTGCCTGTCTTAGTGTGCTCAGAATACTCCACTATTGTAGAGTATGCTTTCTGAACATTACCTTCCTCATCAGTGTGTTTCTCATAGTGATTAACACCTAGTCTTGTACTAGTTGCTAATGACTCAAACACTTCCTTGTTGCAAGCCAGTTTCTTGATGGCTACTCTCTTCCCTGTTGTGACATCCAACATGGACATCTTGGGATGATAGAAGTGATACCACTCAGACATGATGGGATTACCATCATCATCTAAGATAACCTCCTTGTTATCATCTTTGCTTGGAGAGTTAGTCCAAGTGAAACTGTCTTTAGCAGGGTTCAACCCTAGCTCCAATTTAATAGCTTGTAGATTTCTCATAAGCTTAGTGACCTGTTACCCAGTCTTGGCTGTTACACACAACACATGTTGTGCATGAATCAGTTAGGGTGTTGAATCACACTAACCATGTCTACCACTAGATTATCTAGTTTCTAGACTACAGATAAGTCTCTGTATCAGTATATTATTACTGAGCCAGAGAGAATGCTCCTGCACCTTTAGGTGTGGGGGACTTTCCCTTTCTGCAAAAATGGGTAAGGGTATTATTAGGACACATACATTTCCACTATTTAAACCAAAAAAAATATTTACCACAAAAATATTTTCTATGTACTTTTCCAAAATTTTCTACTAAAATATTTTTCACTACCTTAGTCACAGCTTT
>QNFP01000463.1 GCA_003645535.1 Gammaproteobacteria bacterium | reverse complement strand
CTGATGGCACATGTGGTTATATTCTTGTGGGAAGCGATGAACGCAATTCATCCTTAAAGGTCGAAGTTTTTCCCAACCCTGTCACTAATGTTTTAACTATAAAAAGTTCATTTGATTGCGCGGTCAGGATATATGATATCAATGGTAGGTTTGTTTATACTGGTAGGGATCGTACCATCGATTTATCCTGGCTGAATACGGGCATTTATTACCTGCGGGTTTATGACGCGAATAACCGCGTTATCGCTACTGACAAGCTGCTCAAAATGGAATAGGTTGGTTTAAAAACATGGTTATAGTGTAAAAATTGGTGCAAATAAAAAGGACTCATGGCTGCCATAACCATAAGTCCTTGATAAATAAGAGCGGGAAAGGAGGATCGAACTCCCGACCCTCAGCTTGGGAAGCTGATGCTCTACCGCTGAGCTACTCCCGCAACAAGCGCAAATTTACATATTATTTATATATTTTTGTCAGCCACATAGAATTTCCGCATCATAGATTAAACACGACCTCTTATTATTAATATATATGAATAGCGCCATTATTACCATCGGGGACGAAATCCTCATCGGACAGGTTGTTGATACCAATGCGGTATGGATATCCCAGCAGTTGAATGCCAATGGAGTGAGGGTGGGAGAGATGGTTACCATATCTGATGACTCTGATCAGATCCGGCTTACCCTTGACAGGTATATGGGCAAGTATGATCTGTTGATAATGACCGGTGGTCTGGGTCCCACGAAGGATGATATGACCAAACAGACACTGGCTGAATACTTCAATAGCAAGATGATCACACATCCTGAGGTGCAGGAGAAGATTATCTCCTATTTCAGGGATCGAGGGCGCTCCATGATTGAATCCAACCGGAGCCAGGCTGATGTACCAGACAACTGCAGGGTGTTGATGAATCACCATGGAACTGCTCCGGGTATGTGGTTTGAACAGAAGGGTACCATCCTGGTCTCGCTACCTGGTGTTCCCTATGAAATGAAAGGTTTAATGAATGATCACCTCATACCTGAGATCCAGAAGCGGGTGGTCGTTCCCCATGTTGTTCATAAAACGATTATGACCCAGGGAGTGCCAGAGTCCTACCTGGCGGAGTTGCTTAAGGAGTGGGAAGAAGGGCTTCCGGACTGCGTTAAGCTGGCATACCTACCACGCCCCGGGATTGTCAGGCTTCGTTTAACTATAATTGACAAATGTGCATCTGAGGCCGAACAAATGCTTGAGGTGATCATAGGTAAGTTATTGAATATTATCCCACAACATATCTTTGGTTATGATGATATGAGTCTTGAGGAGTCCCTTGGGAAGCTCCTGAAGGAGAACAAACTGACCCTTTCCACCGCAGAGAGCTGTACCGGGGGCAACATAGCCCGGCTGATTACATCAGTTCCGGGAAGTTCTGGTTATTTCACCGGGTCGGTCATCGCCTATGAGAACCGAATCAAGTCAGATGTGCTGGGTGTGGATGCTTTGGTAATCGATAATGAGGGTGCCGTTAGTAAGGAAGTGGTGGAGCAAATGGCCAGGGGAATCATGGATCTTTATGGGACCAATGCGGCAATTGCCACTTCCGGAATTGCAGGCCCCGATGGGGGAACAGAGGAGAAGCCTGTTGGAACCGTCTGGTTATGTGTAACATATGGAGATAAAATTCTCACAAAAAAGTTTCGCTTTAGCGGAACGAGAGATCGGATAATTGATCAGGCTTCATTTTCCGCCATGCAACTTCTGCGGAGAGTTGTGTTGGATATGGCATAATACTGTGGTTTATAGTGGTTTTTTTGGCTTTAAAGCTTGATTATCTCATAATTATTTACGTAATTTGCGCCTCGTTAGAAGAATCGATCTGAAATACATATAGAAAATGGCTAAATTTTGTCAGATAACAGGTAAAAAAATGATGGTGGGAAACAATGTATCTCACTCAAAACGAAGGACTAAAAGAACTTTTCAGCCAAATTTGTTCGACAAGAAGTTTTATCTTGAAGAAGAAGACAGGTTTGTGAACCTACGTGTTTCTGCGAAGGGAATTCGCACCATCAACAAAAACGGGCTGAAAGCTACATTGGAAGGCGCCGTTAAAAAAGGATTTTTGAAATCTTATTAATCAAGTAGGAAATGGCTAAAAAAGGCAAAGGAAACAGGGTACAGGTTATTCTCGAGTGTACTGAACACAAAGAGAGTGGGATGCCTGGTACTTCACGATATATCTCAACCAAGAATAGGAAGAATACTCCCGAGAGGCTTGAGGTAAAGAAGTACAATCCAGTATTGAAAAAAGTTACAGTACATCGCGAAATTAAATAAGGAACTGAAAAATGGCAAAGAAAGTTGTTGCATCATTGCAGAGCGGAGAAGGAAGAACCTTCACCAAATGCATCAAAATGGTTCGCTCTCCTAAATCCGGAGCTTATTCATTCGAAGAAGAAATTGTTCATAATGATCACATCAAAGATTTCTTCAGTAAGTAATCTTTGAATAACATACTATTATTATAAAGCTTTCTTACATCTAAGGAGGCTTTTTTATTTATCACTAAGCAATATTACATGGGTCTGTTTTCCAGCGATAAGAAGAAGAAACTTGACCAGGGTCTTGAGAAAACCAAAGAGAGTGTTTTCAAGAAACTCTCCAGGGTAGTCGTTGGCAAATCCAGGGTAGATGATGAAGTGTTGGATAACCTTGAAGAGGTGTTAATTTCATCGGATGTTGGGGTGGATACCACACTTAGAATTATTGAACGCATTGAAGCCCGGGTATCAAAGGATAAGTTTCTGAATACAAGCGAACTAAATTCCATTCTCAAAGAGGTAATAGTTTCATTGCTGGAAGAGAACAACTCAGGAATAACCATTGGATTTGATGAGCCTTTGCCGGCTAAACCCTATGTGATTATGGTTGTGGGTGTTAATGG
>QNFP01000462.1 GCA_003645535.1 Gammaproteobacteria bacterium | reverse complement strand
GGCCCGACTCCCCGGGGGGCACTTCGTTTTCATAATCGATAGACGTAATTGAACCGAAGTCCGAGGGTATATCTATGCCGCGGCATTTTTTCTTAACAAAAGATTTTCCGATTCTGCCAAGCATTAAATCATCTCCATATCACAAAACAGACTCTGTACTGATTGTGTATTATAAACCTTATGGAGCTATTTTACCGCAAGTAGTCGATAGGGAATGCGGGGCATTGATAATTTCATTTCAACGTGCCCAGCCCCAACTTTTTGCTGTCCATATCAGGTATATACTCATAAAACTCAAGGCCAGCGCGCTCGGACAAATTACACCAGGTTGATGTGGCAAAAAATATTCGATCGTTAATGACTTCCACATTGCGAACACCGTTGGCACAGGGATTACCGAAACCGGTTTTGGTCAGAACACGAGCCTCACTATCACCTTCAAACACGACCAGGTCGCCACCGGGCACAAAGTCATCTGCGAGGCCATTAGCTGACATCTCATTTTTGGCCCAGTCATACAAAACCCGGGTCAGGCTGCTGTCCCTCAGATTTTCCCAGAAAGGAACAGGCAATGAAAACCCGGGAAACAGCAGCAGTTGACTCGCATTGGCTTCAAATAGCAGGTCGTGTGTGCCTGAAAATGCATCAAAGAATCCCCAGAACAACTGTCCATCTTTACTCAATGAGGTCCACGAATAGATATTTCCGGGGTCACCCATACCCGCCTTCCCAAACCGGGGGCTGACGCCTAATTTATTCTTCTCAAGCTGCCAGGCTCCAGAATCATCAGCGACCCGAAAGCCTTCATAGCCGTACAGTAACTCGGGGTTGCTCGTGCCAGCGGCTATCTCTGCAATATTCTCCAACTTCATACGGAATACGGAGCTGGCACGCCATTGATTTGTGATAAATGCCGCATGGGCTTCCGCTGTGCCAGTCAGTTCGTTAAACAGCCCTTCATCGGCTTTCTTAAAATGCAAATAACCTGCGTCGGTACCCTGATGATAGGTACCGAAGTAAATGTAACCATTATGAACGTTGGTGGTGCCCCACTTGGCTCCCCAACGGCCTTTCACATCCGGGTCGTAACGTTCCATACCAAATACAATTTCAAATTGCATGAGTCTGTCGCTCGTCCAACCACCTATAGGAACCGCTTCAGACAACAGCATGACAGACTCGTGTCGGGAATTATCTCGTTCTCCCGTTTTCGGGTTATATAACAGGGGGTGGGCCGCCGATGACATAATCAGGCGTTCCGTACCATCAACGTGAGTAAACTGATTGAAGTCACCGATCATTCCGTAACTGCCATCGAGCTCTTCGCCAGAAACAATATCCCAGCCCGCGCCACTGCCGTCGTCAGTCTGCAGGTAGTTACCACCCTCGAACGGCTTTTCCTGGCTCCCCACCCAGCGCAGCATCAGTGTTGGGGCCTCACCATTTTGCGTCATTCCTGTTTCAGCACCAATGATTGTATAGAAGCCAGTACCGCCGTTTTGATCGGTAATAATTTTAAAACGCCGGGTAGTGTCCCCCCGAATTTCCCGGAAACCGAGAAAAGTGCGCTTCTTCGCATTGAAAACATAGATGCGCAACCAGCCCTCACTGCCCGCATGCAGGTGGTGGCCGGCAAAAAACACCAGGTCCCCAACTGTGCCTGCGGCGCGCAGGCCCATAACAGACATCATGGACATTTCATCGTGGCGCTTCATGGCTTCGATATATGCCCTACCACCCGCAGCCAATGTATCCTCGGTGATAAGTTCCTGTGTACCGGTTTCAAAGTTGTAAATATAGATCTGGGATGGTGTGCCAAGTACATTTTGTACAGAACAGCCCGTGAACTGGCTCTCATACGTGCTGAGGTAAATTGGGTATTTGAGGTTCTGGTAGGGCCAGACACACCAGCCCTGCGGGATTGTTCCCATCCACAGTTCGTTACCGTAGCTTGTGGTTGACCAGGGGTAGGATGCCGTGCGCTTACCCTGAAACCCATCGGGCATATTGTTTTGCCAGTCAACAGAGGGGTCGTAGATATTATTGGCGCTGGTTACCGACTCAAAAGCTTCATCTATTTGAGTTTGAGCCACAATCTTAAATGGACCATCGATAGTGCTCGCCGAAGGCGGTTGAATAACAACCGACGAAATCCGGGGGGCGGGCCTGAGTACGCCCCAGGCAATATATGACAGTACTGCTACGCCAATGCTTACAACAATAAGCTTTTTTACTTTCATAGCCTTACCCTTTTTAATCTGTGTGATTGCAGTTTTTTCAATCGCTATGCTGTGGGCGAGGCAAAACAAGCAGCCAGGCAATAGCGGAAATTGCTACAAAATATTCAAAAGACACGACGCCCCATGTGTACACCGAGCTACTGCCATCAACCATCAGGCCATAGCTTCGACTGAGTGCCATAGAGCTGCCAAGAAATGCCAGGCAAAAGAGCAAGTTGTTAAAATATCGAGGAGAAAACAGCACAAACAGAGCCATTAAACCAACGCCAAATTGTACGCCACCGTACATGACACGAATATCGGTATTGCCCGATGGGCTGGTGCCAACCACGCCTATAATCTGCGCAATAGAATCAATATCGAAAATACATATCAACCCCCAGGGCAGCCAGACCAGTACCATAAAACTGAGGTAGACTTTAGCTAATTTCATTGTCATTTTTCTCCATAGCGACATTTCCCTTATCAGGAACGTAGACCTTACCCGGCCCGTGATCTGCGTTCTCGCAGTTCTCCCGATATTGGATTTAAGAGTAACCTGGCGAGAGAAATAATCCATTGGCGATCCCGGCCGATCTTTATTGACAAAATCGGCTTTGGGTGTGCGCAGGCTGCTATAATTATCACTCATTTGACGCGGGGAAATGTTATAAAAATGAGAGCTACGCGCATGAATCCACTGGATGCCGTCTGG
>QNFP01000461.1 GCA_003645535.1 Gammaproteobacteria bacterium | reverse complement strand
TAAGCTATTGCTATCCTGGCAGTGATGTAGCTGCGCTGAAAAATATCAGCTTCGAGATCAAGCCGGGGCAGACTGTGGGCGTCCTTGGCAAGGTGGGAGCGGGCAAGACTACCCTTATTAACTGCCTTAACCGTTATCTGGAAATTGAGCCGGGTACTGTGTTTATCGATGACGAGGACATCACCGGCCTGTCGCGCCAGGACCTCAGAAGTGCGGTTCGAACCATTACCCAGGACCCCTTTTTGTTTTCTGACACGGTCAGCGGGAACATTCAGTTTGGCTCCGCCGGGTTGGAAAGCCCGCTGCCGCTGGACCAGGTGTTGTATCAGAGCGACATGCTGGACGAAGTGCGGCTATTTCCCGAGCGCGAAGAGACACTGGTCGGTGAGAAAGGCATTTTACTGTCGGGCGGGCAGAAGCAGCGACTGAGCCTGTCGCGCGGGCTGTATACGCCTTGCAAGTTGATCATTCTGGACAATGTGCTCTCTGCGGTTGATAACGAAACTGAGCGCTTTCTGCTCGATCAGATATTCGATCACTCGCGCAGCTCGGCGACGCTGATTATCTCGCACCGCGCAACGGTACTGGAAAAAGTCGATACCATACTGGTAATGGACGAGGGCCAGCTCATTGCCCAGGGCAGCCATGAAGAGCTTTTGCAGCTACCTGCAGACCTGGCAATTACAGCAGCATGATGGCGGAGTGTCGTCGTGACCAGTCCTGGCGCGACTAAAAAAGGGCCCCGGTGGTCAGTGGTGTCTCGTTTTCTGGGACACTTTCGGCCCTATCGTAAACAGGTGGTGCTGGGTGTTGGCCTGATACCAGTATCGGTGACCTTCAGCATTCTGTTCCCCTGGTTAATCATGCGCATCATAGATGAGCAACTGGTACCAGGTATCAGTGAGGGCTTGCTGTGGTCCTGTTTTGCGTTGGTCGGTGTGCTGATCGGTAACTTCCTGGCTGATGCGGTTTTTAACTATTCGCTGCAGTCGGCAGCACAGTACGCGATACGCGACATTCGGGCGGAAATGTTTGCCCGGGTGCTACAGTTTCCTAGACGCTATTTCGACAAGACGCCGATGGGGGTGACGCTCACTCGTCTTACCAGCGATCTGGAGGCCATTAGCGAATCCTTTACCCAGGGTTTGCTGAGCATGGTTCGCGACGTGTTAGTTACAGTGGCGCTGTTGATATTTTTACTGTTTATCAGTTGGAAGCTCACCCTGGTCCTGTTGTTCATCGGCCCCTTGATCTACTACATTACCCAGGTGCTGCGGCGCTTGTTGCGCGATACCTATTTGAAGGCGCGGGTAGTGTTGTCGCAGGGAACCGGTTATCTGCAGGAGTGCCTGAGCGGAATTAAAACCGTACAGCTATATAATGCAGAAGTAGCTGTTCAGCGCCGCTATGGTACGTATACCGAAGAGTTTTGTCAGGCTCAGTCAAAATCGAATCTCTATGATTCTGCCCTGTACTCGATCATCGAAGGCATTACCACGGTCAGTATGGGGTTGATCATCTGGTATGGATCCAAGGAAATTCTGGCAGCGACCATCTCGCTTGGCGTTTTAGTGGGTTTTATCAATACACTGGACAAAATATTTGTGCCGATACGCGACTTCACCTCGCAGATGGCCTCGATCCAGCGCGCTTTTGCGGCCTTTGATCACATTGAGGATATCTATCAACAAGATACCGAGAGTGAAAACGGCGCTGGCGGGCGGGCGCTGAGCGCCAGTCAGCGCGAGGTGCTGGAAACGTTCCGCACGGTTGAGTTTGACGCCGTGAGTTTCAAATACAATGAAGATGGCCCCTATGTCTTGCGTGACGTAACGTTTGAGCTGAATCGGGGCGACAAGATAGCCCTGGTTGGCAGTACCGGTTCAGGGAAGTCCACCATATTGCGCCTGCTGACCAAAACCTATGGCAATTACGAGGGTAGCATCAAGCTCAACGGTATTGAGCTGAGTGATATTCCCAAGGCCGAGGTGGGCAAGTTCTTTTCACTCATGCAACAGGAAGTTTTCCTGTTCAATGAAAGCATTGAGTTCAATATTGGCCTTGCGCGTGAGTCGAACAATGGTCAATTGGTGGTTGATGCAGCCAGATATGTCTATGCCGACAAATTCATCGAACAACTGGCTGGCCAATACGACTTTGTGCTGCAGGGCAATGGCAGTAATCTCTCGGCAGGACAGGGCCAGTTGATCACTTTTGCCCGTGCGATTGCAGGCGGTAGCGAAGTGGTGATGCTGGATGAAGCGACCAGTTCAGTGGATTCTGTAACTGAGCAACTTATACAGAAAGCGATTGATCATGTGTTTGAGGAAAAGACTGTTATCTCTATCGCCCATCGCTTGAGCACCATTGCGCATTCAGATCAAATACTGGTGTTGGACGGCGGCGCTATCATCGAGCGGGGCACTCATGATGCCTTGATGGCTAAAGCAGGTTTCTACGCGAATCTGGTTCAGCAGTTGGATAAATACGATTCTTCTTTACCCGAATTTAATTGATTTTATAGTTGGTTTACGAGTTCGCCATAAACAGGAGGGTACAAGTGACAAAATCAGTATTGATAACAGGTGCAACGCGCGGTCTTGGTGAGGGCCTGGCCAGGCATTTTGCCGCCCGCGGTTACAAACTGGCCCTGACCGGCCGCAAGCTCGAAGACCTTGAGCCTCTCAAGGAGGAGTTGCAGCGCGAGTCGCCGCAAGTGTGTATACGCTCGTTAGATGTGGCGGATTTTGATTCGGTGCCTATCGTGCTGCGCGAGTGCTACAAAGAACTGGGCGGGCTCGACATCGTCATTGTAAATGCCGGGATAGCCATCGCTGCACGTGTCGGCAAAGGAAAATTTGAGCAAATGCGGGCCACGATAGATGTGAACCTCACTGGCGCCATCGCCACGGCAGATGCGGCCATTGAAATATT
>QNFP01000460.1 GCA_003645535.1 Gammaproteobacteria bacterium | reverse complement strand
CATCCCACCCCACGCTTGACCCCTATCCCCCAGGTATAGGTTGGTAAGGGGAACTCCATTTATGAGCATAAGCACCTGAGGGTTTGCTTCGGTATAGATACCGCGAAACACGTAGATCGGGCTGTATCCAACAGCATTGTGGCTAACGTGCAAGCCAGGGATAGTTTCCAGCACCTCATCCAGATCGATGGCCCCTATTTTTTTTATGTCCGCAGCAGTAAGGATGGAAGCCACAGCAGGAGCTTTTGAAATGGGTTGGGATGCACCGGTGGCAATGGTGATGAATTCCTCATCGCCGTATAACGACAGCAGTTCATCTTCATCGTCAGCCGCGTACGCCGACGCATAAATCAGAATCAGGGATGAAAACAGTAGTGTAAGCCGGTATAGAGGTATCATTGTTGATGTCCTTTATTCCAAGTTCTGTGTATATGTGGACCGGTGTAATTAATTCGTGATGTCGACAGAGGGAAAAGCGCTCCTTCTGGATGGTTCTTTGCATCTATGTGACACGGGTACATGCCACCAATAAATGCAAAAATCCCAAAATATGATAAATTCTCTGGTGAAACACCTTCATCGGCCATTAGTGCAGCAATAACTGCGGACACATTAATTTGAAACCTGTACCTAGAGTTACTTAAATAATCTGCAATATCAAAAGCTAGTTTCACATAGGGGCCGGGATCAAGGCCTATCGACTTTGCAAATTCCAACAAAGGCTTGACCCTCTCATCTTTACTAACTAACGGTCTGCCGTATCCACTAACAACTCTATATTGCTTAAATTCTTGCGTGATTAATTCACCTAGTTCTCCACCAGCATCGAGTTCCCTTTTGAATCTGAATAACATATCGATTGAACGAGTCGTTACACGTAACCCATAAGCGTCCGCTTCAGAAACTGCTGATGCAGCGCTTAAAGCAAGGGCTCCCGTAGTTCGTGCGGTACCGCCCAGTGCAGCCACCCTGTTATTCCATAAACGTGGGTCTGGAAAGCTTGTGCTAATTACCCACATACCTTCTAGAAGCCTTGCAAGTTTCGGGGATTCTTTCCCCGTAATTGCGAATACCATGAGCTCCATCCAGCTGAAATCTCTACATTCGCTCAATAAGTCCCTGCCACGCAGAACAATGCGTTCTTTACCTATAATGGCTGCACCTATATCGGTCTGCCAGTTATCTTCAAAATGCGCAAGCAGATCGGAACCCTTTAGTCCTGTATTTTTTTGATTAGACATTTTCTGATACTGGCCCAGGGTCATCGGTTAATGTAAGTCCTGCAGCAAAAAACGGATAGCGACTGAATCCCATCTTTTCCTGTTCAAGGGCATGGGCCGCAGCACCTGG
Source organism: Gammaproteobacteria bacterium (assembly GCA_003645535.1). Classification (GTDB taxonomy): domain Bacteria; phylum Pseudomonadota; class Gammaproteobacteria; order Pseudomonadales; family Porticoccaceae; genus HB2-32-21. The sequence continues at coordinate 1,590 of QNFP01000460.1, read as the reverse complement.
TAAGCGTAGGATTAAATAGATGACCTCAGCCTGTTCAGGCTCAAACTCAAGATCAAAGAATGTGGCGGCGGCAACACCGGAAAAACTAAGTGGTGTTTGTGAGTAGCCCTCCAAATCTGACCGATGTTTTTGTAACCATTGCAATGTGCTAGTGCCGTCGATAGAACAAAGATGATCGAGCAATTGTTTTACTGGTGTGGGACAACTGGCACCATTGGGATCAAAGCCGGGTGTGTGTTCGAATTCTGGCCAGACATCAGCGCGCTCTTCCTTAGGCGGGTTGAGAATAATTTCTCGCCAGGCTTCCAGGTCGGTGCCACACTGCTGCCAGTATTGCAGGGCTGTATAAACTTCACGGCTGCCACCCAGGTTTCCCGCACCCACCGAGATGGCCGCAATCAGCGCTGAAGCTCGGGTTGAGCCACCGACCCCGGCATTCATTGCCGCGCGCACACTGTGATCTCGGGGCCCAGGATTAGCTAAGGCGACGGCGAGACTCTCAAAAATTCTGGCCTGTGATTTCGTGGGTGGCTCCAGTTTAAATAGTAACCAGATGTATTCGATAAGGCTTATTTTCCCCAGCAGGTCACCATAGACATCGTAGCCTCCGCAATAGCAGGCAGAAGCGGCAAACGGGTTATCCGCTTCCGCTTCTTCCCGCCAGATTTTGGTAGTGATCTGTTCCCGTTGTTTATCGGTCATGGGAATCATTCATGTGCTGGACTTCAAAATATCGGTGCGCCCGCCGATGGGAGGTGTTTCCTCGCCATCGATGCGCACATCCAGCAATGTAGGACCGGGATGCATACAGATCGCCCGACTATCCAGGGCAAGCAGGTCGTCCGCTGATTTAATGACGTACGCCTGCGCGCCCATGGCTTTCGCAAAAGCCGCAAAATCGACTTTAGGCAATTTGAAAGCGATGGGTTCCGCGCCAGTCAAACGTTGGCCATGTTTAACCATACCGTAGGCGCTATCATTAAGTACCACAAACACCACCGGCAGCCGTTCCTCGATGGCGACAGTAATTTCCTGACCGCTCATCAGCATACTACCGTCGCCGGTAATACACACAATGGGCTCACCGCGATGTGCTAGTGCAGTACCAACCGCAGCGCCAATGGCCCAGCCCATAGGGGCGAAATCGAGAGTGGCCCTGAACAGACCCCCGCGGGCATCGCGCCGACCCGATATGCGCCTGTCATAAGGATGTAAATAGTGAATTGCCCAGGCAAAACTATTGCCTACATCGGCCAGGTAGTGGGTGTGGGCCGGGAATATATTGGGCAACTCGCGCATTAGCCGTTGCGGCTTAATAGGCACTGCCGCCGAGATAAATCCCGCTTCATCGTCGAGGCGAAAGGATCTTTTATGGTTAAGCAAGGGATTATCTACGTTGTGCTGAGCAACGTTTTCATGAGCCCGGGGTCTGTTTTCAAGCTTACTCAGCACCGTTTCAAAAATCGTCTCCAGACGGCCCCTTACGTGCAAAGAAGCCATGGGCGTTTTAGCGAAATTGGCTTCATTTTCTTCAATATGGATGATCCGCTTGTTGAATAACTGCAAATCCCAGCCACTGGTGGCCCATTG
>QNFP01000459.1 GCA_003645535.1 Gammaproteobacteria bacterium | reverse complement strand
CCAGAAACTGAGAAACTCGAGAAAATAATTATGAAAGCACTGGTTTGTGAAGCCTACGGCAGCGTAGATGACCTGGTTTACCGCGACATGCTCGATCCCGTTGCCGGCCAGGGAGAAGTCGTCGTGAATATCAAAGGTATCGGCGTAAATTTCCCCGACGGTCTGCTGGTGGAAGGCAAATACCAGGCAAAACCTGAATGTCCGTTTATGCCTGGCGGCGAATTCGCCGGCGAAGTGGCCGAGCTTGGCGAAGGTGTCAGCGAGCTTGCAGTGGGTGATCGCGTACTGGGCTATTTCCCCAACTTCGGTGCCTACGCAGAAAAAGTATCCGGACCTGTTGAGTCGGCATTTAAAATCCCCGACAGCATGTCCTTCGAACACGCAGCAGCGCTGATGTGTGCCACCGGCACAGCACACCATGCTCTAAAGCAGCGCGCGCAATTACAGCCCGGCGAAACCCTGGTGGTACTCGGTGCCGCCGGTGGCACCGGCATTGCCGCCGTACAAATTGGCAAAGCGATGGGCGCTCGCGTAATCGCCGTGTGCTCAACGGAAGAAAAAATTGCCTTTGCCAAATCCCAGGGCGCGGACGAAGGTATTAATTACGCAGAACAGGACCTCAAGCAGGCCATCAAAGATATGACCGGCGGCAAAGGTGCCGATGTGGTCTATGATGCCGTCGGCGGCGATGCTTTTGATGTGTGTTCACGTTCAATGGCCTGGAACGGCCGTCTGCTCATCGTCGGTTTTGCTTCAGGGCGCATTCCCGAGCTGCCCGTTAATCTCACCCTGGTCAAAGGCTATTCGGTCATCGGCGTGTTCTGGGGAAACTTTACTCAGAAACAGCCGGAGGATAACGCCGAAAACATGCGTGAGCTGTTTCAATGGTTTGAAGAGGGCAAGGTGGTACCAGTTATCGATACGGTTTTTAAACTCAAAGACGGTATCCAGGCCATCAAAAAAATTACTGGCCGCGATGTCATTGGCAAACTGGTTATTACTCCCTGAGCGCATTGCTCTACTAAACAGACAAAAACGATCTTTGCACGGAAGATGATTTTGTTTTCAGGCAAGGCAAAAATGCGCACAGTGAGGGAATTTACTGCAGTAAATGACCGATCGAGCACATTTTTAACGCAGCATGGGAACAAAAGGGATTTCGTGCAAAGATCTTAAGGAATATTTATGAAAGCACTGGTTTGTGAAGCCTACGGAAGCGTAGATGATCTCGTCTATCGCGACATGCCCGACCCGGTAGCAGGTCCCGGCGAGGTGCTAGTGGAGGTCAAAGCCATCGGTGTTAACTTTCCCGACGGCTTGCTGGTAGAAGGCAAATACCAGGCGCGACCAGAGTGCCCCTTTGCACCCGGTTCAGAAATCAGTGGCGACGTTCTGTCATTGGGGCCGGGTGTCAACGAATTTGCAGTGGGCGAGCGGGTATTGAGTCTGACAACCAGCTATGGCGCCTATGCTGAGAAGATTGTCCTGCCTGCCAGGGTCGTTCACAAAATTCCCGCATCTATGTCCTATGAAACCGGTGCCGCCCTGCTGGCCGCCACCGGCACGGCCCATCACGGTCTTCGCCAACGCGGCCAGTTGCAGGCCGGGGAAACCCTGGTGGTGCTCGGTGCTGCGGGTGGCACCGGTATAGCCGCCGTGCAAATCGGCAAAGCCATTGGTGCCAGGGTGATCGCTGCCTGCTCAAGCGAAGAAAAACTCGCCTTCGCTAAAGCGCAGGGCGCTGATGAAGGCATTAACTATACAAAACAGGATCTCAAACTGGCCATCAAAGAGCTGACCAACGGGCAGGGTGCAGATGTGGTATACGATCCGGTGGGTGGCGACGCTTTCGATGCCTGCTCACGCTCAATGGCCTGGAACGGTCGCCTGCTGGTGGTGGGTTTCGCCTCAGGTCGCATACCCGAGTTACCCGTCAACCTGACTCTGGTCAAGGGCTACTCGGTGGCGGGGGTGTTCTGGGGCACGTTTACCCAGAAACAGCCTGAAGATCATGCTGAAAATATGCGCGAGCTTTTTAAGTGGCATGACGAAGGCAAAGTGGCACCGGTAATCGACGCTGAATTCGCCCTCAAGGATGGCGTTCAAGCGATTAAAAAAGTCACCGGCAGAAATGTAATGGGCAAAGTGATTATCAAGCCATAGCCAGGAGAAATCATCACAGGCTCTTTTGTTGTAATAAATAAACGAGGTATCGGGTGGAAAATACGCAGTTGGATCTAACTGGCTTTTTATTAAAGGATAAGGTTGCACTGGTGACCGGTGCGTCCAGCGGTTTTGGCGAACATTTCGCCCACGTGCTGGCAACCGCCGGGGCAAAAGTAGTCGTAGGAGCCAGGCGCGAAGATCGCTTACAAAACCTGGTTGCTGATATCGCCGCAACTGGTGGCAAGGCCCATGCTGTTGCCATGGATGTGACCGATGCCGCTAGTGTCGCCGCTGCTTTTGATCAGGCCGAAGCAATATTTGGAACCGTAACTGTGCTGGTCAATAATGCTGGCGTGGCCGCGCCTAAAACTGTTCACAAAACTACTGAAGCAGACTGGGATTTTGTGGTCGATACAAATCTCAAAGGTGCCTGGCTAGTAGCTGCAGAGGCGGCACGACGCATGGTTGGTGCAAATAGCGGTGGCACGATCGTTAATATCGCCTCGGTACTCGGTCTTGCGACCAGCACGGGGCATGGCATCTATTCCGCATCCAAAGCTGGCGTTATTCAATTGACCAAACACATGGCGCTGGAGCTGGCCAACAAAAACATTCGCAGCAACGCCATCTGCCCAGGGTATTTTAAAACCGAGATGAATGGCGAGTATTTTGACAGCGAAGCAGGCAAAAACTATATCGAATCCACTCCGGCGCGCCGCCTCGGCAACATGGAAGAAATGGATGGGCCTCTGTTGTTGCTGGCCAGCGATGCCGGCTCGT
>QNFP01000458.1 GCA_003645535.1 Gammaproteobacteria bacterium | reverse complement strand
GAGCTGACTTACCATTTTAATTATGAGAGTAGCAATATCGAATGTAAGCGCAACTGGAGTAACGAAGGGAAAGGAGTATGAAATACTTATGGAGACAAGAATATCTTTTGGCATAGTAGGCGATAATGATGGGAAAATGTACTGCTTAAAAGATGATTGTTGTCATTTAAGAATCAACTACGATGACGGTTTTGAGCAAGGAGAATGGACTATTATAGATAAAGAGTAATTATTAATACAACTTAGATACACGCAAAGCGGAGAGGTTGAGCGGATATTTAAGTTGTTAATATCAAGAATATGGAATTAGAATTTTTAAAAGACAAAGGCTTTAATATAGTTAGAGTAAGTAAATTTATACATAACATACGATACGTAAATGAACACGGAAGATTAATGCACTACAAATACAACGGAAGAATTGACTTACTTACAGATTTTGCATCTAAAGAGAATTATGTGTATGGAATGTTTAAGTTGAAATACATGATAGGCGAAAACAATATGCTGTTTGGAGCAGACTTGAGTCGTGCAAGTGCGTTTAAATTTGTCATTGCACCTTACTTAACCAGAAAAGGTTGCAAGGTGATTGAGATGGTAGATAAGGAGCTGTATGTTATCGTATTTGATGGAGGCAAGGAATGTATTATTTACAATCCTATATCAGACTCGTATCAGTACAAAGACAAGATTATTAAAGGAATAAGAAAATGTGAATTTTAATGTTTAAATTAAGACCTTACCAACAAGAAACATCAGACGAGGTAATAGAGCTATTAAAGACCCATAAAAGCGTATTATGTGTGATTCCTACTGGCGGAGGAAAGTCAGTTATTATTTCTGATATAGTAAATAGACTTCAAGGCAGAACGCTAATTCTTACACATCGTGAGGAAATATTGAAGCAAAATATAGCTCTTTTTGACGATATTGGAGTCCTTACTGCAAAGACAAGTACGAACCTTACAAGCGACAAGGTAATTGCAATGGTCGAGACGTTTTATAGGCGAGCGGAGAAGTTATCATACTCTTTTTTAGGTGAGTTCGATAACGTACTAACAGACGAAAGTCACATACTGATATTTCAGAAAGTTTACGACAAAATAAAATACAAGAGATTAGTCGGCATGACTGCAACTCCGACTACGATGAAAGTCGAAAACATAACAGTTAAAGGAGTTCAATTCGTCAAGAGATATGCGATGGGAGATTACTTCGACGTTATGGTTGAGGGCGCAAAGGTATCCGAGCTGATTGAATTGGGATACCTAACGAAAGAGGTTGCGTACTCGTTAAGAGTACCAAACTTCGATAGGAAAGACGAAAATCAATACAAACAAGCAGATTATACAAATACAGAACTCGATAAGATATACTCAAATAAGTCGTCAAGAGGAGTCTTGTTAGAGGCGTACAATAAATTCTGTGTTGGAAAGAAAGTTATTATATTCAATGCAACTACGAAAGTAAATATAGAGGTTGCCGATATGCTTATAGGGGTTGGAGCGAATGTGTTCTCCTACGACTCTGTAAATAATAAGTCATCTGAAAGGAATGAAATTATAAAAGAATTCAAAGACTGCAAAGATGGTGTTTTAGTGAATGCAAACGTCTTTACTACTGGCTTTGATGCGCCAGACATCGACGTCGTTATTATAAACAGAGCGACTAAATCGTTGAGCCTTTGGATTCAAATGGTAGGTCGTGCATCTAGAATAGCCCCAAACAAACAACAATTTATATCAATCGACTTAGGTCAAAATGTTGATGCTTTTGGAAAGTGGTCGAGTGACGTTAATTGGCACGAGGAGTTTAAAATAAAAGCGTTAAAGAAAAAGAACAAATCAGACATATTGAATATATGGGAGTGTGAAGAATGCGGTGCTTTCAATACACACGATGAATTAGTATGTGTCGTTTGTGGTGCCGAAAAAGACATTAAAAAGCACACAAAGACAACAAAGAGTGGTATTATTGAGTTAGTTGATGACAAGCCTCAATTCCCGAATGGATTAGAGCTTATACGTTACACAAAGAGAATAAATCAAGGCTCTACTTTCGCATTTAATTTAGCACACCAACAAATCACAAAGACAATATCTTATACGGGAATAACAAAGACCTTTTATAAAGAAAACAAATCACGCATCGAACATCGTATATTAGAGGTTTATAGACCTATTTATTTTGCAATAATCAAATCAAATTTAAAAGGCAAAAACAGAAAGTTTTCAACCCAATTCGCCCAACTAACCCAAAAAATCAAAGACGCTTTAACCCCTTAACCCTAAACAAAGACGCAACAAAGACGCTCTAAATCCCAACAGCCTTGGCGTTTATTGGTCATACATGGTACTAGGTTATGCACACTACCTAACCCACTACCAAATCCCACCAAATCCCACCTAAGCCCACCAAATCCCACCACCAAACCGCACCAAACCGCACCAAACCGCACCAACCAACAACATGGCACTAATATACCTAAATGTGGTTTAAATGGCTTAAAGTGGCTTATTTGCACCTACAAACGGTTACACATGCACAAACCCACAACTTTTGTACACCTGCTGGTGCTGTGCTGTGCCGTACCCACCGTACCCTACCCACTGTGCCGTACCCACTGTGGCGGATAATCAAGTTGTATGTTTAACCCACAAAAAAGCCCTAGTAAATTAATACTAGGGCTTAAAATCCAATCCTAAATAGCTACATAAATGCGCCAATAATACATAAAAGTACAGCTACTATAATCACTAAGGCGTATCCATACGCAAAGCCTTTTACAGCCGTTTTAAACATTATTTTTTGCTACCTTTACTGCCTGCAACTGCATCCGCATCCGCATCTGCAACCGCTGTTAGTGTAATTACACTTTTATCAGCATTGTGCGTTAAATGTAACAAAATGTTGTTTTTTGATGCCCACCCATTAAAACTACGGTGGTTTTTTGTGTTTG
>QNFP01000457.1 GCA_003645535.1 Gammaproteobacteria bacterium | reverse complement strand
TGCGTTACTTTATAGGCGCCGTTGTATTCCGCAACCTCTTCTCCCATGATGAAGACTTTTTCATCTCTTTCCATCTCTTCATCCATCGCCTGGCGCAAGGCTTCTCTATAAGTAATTATCGGCATAATATCTCCTCTTCCTTAAGCCAGAACATGTTCGTATAATTCGCTTATTTCCGGTTCCGGACTCTCCTCCGCAAAACGGACAGCCGCTTCCATTTCCGCTTTGGCGGCATCATCTATTTTTTTATATGCTTTTTCGTCCAGGAGGCCATTCTCTTCCATCTCACTTTTCAGGATCAGGATGGGGTCCTGCTTTTTGAACTGATTTAATTCTTCCTTGGTCCGGTATTTGGCCGGATCAGACATGGAGTGCCCGCGGTAACGATAAGTTTTGATCTCCAGCAAACTGGGGATTCCTTTTTCTCTCGCTTCTTTGGCTGCTTTATTCACTTCTTCATAGACCTTTAAAACATCCATACCGTCCACCTGTTTGCCCTCAAAGCCGTATGATGATCCCATAATATAAAAATCTGATACGGCGGAAACGCGCTGAAAATTGGTGCCCATTCCATACTGGTTATTTTCAACAATGTAGACAATCGGCAGATTCCATATTTTCGCCAGATTCAGGCTTTCATGGAATGTGCCCTGGTGAATAGCGCCATCGCCAAAATAGCAGAGCACTACCCCTTTTTCTTTACGGTAGGAAATTTTTAATGCGGCCCCCGTGGCAACAGGTATCTGGCCCCCGACAATTCCATTACCCCCGAGAAAGTGTTTCTCAGCGCTGAAAAAGTGCATGGAACCGCCCTTGCCCCGTGAACAGCCGGTAACCTTGCCGTATAATTCCGCCATCAGTTCGTCAGCGCTCAGACCGGAGACAAGTGCATGGCCGTGATCCCGGTAGGCAGTAGCCACATAATCTTTCTTAAGATTCAGAGTGGATATGGAACCCACTGCCACCGCTTCCTGCCCAATATAGAGGTGACAAAAGCCACCGATTTTCTGCAATCCGTACATCTGGGCTGCCTTCTCTTCAAAGCGGCGAATGCGAATCATTTCGGTTAAAAGCTTAATTAGAAATTGGCTTTTATATTTTTTTAATCGTTGTTGTTTAGGCATGATCTGCTCCTCTATTCAAAGGTCACCCGCTCCGTCAAAGCCTTGAGCGGAACGTAATAACTACCCGTTTCCAGAACTGTCTCTAAAACCACAAATTCCTTGGCCTTGTTGTCCATTTTCCAAAAATTGTGAAGCTTTTTTCCAATGATCGAGAGAACTTCCATCTTCAAAGAGGGATTATCGATAACGTTCATTTTACCCTTTAGAGTAATCACCTTATCCAGGGCAACGGTCTGGACCATCCAGGTCACTTCGGGAAAACACTTCTCTGAAATGTATTTACCCATTTCCGGCGAGGTAAGTGCGAAAAGCGATTTTGGTCTTCCTTTTAAAACGGCCGGTACCATCCAGCGGATAGTTGGCTGGCCTTCTTTTTCGGCTGTGGCCAGAACAGCCACACTTGCCTGATCTAATATGCTCACTAATTTGTTAAGGATTCCGTGTTGATCCATCTCAATCTCCTAATTGAACAATTTTGCCTGTGCTTCCCAGTCAGGGGAGACAAATGCTTTTGGTAAATTATTTAATATATCTTCGATTTTTGAGGACAGGGTCAATGGATTGAAACGCAATCCCTGAAGCTCATTTTGTAATTGTTTCACTCGAATATGGTCTATATTATCCACCCGAATCGTTTTAATCTTTCCCCGGTGAATGGAGATATAAAATTCCGGTGAGTCGCTTTTATTATTGAGGCGATGGCGGATTTTAAAATCAGGTGTATTGCCATAACGCCAGTCCCAGGATTTCATTTTTTTTTGCTCTACATCTACCGCCGATGGTGAAATATCACCAACACCAACTTCACGTACGGTCAATATGGGAAATTCCTTTTTCAGCAGTGAAATAAGTCCCTCACGCATCCCGGCCACATTCAAATCCGGTTTAACTTCTGAAAGATTCATTACTTCTGCTCTTCTGGAAACCAGTCCGTTAGACTTGGCAACCTCGATCATTGGTTTTAACCAATTCTTCAGGTGAGCCAAATCCGTCGAGACCAGAAATGTCATATGATGCAGTATTTTATCCTTTTTTATGGCAAAAGCAGAACCGGAAAATTTTTGATTCCCCATGAAGAGATCGCTTTTGTCTTTCTGATAAGCCTCAACGCCAATACTTCTAATATGTTTCAGAGCCAGCTTTAGATTGCTATCCGTAGCATTGTGACTCACCGGACCCATAAATGAAAGATTCAAATTTCCCAAATCGTGGTAAACCGTTCCACCGCCACTGAAACGGCGAAAAAAACCGATCCCGTTTTCCGCCATTTTGTCAAGAGAGCATTCTGTCCAGGGATTCTGATGTTTTCCGATAATCACTGATGGCCGGTTGACATAAAAGAGAAACCGTCTTTGATCAGATCTGATCTCATTAAACAATACCTCTTCTAAGGCGAGATTGAACTGAGGGTCGTTTTCCCGGCTTATGTAAACTTCTGTATCGTTATGAAGAACCTTACTCATTGCTGACAAACCATTATTTTAAACGGGCTGAAAGATAATTAGTAAGTATAAAAAAAAGAAATGGAAAGTGCCCAAACAAAAATTTTATATATATAAATTGAGATACCGGGTGACAAGGTTACATGGTGATAAGGTGATGAATGTGGAAACGTGTATTTGAAGAAATGCAAAATCAATCATTGTTGCAGGTTGGCCTGCCGCGCCGAAGCACCCTGAGCTTGACGAAGGGGCGAAGGCGGGCGAGTTGCGAAAAATTAATTTTCGAAATTAACCACCTATTAACTACCAATTACGAAAAAAGCTCCTTCTGAAGGTTTGATATTTTTCCTTCAGAAGGAGCTTTTTTTTACTTACTATTTACGTTTAGGAAATATTT
>QNFP01000456.1 GCA_003645535.1 Gammaproteobacteria bacterium | reverse complement strand
TCAGGCTGCTTTGGTCGAAGGCGCGTATTTGAAATCTGCTCAATCCATTAATGACCCAAACAGGGGCCCAAACAGGGGCCCAAACAGGGGCCAAAACGGTGGTCGAAGTGGTAGCCGAAACAGTGGCGGAAAGCGTCGAAGAGAAAAGCCAGGCGGAGGGCAGTTTGCGCGACACAATGCAGACCTGCTTACGCATTTCCATGATTTGGAGGAGCGTATGCGGCGCCGCGACATACTTGCCGACGAAGCGGTGCTCTACCAGTTTTACGATCAGCGAGTGCCACAGGACGTGGTGAGTTTATCGACCTTTGAGCGCTGGCGAAAAACTGTCGAGAAGGATAACCCTCGATTATTGTTTATCAACCGTGAACTATTGGTAAACAAAGCGCCGACCCAGCATGAGGAGGCGCAGTTTCCCAAAGTCATCCATTGGGGAGATATTGACTACCGGCTCAGCTATCGCTTCGATCCCGGTCATAGTGAAGATGGTGTAAGTGTTGAGATACCGCTGGATATATTGCACCAGGTTCCCAGGTATCGATTTGACTGGCTGGTGCCGGGTTTATTGCGTGACAAGTGCATAGCACTGATAAAAAGTTTACCCAAGCAGTGGCGCAAACACTTTGTGCCGGTTCCGGAATTTGTTGACCGTGTGTTGCCTCGCTTAAAAGCTGAAAACAGACCTTTGTACGAAGTGCTCGGCGAACAGCTTGGCTATGTTGGTGGCGTAACAGTGCCTGGAGATTGCTGGCAAGTTGAAAAGCTCGATGTTTTTTACCGCATGAATTACCGTTTGCTTGATGAGCAGGGCAACGTACTGGAGAATTCCCGGGATCTGGACGCTTTACGCAAAAGTTTCCGACAACGTGTACAGGCGTCTATTGAACAAAGCGTCGCGCCGGGTTTTGAGCGGACAGGCGTTACCCGGTGGGATTTCGAAGAGTTACCGGAAGTTCATCTGATTCAAAAAGATCGGCATACCATTCGTGTTTATCCGGCGTTACATGATGACCAGCAAAGTGTATCAGTGAGATTATGTGATGGCTCTGATCTGGCCACTTATTACTCTATTGATGGTGTCAATAGGTTAGCGATGCTAGAGCACCGGCAAACTGTCAAGTATCTGCGCAAAGAGCTGTTTAAAAAAAAGGATTTATTGCTTAGGTCGGCACACTTGCCGGATCGAAATACGCTCGCAGAAGATATTATTCAGACTGCATTTTACAGCGCTTGCTTTATAGATAAGCCCCTGCCTCGTAAGCAGAAAGAATTTGCCGACCTGATAGAGAGCGGCAAAAATAATATTGTTAATATCGCCGCTGAAATAGAGTCAGTATTGCTGTCAATGATGGATGATTTGGTGTATCTGCACAGGACTATGCGCGATAAGCAGAGTAATTTCCCAGAGGTCGTAAACGATATCAGCACTCAGCTAAACGGACTTTTTAAGCAGGGTTTTTGTCGCGATGCAGGGGTATTCTGGATACATCAATACCCAAGATATATAAAAGCGGCCAGACAGCGTATAGACAGGCATCTGCAACGAACCGTCAGGGAAATAACTTTTGGCGAAGAAATAGAGGGCTTTAGCCAGGCGTTAGCTGACCTGCGTGTCGGCGAACAGGAGTGCCCACAGCTGGTGCGAGAAGAGTTGAAAAAATTTCGTTTTATGATCGAGGAATATCGGGTTTCCCATTATGCGCAGCAACTGAAAACCGCCATGCCGGTTTCCAGCAAGCGGCTGTTACGGCAATTGCACAGCCTGGAAGAAAGTATTGGTAAATAGCGCAGCAAAAGGTTTCTTGCAAAAATGTGGCAATTGTGGAAACTAACCCGACCGCACTCGGTCTATAGTGTCAGCTAGTAAGCACACTAGTAAGTATAAAGGTGCGGGCTATCTAAACCTTAAATTAAAGCAGGAGATTGTGAATGGCTAAGAATATGAAGAAACCACTCGCTGCAGCGGTAGGCGCTGCTTTTATGGCATCTGTTGTTACAGTTCCTATGGCAACTGCCGGAGAAAATCCTTTTCAGGTGACGCAATTGAATGCAGGTTATAACCTGGCTTCCAAGGCTGAAGGTGAAGGCAAGTGCGGCGAAGGTAAATGTGGTGAGTCAAAAACTGAAGCTAAAGCAGATGGCGAAGGTAAGTGTGGTGAAGGTAAGTGCGGCGAATCAAAAGCCGAAGCCAAACCCGCAGCTAAAGCCGATGGCGAAGGCAAATGTGGCGAAGGCAAATGCGGCGGCGATAAGTAGGTCGACCTCATGACTATGTCCCAGTTATATCCTGTCAATGGAGCGGGATTGGGATTGCGACGGGCCCTTATGGGTCCGTTATCGTCGTGGTCTGATAGTGATGTCAATTTCATGGAGGTGGCACCTGAGAACTGGATTAATGTCGGCGGACGTTTTGGCCGACAGTTCCGTGAATATACCGAACGCTTTCCTTTCCTGTGTCACGGATTGTCATTATCTATCGGTTCTCCCGCGCCGCTGGATTGGGACCTTTTGAAAAATATAAAGAAACTTATATCGGAACATAATATTTGCGGCTACTCCGAGCATCTGAGTTATTGCAGTGATAGCGGCCATCTTTATGATTTGTTGCCAATTCCCTTTACTGAAGAAGCGGTAAGATATGTCTCTGATCGAATAAGCCAGGTGCAGGATTTTCTTGGTCAGCGATTAATCATTGAAAACGTTTCTTATTACGCGACGCCGTTGCAGGATATGAGCGAGATTGATTTTTTGCGTGCGGTACTGGAGGAAGCAGACTGTGGCTTGCTTCTGGATATAAACAATATTTATGTTAATAGTATTAATCACCGCTACAATGCCGAGGAATTTCTAAGATCTATCCCCGGAGAGAGAATTGCGTACGGACATATGGCCGGACATTTTGTTGAGGCAGAGGATTTGCGCATTGATACTCATGGATCCGAAGTGATTGATCCAGTTTGGACT
>QNFP01000455.1 GCA_003645535.1 Gammaproteobacteria bacterium | reverse complement strand
TACATTGATCTCTATGCTCAGATTGCTACGGACACTGAATTCGCAACTCTCGTCACGAGACTTCGGGACGCGAACTACACTGCTGAATCTGAGGTGGAGAAAGAACAGCAGTATAACTTTGCCATCTTGCTTATGAGTATCTGGCTATGTTGCCAGGTGGCCTATGACAAGGGTCAAATCGATCAGGCAACGTTTCAAATCTATCTTGACGACGTTGAAGCAAAACTCACCCAGTGGCCCGCAATAAAACCCTACACGAAGCAAGTTGTGGAAAGCTATTTGACATTGAAGGACATGGAAATTTTTAAACCGGTTCTTCGTTGAATAATACTGAGCTAGTTGTGAACAGGAATACGACAACAGCAATGGCAGAAACGATTGGGCCTTCGGGGTGGTTATTTAATTAAGCTTCATATTAAACGTGCAAGACCTTTAGACGAGTAAGATCTGGCAACGTGCAAGCCATAGAAAAACACTAATATAAATATAATCCATAAGGAGAAAACCAGCATGACGGACTTCACTCAGCACGGCTCCTGCAATTGTCAAAGCATTCGATACACGATCACAGATGCGCCGTTGTTTACACACGTTTGCCATTGCACAAAGTGTCAAAAACGCACCGGCAGCGCGTTTGTTTTAAATGCCATGGTTCTTGAGGATGATTTTGCCCTATCTGAAGGTGCCCTAGATAGCTTTTCAACCCTCACGGACAGTGGTGCCGAATTATCAGCATATACCTGCCCGTCCTGTCGTGATGTTTTGTACTACACCCTCCCCGGATTTCAGAGAATTATCATGGTCGCGGGAGGAACCTTTGATGATGCCAGTTGGCTTAAACCCGACGCCCATATCTTCACCAGGAGTAAACAGGCATGGGTGGAATTGTCAGATGAAATACCTGCCTATCGTGAGATGTATGAGCTTGAAAAAGCATGGCCACAAGCGTCCTTAGCGAAGTTAGCTGAAAGCTAAAACCTTCGGGTTGAGACGTCCGACTACGTTTGCGAAGGAACAGAGACAAGGAGAGCCACAATGGGTACGCCTATCGAGCAAAATAAACGATTGATCCAGCGATTCTGGGAGGCCATGAATAACCGGCAGTTTGAAGCTCTCGACGATATCATCGCGGGGGATGTCGTCCGCCATTGTCAGGCGACTCCAGATATTGAAGTTCGGAGTCTTGATCAGCTCAAGGATTTTTTAAGGCAGGACACAGACGTCTTTCCCGATTCAATTCAAACGATTACGTACCTTGTCGCTGAAGATAACCTGGTAGCCGTATGGGCAACGTACGAAGGTACACAGATGGGTGCAATGGGTCCGTTTCCGCCCAAAGGCGCAAGAGCACAGTTTGATTTCGCTGCTGTCTTCCGCGTAGAGAACGGCAAGATCGCGGAGTGGTCGGTGACCTGGGACAACATGGCGATGCTCCGATCCCTGGGACACCATCGCTGATGGTGCGAGCGGCGAAGAATAAGGAGGACGCACGCGGTGTCCCATCATTTGGTGAGAGCCTCTTTAACTACCAGGCCCCAAACGATGGGTCATTCAGAATTCTCGGAAAACACCTATACTAACCTTCGGCTACGCTCAACATAATCATAATTAACCCAGGAGAAAGACGATGAGTAATTCACTTTACGATATACCCCTCAACAAAATAGATGGTAGCGAATCGACGCTCGCCGAATATCAGGGACAGGTGGCCTTGATTGTTAATGTCGCGTCCAAATGTGGCCTGACAGCCCAGTACGAAGGCCTTGAAAAGCTTTACGAAAAATACAAAGACCAGAACTTTGTGGTGTTGGGTTTTCCCTGCAACGACTTTGCTGGCCAGGAGCCTGGCAGTGAAGCGGAAATTCAGGATTTCTGTACCGCTAATTTCGGCGTCGAATTCCCCATGTACAGCAAGGTTAATGTTAACAGCGAGCCGCGACATCCGCTGTATACAAAGCTTATCGACGCCAAACCCGAGGCCGAAGCCGCTGAGGGTGGCAAGTTAAAGGATGCCCTCGCTAAAAATGGCGTGCTGCCGAAGAACGAAACGGATGTAACCTGGAATTTCGAGAAGTTTCTGGTGGGTCGTGACGGTTCGGTGTTGGGGCGCTTTGCCCCTGATATGACACCGGAAGATGGTGTACTGCTCAGTGCTATTGAGGGTGCGCTAGCTGCTTGAAAGAACAGAACTTATTTGTTCAAACATGGCGCTTTATGCAGAGCGACCGATAGGCCAATGACACAAGGGGTAAGGAATGAACTGGGAAGCAATTGGAGCAGTGGGTGAAATATTTGGCGCTAGCGCCGTTGTGCTATCGCTCATTTATCTTGGTGTTCAGATACGCAATCAAAACACTGAGGCCCGAGCGGCGGCTGTGCATGAAATAGCGGAGGGCTTTCGCGATATTGTATTACCCTACGTTGATCCTGATTTTGCCCAGGTTTTCGTGCGCGCAAACGAAGATTCTGACGCACTGACGGATGCAGAGCGCGTGCAGATTATTTCGGCAGGCCAGAGAATGTTGCGGCTTTGGGAAGAAGCTTATTACCAACACGTCGCTGGTCGTCTTGACGAGCGCCTGTGGCATTCAATTGTAAGGCAGTATTCTGCTTTTCTCTCTGCAGGATCTTTTACGCGCGTATGGGCGTTGCGGCGTGATTTTTATACGGAGAGCTTTTGTGAGTTTGTCGACAACGTCCAAAAGCGCGCATTCGAAACTAAATAGTCAATGAAGGCGTTCTGGAAGCTTTTATTTGGCTAATCCTTGAATCAACTCTTCAATTAACTACCGGAGAAAACTCATGGCATTGCAAGATATAAGCCCCATCAATGATCAATTAGCCGACATCATCGTTCGTGCTGATGACCCCTGGGTTGAATCTGAACCCGGCGTAGCCTGGATCAAACTACTCTGGACCGGCCCAGAGTCGGGCCGGTGGGCCGCGCTATTTCGCTGGAAAAAGG
>QNFP01000454.1 GCA_003645535.1 Gammaproteobacteria bacterium | reverse complement strand
TGTTATAGGTGACGTGTTGCGGGTGAAGTGATACAGGTGAAGTGTTGCGGGTAATTCGTTTCAGGCGCTGTACTTTAGGAGCTGTATTATTAGGTGAAGTCTATGGAAATAAAGAAAGATTGCGTTGTTCAGTTCGACTATCAGTTGAAAGACGTGGCTGGCAAACTGCTGGAGTCATCGAGTGGCGCAGGTCCGACCACTTATATGCATGGTCACGGCGGTATGTTGCCAGCATTGGAAAAAGAGCTTGCCGGTTTGTGTGCCGGAGCCAAAGTCAGCGCAAAACTAACTCAACCTTATGGCCCGAATCATCCCGATAGTATGCAACGCATTCCGCTCAAGCATCTGCGTGCCAAAAAGAAGCCGGAGCCCGGTTCAATCGTTGTTGTCCAGGGAGAACAGGGGCCTCGGCAGGTGACCATTGTTAAAGTAGGTAAATATAGCGTTGATGTGGATACCAATCATCCCTTTGCCGGTATGGATCTGACTTTTGATGTCGATGTGCTTGACGTGCGTGAAGCAACTGCGGAAGAGCTCGCCCACGGTCACGCCCATGGGCCAGGTGGACATGAACACTAAGAGCGCTTAATGCAGCAGTGGACGGTGTATATAATTCTCGCCAGCGATAATTCGCTGTATACCGGTATTACCACTGATGTGACACGCCGTTTTAATCAGCATAAGAGCGGCAAAGGTGCCCGATATTTCCATGCCGGCCGTCAACCGCAAAAGTTGGTGTATATCGAATATAGCGACAACCGGAGTAGTGCCAGTATCCGTGAGGCTGCCATCAAAAAACTATCGAGGACAGAAAAATTGTTATTGGTTGAACACTCGGTAGAACCATGCGGGAATTGGTCAGATTTATGTTTCTGAACGTAGCCTGTAGATGAGCGATAATAAAAAAGCAGATGCTGATATGGAGCAACGGGCGCGGGGCAAGCTGGTTGCTGAGACCGCCAAAATCCCGTGGCGCGAGTTGCAACGATTTTTTGCCAATGGCACAGCAGTTTTTGTGTCTCCCACGCTAGATCTGGTAGAGGCGGCCTATCAGCTCAGTGTTGATAACGTGAAACAGGTTGAAAAATGGCGGGAGGATGGAATACTTTGCCCAATGAACGATGCTCTGGCAATAGAGTGGCTAGAAAAAGATACACTGGTCTGGTCAGTGGTGGCCAGGCCCTGGGTGCTAGTTCAGGCCATTTAATGATATCGCGAAGCGAATAATACGAAGAGATAAGATGGAAGAGCGAAGGCGTTTTAGCAGAATCGATGACAGCGTTTTTTTAAGTTATAAGGTTCTCGATGGGACGCCGGTAGACGAGCATATTAAACGTTTGGAAGAATCCTCCGGCCAGCAGCAAAAATTGCAAAGCGCCATGGGCGAAATCGATGGCAGGATTAATGAGCTGCTTCCTGCTCTTGAAGACACCCTTCCCGAAGTGGTCGCCATGTTCCAGCTGCTTAATAGTAAGGTGAGCCTTTTGAGTGCTGTTGTCGCCAGAGGCGGGGATGATAATGGCGCTGGGGCAGGCTTGAAGCCAAGCCATAAAATTAATTTAAGTGCTGGTGGGGCTTCGTTCCATGGGCCGGACAGCGTAAGAGTTCATGATCATCTCGAAATATCGTTGACGCTATTCCCAGAATACTACTTCATCAAGGCGGTGGGACGCGTCGTTGGTTGTCGGGAGGCTTTGCCCTCAGCGCCAGAATTTAACAAATTGATCGCTGTAGAATGGGTATATTTAAATGAAGATGATCGCCGATACACGGTTGCCCACGTGTTAAAAAAGCAGGCCGAGCAGTCACGTCAGGCTGATAAGACTAGCTGAACTAGCTGAAAGACTTGTGTTCCGCAGTAATCAGCTAAATTCGACCTGCTTTTGGCCTCTATAATCTGAGCCTGATTCCTTAATTCATTGCGTGGGACAAATATGCCTGCACCAAAAGTTGGTTTCGTTAGTCTCGGTTGCCCCAAAGCTCTGGTGGATTCAGAGCGCATCCTTACCCAGCTAAAAATGGATGGCTACGAAGTGTCGCCCAGTTATGCCGGTGCCGACGTGGTGGTGGTCAATACCTGCGGATTTCTCGACAGCGCTAAACAGGAATCCCTCGATGCCATCGGTGAGGCCATGGCGGAAAATGGCCGGGTGATCGTTACTGGCTGTATGGGTGGTGACGAGCAAGCCATTCTAGATGTTCATCCCGGCGTACTAGCTGTGAGTGGCCCTCATCAGTATGAAGCTGTGGTTGGTGCTGTTCGCCAACATGTGCCGCCATTACCTGAGTACAAGGTTGAGCATAATCCTCTGACTGACCTGGTGCCGCCCCAGGGTGTCAAATTAACGCCGCCGCATTACGCCTATTTGAAAATATCCGAGGGCTGCAACCACGCCTGTACTTTTTGCATTATTCCCGACTTGCGCGGCAAACTGGTGAGTCGGCCGGTGGGTGATGTGCTCGATGAAGCCGAGCGGCTGGTGAAAAGTGGCGTTAAAGAATTACTGGTGATTTCTCAGGATACCAGTGCCTATGGAGTTGATATTAAATACCGCACCGGCTTCTGGCAGGGCAGGCCGGTTAAATCCCGCATGCTCGACCTATGCGAAGCTCTGGGAGATATGGGTGCCTGGGTGCGCTTGCACTATGTTTATCCCTATCCTCATGTCGATAATGTCATCCCGCTGATGGCCGAGGGTAAGATATTGCCCTATCTCGATATTCCTTTTCAGCATTCCAGCCCGGCTGTTCTCAAAGCCATGAAGCGTCCGGCTCATCAGGAAAAGACATTAGACAGAATTCACGCCTGGCGACAGGTATGTCCAGATTTGACCTTACGCAGTACCTTTATTGCTGGCTTCCCTGGCGAGACTGATGCTGATTTCGAACATCTTCTCGACTGGCTCAAAGAAGCACAGATGGATCGTGTCGGCTGCTTTAAATATGAAGCCGTGGACGGTGCCCGAGCCA
>QNFP01000453.1 GCA_003645535.1 Gammaproteobacteria bacterium | reverse complement strand
CTTTGCCAAACATGGTAAAAAATCTGAACCCATGCCCGTAGCCATTGTTTATGGCTGGCATGAAGCGTTGAACCTGGTAGGTGGAACCTCTTTCAATCGCACTGTTTCTGAATTTGATATGGTGGGTGGAATATTGGGGCAGGCAGCCGAACTGGTCAAATGTGAAACCGTAGATCTGGAAGTGCCGGCAACTGCGGAACTGGTAATCGAAGGTGTGATTGATACCGACCCGTCGACCTTCGAAAATGAAGGCCCCTTTGCCGAATACCATGGCTATCAGGGGGGCCCGCCCTCACCCAAGCCAGTATTAAAAGTGACCGCAATCACCTATCGAAATAATCCAATTTTTCGGGCGGGTATGGAGGGGTGTCGACCGGGATTCCCGTCAGAGGATATAGGTATTCTCAACACCAGTTGGCCCGCAGTTTTAATGAATAGTATGGAAGATGTAGGCGTACTTGGTGTGACAGATCTGTGGCTTCCACCCAATGCATCCGGAACCCACGTGGTCGTGCAAATCGATAAACAGTATCGCGGTCAGGTGCAACAAGTGGCGTCTGCCTTGTGGTCGCGCAGCATGAGTTTGATGACGGCCAAGCATGTTGTGGTGGTTGAGCAGGATATTGATATTCGTGATCCTGAAGCCGTGAGCTGGGCCATCGCCTATCGCTGTGATGCGGGTCAGGGTGGGCTTACTACCTATGGCCCTACAGGAGGATCCCTAATGGATCCGGGCGTAGATCCGGCAATGAGAAATCCCGCAAAATACGGCTCCGGTCGTTGGACACGTATCTTGATAGATGCGACACGGAACTGGGATTTTGATCCCGGCCCCGATGGCCGCCGCTTTCAAGAAGTATATCGTCTGCCGGTCGATTTGGAACAACAGGTCTGTGATCGCTGGGAAGAGTACGGGATAAATGTCAGCTATATAAACGATGCTAAACGTGAAGTCCTGACATTGGAAAAAACCATCAAATTACTACCGGATATATAAGCATGCAGAATTTGATATTGGACTCACAGCAGCGCTCGGCTACCCACCTCTACTTCGCCAACGCGTTCCGTTACCCGACCGAAGCGCAGAGTGATGAACAGCAACAACTGGACTACGTCGCCGGCTTTGATTGCAGCGTGTACAAATCTGCCTGCTCCCTGCACGAGGCCGCCTATACCACGGAGGGTCAGGAAGTGTTGTATGAAGAACTCACCCGATTTTACGAGTTTTTTGGCCTGGGCAGGGAACACAGCGCCGAACTACCCGACCACCTGTCGGTAGAGCTGGAGTTTATGCATTTTCTCAGCTTTTTGGAGGCGCAGGATTCAACTGATGAGGCCGCCAGGGCGTCCCTGCTCACAGCACAACGGGATTTCTTTAGCCGTCACCTGGCGCAATTAACCACCGACGTTGCGGATAACTTTAGTCACGACAGTGCACATTACCGTGAATTACTGGAGGATCTCCAGGTCTTCATGGACAGTGAAAAAAATCATTTTGGGCTGGCTCCAGGGCGCTAACGTGTTTTGTATCCCCCTGGGTGAGTGCCCGGAGGGCCGAGCACGTTTTTGCGTAATGAATACCCTGCGGCGGAAAACCGGATACTCAAGGCTCAAATCAAGGGCTGCCGCATCTCCAGAAATATAAATATCTATTCAATATCCGCCATAACTGTCTTATTAACTTCATAAATCGCTTATATTTAGCCATTTATGGCTTGTTATATACTACTTATTTAATAAGCCATATATGTCATATATGTCATATTATTAGCATATATAACCATTAATCATTCATATTTGGCTTATTATGGTTGCTAATAGTTCAAATAATGCCGTGCTGATAAAGCTAGGGGAACGCCTCCTCCAGTACCGGCTTAACCGGAATATGACACAGGCCTCCCTGGCCAGGGAGGCTGGCGTTTCGGGGAACAAGGATAAAGAACTTGAAGATCCGGTCGGCTATGGCCTGATTGAATACGCCTATTATGAAATGGCCAGAGCAGCCAGCATTCGAATGATGGAATGCCGTTTGCTGGAAGCAAAATGGTCGCAGCCATTTTATGACCAAGCGATTTGATAGAACCAATGCCGGACTAAAATACCACGCACAATCATTTGCGGCGATGGAGCATTTTGATTTCAGGAAAGCTGGCGCTTATTCCTACGAGCAGGCTTTTCAAACCATCCGCAAGTTAGGCCTGTCAATGGATGATATCGAGGAACAGTTCAGGCGTATGGCGTTTAATATTATCGCCAGGAACCAGGATGACCATGTTAAAAATATTGCTTTTTTAATGGATAAAGCAGGGCAGTGGTCGCTGTCTCCCGCTTTTGACATGACTTATAGCTACAACCCGAAGGGCCTCTGGACGGGAACACACCAGATGTCGCTCAATGGTAAGCGGGACGGATTTGATATTGGAGACTTTGAGACCTGTGCCAGAAATGCCTCGATGAAGAGAGGGCGCGCAAAAGAAATTCTGGTGGAAGTACAGCAAGCCGTTCTTCGGTGGCCTGAATTTGCGGCCAATTCAGGCGTGAATGTCGGCTATATGAATAATATTAAAAACACTCACAGATTGAGCTTTATAAGTACAGCCGGATGACGATCGACCAATAATCTGACTCCAAATGATGAACTGCCGTTACAGCAGCGCTGCCATCCCTGTGCTAATATCTTTGCATGACCAAGGACAGCAATCAGCAACTCAATAAACTCGAGGCAGAGGCCGATAAATTATCAGCTGAGGCCGACTATCTTCGATTAGATACCAGCTACATTAAGTTCCGCATTGTGTTACAGGGGGTTGCTGCCGGGGCTGCCGTTTTCGGCGTTCTGATAGGAACTGTAAAAACTTTTGGAGGTGCCTGATGCCAACGATGAAAGAAATTGAGAAAGACCTCCGCAACAGAGCAATAATTGGCTTCGTGATCGGGGCCATAATCGCCATCGCAATTTTTGCGATTTACT
>QNFP01000452.1 GCA_003645535.1 Gammaproteobacteria bacterium | reverse complement strand
GCCTCTCGCTGCACCAGAATCGCCTTGAATCGTCCCTGGAACAGGTGCCCGGACATTTCATATTCACGATTAAACCGCTGGGTATAAAGCCCATTGAGCTGACGCATTCCCCGCGACAGGTTGCCATCGACCGTTTCTATCAGCAGGTGGTAGTGATTGTTCATCTGACAGTAGGCGTACACCACCCAGTTAAAGCGCCGGCATACCGAGCCCAGCACCTCCAGCCAGCTTTCTCGATCACCCTCGTCAAGATAGATATCTTCGCGCCGGTCACCGCGTGAGGTGATGTGATAAAGCGCACCGGCAAATTCAATTCTGAGTGGTCTGACCATTGGCTGAGCTTAGCATAAAATGTTGGAATGTTAGACCTGACCCCAGTAACCCAATTTACTTTATCGATAAAGTTATATACTGCTAACTGCGATTTATCTGTATCAATAATTCATCAATCCAACCGACCCTTGAGCGCGACTTAGCAGACAATGAATTTGGTTCGGACAATGCAGGGCCGATTCGAATCGGTGGAAGAATTTAGCCACTCTATTTCCCAGGGAGGCTGGTTAACGAACTTCCAGCAACTGGATTGTGGTCGCGGCAGCGCTGAATTTGTGATCGCCATGAGCGATGCCACCGTGTTGCAGCACGTTATTTTTGATCGCAGCGTAAGACAGGTCGTGCGCCCGCTGTCTGGTCATCATAACTTCGGCATACTCTCAAGTCCGTCGAGTGTCGCCAACATGGGTAATCGACCACTGAAATTGGCAGCGATCAATTGCCTGCACGAGGAAGATGGTTTTGAGGCTGTCGGCAAACCCGGCTTCACCGCCTACACCCTTTCCTTTAAAAAAAGCCGGGTTGCTGAGTTGGCGCACAATCTCGGGTATGCCAATCCGGATGATGACAGGGATATCTGGGGTTCTGAGATGCTGCCCGCCCCTGAGCAACTCGTGGCTATCCGGGCAAAAATGCAGCAAATATCTGATTTTGCCAGCAGTGGTGGATTGACTCCGGAACAGCTACCCGGGCTTCAGGATTTGCTAGAGCTTGATTTGCCCGCTTTGGTCTTGCACTCTTTCACACAAGCAAATATAACGAAACGTATTCCGCTACGGAATCGAGCACGCGCACTTAAGCGCGCATTGGACTATATCGATGCACACCCGCGCGAGGCGTTGACGGTAGAAACGCTGTGTATCGAGAGTGCCAGCAGCCTCAGCACGCTGGAACGTGCTTTTCGCGAACGATATGCCGTATCACCGAAGCGGTTTATGCTTCTACAACGCCTTCATCATGTTCGCCGAGCGCTGCTCCAGCAAACCGAATCCCGGAAAATATTCGAAATTGCCAATGAGTACGGTTTTTGGCATATGAGCAAGTTTGCGATGGACTACAAAAAAATATTCGGGCAGTTGCCATCGCAAACTCTGAACTCCATACGATTTGTTTCAAACCGCAGTTATGTAGCCTAAGCCACTTGCCGGCTGGCACTACTGCCCGGCCAGAAACCCATCCAGTGTCTTTTCATACTGCGCCAGCCACTTGTCGAGCGTAGGCTTCAGGTCATTAAAAATCAGCGTACCGCCGCTGCGTTTCTCGGTTTCTTCTATACCCTTAGCAACAATCGCCATCACTCGCTCACCACTGACACTGTCACTCATCTCGGCCTCGAACATAGTATCGATATAGGTGGCAACTTTGCCGGTAGCCGCCTGTGCACCCCGGAATATCGCACTCACGGGGATAAAATTGTAAGCTTTCAGATCCTCCTTGGACTTCTCGGTACCGGTGATGGCGATTTTTATCCGCAGCACGCCGGGACCGGGTTTGGTAGCCGCAATGCCCTTCTGCTTCAGTAACGCGGCGACGCCACTGCTCAGATACGCCGTTGCCTGATTCGCAACCGCAGAATCAGCGTCCTCACTGCCTGAATAGACCACTACCGAATCCAGCAATACTTTCTTATAGCTGCCGCGCAGGGCCTCATTGGAAAAAATGTAGGCATTGCGTTCTTCGTTAAACTGCAGCGAATCATAGTCCTTTAACCAGCCGGAAAAATCTTTGTCATCGACCTCGCGCGCCGCCGTGACGATGGTAGAACTCACTACCA
Organism: Gammaproteobacteria bacterium; assembly: GCA_003645535.1. Classification (GTDB taxonomy): domain Bacteria; phylum Pseudomonadota; class Gammaproteobacteria; order Pseudomonadales; family Porticoccaceae; genus HB2-32-21. The sequence continues at coordinate 865 of QNFP01000452.1, read as the reverse complement.
ATGCAAACACCAGTCCAAACTTCATGAGTGATTTCAAAACTTTCTCCCTTTGAGAGTTGTATTACTCGGGTACGGCATAAGGCTGAGTAAATTATTGGAAAAAAGTGCGCGCTGACACACTAAATTCGTCAATTTACCGGTAATAGAAAGTATTTGAACGACCAGAACCTGCCGTTACGACGCCCGGACTTTGCAGCAACCAACTAAAAGTGACTTTTGGTGGTATGAAATCAGCGCCTACGATCATCACAACACCAATATCTTTAATATTGCCGGTAAATTAAAAATGGACATGCAGGAAACTGACGATTTTCTGATATCGATAATCCCGACAACCCTAATAACCTTTAACGGCAAACTAAACTTCGCCGTCAGGCAGCAAGTTCCCAGGTCTTTATCCCCAGATGATTAGCAGATTATGGTAGGCAAACGGCTTGGCAGGCCCCCCTTTCCCGCCGATGAAACACGTTCTCAGCGGGTAGTGACCTTTGTGACGCAGAAGGAGATGGCGCAGCTGAAGCGGTTAGCCAGAAGCCGCAAGTTGCCCTTATCTGCCACGGTGCATCAATTAATTAGCTAATGAATTACAAAAATAGCTTTTGTCGACTAAAGGAGTAACGACTATGATTTTTGCCGAAAAATGCAGACTGTTGCGAACCCTGCCAGGGATGAGCGGGCTCTGTACCGGCTCGTTGATGGCACTCAGCATGCTCAGCATGCAGGCGCATGCGACCGAGGCCATCGTGCATGACGCCGAGTACTATATTCTGGAAAGCCAGAATGGCGAACGCTGGGCTGCTGAAGACAAGGAGCTTGATAAGAAGCTTGCCGCACTGGAGAAGAAGTACGGACAGCCACCGAACAT
>QNFP01000451.1 GCA_003645535.1 Gammaproteobacteria bacterium | reverse complement strand
TCAGGACTGCCGATCTTCGCACTCAGCCACCACAGTGAAACACTGCAGCGACTGTCCATGTGTCGCGGCGTGATTCCGCTGTTTTTCGACGCCAGCGCCTTCGACCAGGAGGACGTTGAAGCCAGAGCCATAGAGTTCCTGAAAGACGGTGGCTACCTGAGCAAGGAGGATTCAATATTGCTGACCAAGGGCGCTGTTATGGGGCGTTCTGGCTCCACCAACATCATGAAAATATTACCGGTCAACTGAGTCGCAGGGAACTTATCATTATGTCGACCAGACTGGCCGCAGATGTAGGGGGCACAAACACAAGAATGGCCCTCTATGATTCAAGCTCAAATGAGTTTCGCGCACTGGCCACATTCACCAACCGGGACTACAAGAACTTTGAGGATGTCATCGCACAGTGGCTTGGCGACCTGAAAGAGCAAGCCCCGGTACAGGCGTGTATCGCCATCGCTGCAATACCCTCGGACGATAAAATTTCCATGACCAACATGGACTGGTCTTTTTCCTGTAAAGACATCGCAGCGCGGTTTGGCTTCACCGATTTCCGCTGGATCAATGACTTTGAAGGCAATGCATTAGCACTACCGTACCTCACCGAGGCTGACAGCGATACTATTCAAGCTGGAGTGGGGAGTGATCGGGGCAAATTCGCAATCCTTGGGCCGGGCACCGGGCTGGGGGGGGCTACCGTAGAAACCATAGCCCAGACCTCCCATGTCTGTGCCTGCGAACCGGGCTATACCAGCCTGGCACCCGCTAACGACCTGGAAATGGAAATAGTCAGAAACCTGCTGGGACGCTACACCCAGGTATATGCGGAACTGCTGGTTTCCGGCCCTGGTCTGCTTCGATTGTATAAAACTCTCGTAGATATCACCGACAGTAGCTGCAACGCCGCGACCCCAGCCCAGGTATCCCAGCTGGCATTGAGTCGGGAAGATGAAACCGCAGTGCTGGCGCTGAATACATTCTGCGCCTTGCTGGGCTCAGTTGCGGGTGACTTCTGTTTATCCACTGGCTCCTATGGTGGCCTGTATCTGGCCGGGGGCATTGTCCCGACCATGGTCCCATTTTTACGCGAAAGTGAATTCCAGCAACGTTTCTGCGACAAGGGTGCGATGAGCGGGCATTTAAAAAGGATTCCCGTCTACGCCATCACCACGGCTCATCCGGGCTTAATCGGGGCGGCACACGCACCTATTCGCTAATGCGCACCGGTAAACCACCGTCGTTCCCGCGCAGGCGGGAATCCAGGAATTCTGGGACATCCGACATTTAGTTTCCCGCCTGCCGCTGGAATGACGACGCCTACACGAGAATTACGTTATAAATGGCACTAAAAAAATAATGTGCATTTTCCCATTATGTACTTTCACCGGAACAAATGAGTGGTAAGCTCTCAGGTGCTGAATTTTCAGCAATGTTTTATGCACGCGGTCGAAGTTCACTAAGTTCCTCGGTACGTAAACCATAAATAATAAATGACTAATGTGGCGCCCTTACGGGTCTCACTGCAATACAGGTAAAAATATATGTCTACTATAACCGGCACAGTAAAATGGTTTAACGAAAGCAAGGGATTTGGCTTCATCGAACGCGAAGGCGGCCCTGATGTGTTTGTACACTTCAGCGCAATCAAAGGCGATGGCTTCAAAACTTTGTCCGACGGACAAAAAGTTGAGTTCACTGTCTCAGACGGCCAAAAAGGTCCTCAGGCAGACGACGTAATTCCTTTATAGACAAAGCAAGCGTCTATAAAAGATAAAAAAAAGGAGCACTTTATGTGCTCCTTTTTTTATTCCCTGAAATTTCCCCGCCTATGCGGAGATCACCTTCGCTCGAAGCGCCTAAATATCGTCTCTTAACGTTTTCTGCCTGTCCAACTCAGAATTCAGGTATTTAATCCACTGTGATGCATATTTTTCCGAACGCTTATCCTTGCGGGCGGCGTCAAATGCTTTGCGAGCGCTGTTGTATTGCTTGTCATTGAAGTAAGCCATGCCCAATATCAACCTGGCGGTATCCGGGCGCTTCACGCCACCCCGGGACAGACCTTTGTTGATAGCGGTGATGGCCTTTTTATACTGGTCACCATCCAGGTAAACATTTCCCAGACGCGCATACAGCTCGCCGGAGTCGGATTTTGCAGCAGCCTGCTCCATAGCCGGAATCGCTTTTTTCACTTCCTGTGCCTGGCGCCAGGCGTTACCCAGAAGTTCGTAGTTCTTTGACTTGGGGTCAATAGACTCGTTCTTCAGGCCCTTATCCATGATCACGGCCGCCCGGTATGGAACCTCGGCATTCAAGTAAAGATATGCCATGGTGATCTGCTCGGTGCCTTTATCAAGCATGTTCTGAACATAGGCGGTATCCATCGCAGCCAGTTGCTTGCCTTCTTTCTTTTGTTCGCCGTACATATGCGACAGCTGCACCCAGTACTGCTTCTTGGGGTAGTACTTGAGTAGCTCTTCCAAAACCCCAACGGCGCTGTTCACATCATTGCTATCGAAATACAGGAAGCGGGCCAGGTTGTACCACTGCTCCTTGGGCACTTTGTCCTTTTCCTTGTACATGCTGATGGCTTTCTCAACATTGAGCAAGGCGTTCTTGTAATCCTTAACCTGATAGTAGCCCTGGGCTAACATTACATAGGCACTGGCGGGTGGAATTTCAGTGGCTTTAAACCATTCAAGTAGCGCGTCAATGCCTTTTTTCCAGTCCTCCTGCACAAAATACAGCTGTGCAATGGTGTATCGGGTGTTAATTTCCATCGCCAGGGGGATATCAGGTTGAGCCACAACCTGCTTATAAGCTTTCAGGGCACCGCCGTAGTCTTCCGCCGAGTAATAAATAAACGCATACAAATTGTAGACGTTGGCCAACTCGTAGCTATTCAGCGCTTTCTTACCACCGGCACCGATCATATTGTCGAGAACTTTTTTTGCTGTCTTCCAGTCTTTCGCCT
>QNFP01000450.1 GCA_003645535.1 Gammaproteobacteria bacterium | reverse complement strand
TAGTTGGGGGGCACCTCTGGGAGCCTTCCAACAATCAAACCAAAAGCGGACAACCTATTTGCTACAGAACCGGACATTTCTATTTGTTGCTAACACGAAATATCCTTATCGTGTTTAATTGTTTGGCAATAGCAAATAAGCACAAGTATAATATCGCGCGGTTTACCCACCCCACCATTGCAGTAACACAAAAGGCAGCCTTATGACCTACAGCAAAATTTCTGCTGGCAAGGATTTACCTAACGATATCAATGTCATCATCGAGATACCCGCTAATCACGACCCAATAAAATATGAGATAGAAAAGGAGTCCGATGCGCTTTTTGTGGATCGATTTGTCGCCACACCAATGTTTTATCCTGCCAACTACGGATATATCCCCGACACCCTGTCTGAAGACGGTGACGCTCTCGATGTGCTTGTCGTTTCACCCTACCCGGTAATGCCTGGTTCGGTCATTCGCAGCCGCCCCGTAGGCGTGTTGAATATGACCGATGAAGCTGGTCCAGATGCCAAGTTAATCGCCGTGCCACACAGCAAACTCACCAGCATGTACGACCACGTACTAGAGGTTAGTGATCTGCCTGAGTTACTAAAAAAACAGACAGAACATTATTTCGAGAACTACAAAGATCTCGAAGAACACAAGTGGGTTAAAATTGACGGCTGGGGCAGCGCTGAAGAGGCCCGCAACGAGATCATGGCTTCCAGAGCGCGATATGAAGAGGCACTAAAAGATAACGCCGCGTAACCGTTAAGAGCTTAAAGGGGTGCTTATGTTACTTATGTAAGCACCCCATATTCAGCTCAGCTTCTGATAAACGACCTGTATTTAAACACTCAAAGCCAGTATGCGGCTAATGTGGGCTAACGGATAACCTGACTCTTGCTGAAAGCGGTTAAACACAGCCTGAGCGCTGGCGAGATCCCGTTTGGTATTGGGGTTAGCACTATCCACCAGCTTGTGGTTTACCAGCGCTGCCTGCACATCCGCAGTAAGAATAAACGTGTCCTTACCCATTAAACGCAGGCTCATCGGCCCACTGTTACCGCCGAGACGGCTACCTCTTTTCTTAAGTGCCAGCCACAGGCCGGTGATATCAGCACATGGCCAATCGGCAATAAAAGCGCCGTAACTGCCATGGGATTGCTGCACATCACAAATAAAAACCGCATTATCACGGACTGATTTTATTTTCGCCGCGTGACGAACAATGCGTTTATCCTTGACCAACTCGGCCAGCTTATCATCTGAATAGTGGGCAATAGCAAAGGGATTAAAACCCACAAATACTGTTTCAAAGTCAGGCCATTTTTTATCTATAACCTTCCATGAAAAACCCGCCCTGAATACGCAGCGAGAAATTTCAGACAGATAGCGGTCATCGGGTATTTGTCGCAACTCATCCGCATTTTTGACATCGGGCAGCCAGGCTTTTAACTGATCAAAACCACCTTTTTTTTGAATGGCCTGAGTGAGCAGGGACTCAAATGAAATCATAAGGTTTCAGCCTTACTTTCAACATGTCGTTTTAAACCTGTCACTTTCAACCTATCACTTTCAACGTAAGGTATGAGCGTTTTGTTACCACAAAGGACAAAAATCAACCACGTCCTAAATACGGTTGTGATACAGGCAGAATAACTGATTCGAATAAATTCACATGATCGGGCAGGGTCGCAATGGTAACGACAACTTCCGCCAGGTCGGCCACTTCCATCACGCCTTCCTGTTCCGGCACCTGGGGCGTTTTCTCCCAGATGTCGGTCATCACGTTACCCGGATGAACCGCGCAGACAGCAATATTATAAGGCCTTAACTCCAGCGCCAATGCTTTGGTTAACCCCGTAACAGCGAACTTGGAAGTAGTATAAGGTGAGCTTTTGACCCGTGGCATCTGCCCGGAAATACTGCCAATATTTATAATGCGGCCACTTTTTTGAGGTTTCATGATCCGCGCCGCATCCCGGCAGCAAAGGAAAATCCCCGTGACGTTGACGTCCTGAACCTGCTGCCAGTCACTCAAACTTAGTTCGTCAATTCGACCCGACACCGCCATGCCGGCGTTATTCACCAGAATATCCAGACGGCCATAGCTTTCTTTCACCTGCTCGAATAAGTTATCAACCGACTGCTCATCGGTAACATCGCTGACTATCGCCTGGGCAGAACCACCTGCTTCGGTTATCTCAATAGCCACCTGTTTCAATTTGTCGCTATTCCTGGCGGCCAGAATAACCTTACAGCCCTGCTTCGCTAACGCTATGGCAATGCCTCTACCTATGCCCTTGCTGGCCCCGGTAACAATGGCAATTTTATTATTCAATGATTCCATAATGTCACTCCAGACCTGCGATAGAAGTAAGCCATGTAAAAGGCGTTAGCAGACACCTTTTACAATGAAGCAAAATTATTTATTGAGGCGGTTGCCAATCAATTCGTCAACCACTGCGGGATCGGCCAATGTCGAAGTATCGCCAAGGTTGTCGAGTTCGTTAGCCGCCACCTTGCGCAAAATACGACGCATGATCTTACCGGAGCGGGTCTTGGGTAAACCCGGCGCCCATTGAATCAAGTCGGGTTTGGCAATGGAGCCAATTTCTTTAACACACATGGCTAGCAGCTCTTTGCGTAGCTCCTCAGAAGGCTCGTCACCGGCCATCAGGGTCACATAAGCATAAATGCCCTCCCCCTTGATCGCATGGGGATAACCAACAACAGCTGCTTCAGCGACTTTTTCATGGAGCACCAGAGCACTCTCGACCTCTGCAGTGCCCATCCGGTGCCCGGATACGTTTAATACATCGTCAACGCGGCCGGTAATCCAGTAATAACCATCCTCATCACGACGTGCGCCATCACCGGCAAAATAATATCCGGGGTATGTGGAAAAATAAGTTTCAATCAGCCGATCGTGATCGCCATAAAGCGTGCGAAGTTGCCCCGGCCATGATGACTTGATCACCAGGACGCCTTCGCCG
>QNFP01000449.1 GCA_003645535.1 Gammaproteobacteria bacterium | reverse complement strand
GGTAATGGACTTCCTGATGTTACAATTGCTAGAATCACAGCACAGAATGCAACACACTTAGAGACAATGATAACCAAGTTTATTCATCAAGAAAGAAATCCCCCTACAAATCCAAATTTTTATAATACTGCGATTTCAGCACTTGGCTGGCAAACTTCACGCTGGTTCCAACTAACTGCTGAAACATTAGGTGGTTATTTTACTAATGAATATGGAAAGAATTATGTAAGGATCAATGCTATTTGTTATAACCAAGATAATCCAAATGTAGATCCATGGTCAACAAATTCAAATACTCCTATTATAACAAATCTTTTTGGTCCTTATGGTTTGGGTTATATTCCGGCAACGCCGGCTGAACTCGGTAATTGGACAGGTGGAAATGCTGCCATGATCAATGATGCGATCAATAATGGTGCATTCATGATCCAGCATAATGACCATGGTAGGGAAACTGGTTGGGTAGATCCGGAATATTCTAATTCAGATGTTGAGGAATTAACCAATACCGGTCTTCCATTTGTATTTTCAATTAATTGTTCTTCTGGTAGGTATAATATGCCAAGCGAGTGTTTTGCTGAGAAAATTCATAGATATTCCTATAATGGTCAGAATTCAGGAGCACTTGGTGTTATCGCAGCTTCCACGGTAGACTATTCTTTTGTAGCCGATACTTATATGTGGGGAGTATACGATCATATGTGGCCTGATTTCCTGCCGGATTACGGTACAACTCCCGAATCCAGAGGTGTAATGCCTGCCTTTGGAAATTCTGCCGGAAAATATTTCCTCGAGCAATCTAACTGGCCTTATGATCTCTACTATAAACAAATAACTTACGCAGAATTCCATCATCATGGAGATGCATTTACAACTATATTTTCAGAACAGCCTCAAGATTTGACAGTCAGCCATGATTCGACCATTTTAAGCAGCTTCAGTTCTGTGAATATTACTGCAGATGTTGGTTCTTTGATCGCTCTTTCAGTAGATGGCGAGATCATTGGAGTAGATACCGGTACCGGCTCGCCCATATCGGTATTGATCGCTCCTCAGTTTGCTCCTGCAACCGTTAAACTTGTGGTTACTAAACAAAACTATTATCGTTATGAAACATATATAGATGTAGTAGCACCGGATGGACCATTTGTAGTTCTCAACGAGTATGAGATCGATGATTCAGCAGGTAACGGTAATGGATTACTTGATTATGGAGAGACTGTATATCTTGATATGACACTGCATAATGTAGGAAGTGATGTTGCTGAGGATATTGAGGTATCAATCAGCAGCAGCGATCCTTACATAACCATTATAGATGGTACAGAGAATTTTGGTAATCTTGGAATTGATGCAATGTTTACAATTGCAGGTGCCTTCCGGATAGAGGTGTCGAATGATGTTCCCAATGGACATATAATCGACTTTGAGTTGACATCCGTGTTTCAAGAGACAACAATTAGTAGTTTCAGTATCGAATCATTTGCTCCGATAGTTGAATACATAGGGTTCATGATAGATGATACAGTATCGGGTAATGGAGATTATCTTTGGGATCCGGGAGAGACAGTTGATATTGTAGTAACCTTAGAAAACCTTGGTGATTCGAGAGCATTTAATGTAGCAGGCGATCTTTCAACGATCGACCTATTTGTAACCCTTAATACAATTAATAGTCAATCCTTTGGTGATATATCTTCAGGTAGTACCGGAGTTGCAATGTTTAATGCAACTGCCGATACAAACATTCCTGAATCTCATTTAGCCGGATTTGTAATTGATTTCACAGCTGATCTAGGAATTAGCGGAACCGGTTCTTTTACAACTCAGGTCGTAGGTTATCTGATCGAGGAATATTTTGGAACATTCCCTCCATCCGGTTGGACACGTGAAGGAGGTAGTAACTGGGTAGGCAGTGGTGGCAATGCAGCAGGAGGAACTTCTCCTGAAGCAGATTTTTACTGGTCTCCTCCCAGAACAGGAACTCAAAGATTGATGAGTATGCCGATCAATACAAGCGGCAGTTCTTCTTTATTGTTCAGTTTTAAGCACAAGTTAGAATACCACATAGGCGGGTACACCTTAAAAGTTCAAACTACAAGTGATGGAACGAATTGGAATGATGTCTGGTCTCTCTCTCCATTTGGTGATGTAGAACCTGAATTATTGGAATTTGAGATAATAAATTCTGATGTTGGTTCTTCTACATTCCAGATTGCCTGGGTATTTGAAGGTAACTCATCTAATATCAATAATTGGTATGTGGATGATGTAATATTAGGAGTAGGTCTGCATGTTAACGGCACAGTTTCTGGTATTGTAACCGATTCAGAAACTGGATTTCCAATTGCTGGAGCCAATATTGCCGGTTTAGCGACATCAGGAATTGATGGTAGCTATACATTTGAGACCATACCAGGAACTTATGATATAACCTGTATTCATGAGAGCTATTATAACCTGATAATGGAAGATGTAGTTATAGGAGATGAACAGACGACTGAACTTGATTTTGCAATGCTTCCATCTAATCCACCAGAGAACCTTCAAGCAGAGTTGTTAAATTATAATGAAGTTGAACTATCTTGGGATGCTGTAGAGATTGTAAATAGCGAAGATAGTAAGAGCATAGATCTCAAACATAAGTCTTCTGCTCAAACCATAACTCGTGATTTTGTAGGTTATAATGTATATATGAATACAGAATTCTTGGAACAGGTTACAGAAGTTTCCTATACCATACCGGCATTGGATGGTGGAAATTATGAATTTTATGTTACTGCGGTTTATGACGAAGGTGAATCTTCTCCTTCTAATTTAGCGGTATTAGAATTAATTTTACCAGCTCCTACAGGTCTAACAGCCGACTTACTAAATAGCGATGTTGAGCTGAATTGGTCTGCTCCGACTTCTGAGCGAGGTTTATCTTCATATCGTGTTTACAGAGATAATACTATGATCGCAGAAGATTTGACAACAGTTGGTTATCTTG
>QNFP01000448.1 GCA_003645535.1 Gammaproteobacteria bacterium | reverse complement strand
TTGGAAAGCCGTGGCAATGACACCCCGTTATACGATGATTTCCCAAGTGATAAAAACAACAAGGTCTACGAATGGGATAAGCACAAGCTGGATATCAAGGCAGGATACCGTCTGCCTGCACGCTGGCGATTGCGCGGTGGCGTTGTATTCAAGGATTATCAATACAAAGTAAAAAAATCGCCGCGAGCTACGGGGCGTTTAACGGAGCAGGCTGCCAAACTGTCGGACAGCAGCGAAGAGTATAAGACCTGGGCTGAAATCCGCACGCCGACCCTGTCTGGTTTTTATGGCAGTCTGAAGTATAGCTATAGTGATCGTGATGTCGACCTGGACCGGATTCGAAAACAGGCTGCCAGAGACCCTGGTGGCATTGCTCTATCTACCTACCTTGTAGATCGAGAGCAGGACAAATTAGATTTGTTGTTTGCCTATTCCTTAACTCAAAGCCTCAGCGCCAGTTTTAATTTCACCCGCACTGAGGACGACTATGATCCAGTCGCCTGGGCCGGCCTGAATAATGTCGATACCTCAATCTATACCTTTGATGTTAATTACACCCCTGACCGCGACTACTCGCTTACTTTTTATGCCGGTGTTGAAGATTTGGACGTTAAACAATCGGGATTTGGCGACCTCAGTGATGCCACTTCCAGGTGGAATTACAAGATTGAAGATGATAGTGACATTTTTGGTGTTACCGCCAGGCTCGATAATCTCTCAGGTTTTATAGACCTGAGTGTTGATTACCGTTTTCAAAAAGGTGACGGTCACTACAAGACCAACGATCCGACAGACGTCTCTGGCGCCTTTCCAGATCTGGATACCACTATCAATAGTATTACGATTAATGCTGATATTTTTCTGTCTAATAATATTAATCTCAATATCAGCTACATTTACGAAGACTATGATAGTTCAAGCTGGGTCTGGAAAGATGATTTCAATGAGCCAGGCAACACTTATTTTGATACTCTCAACTATGGTTATGACAGCCCAGACTATACCACCCAGGTTTTCCGAATAGGCGCGACCTATCAATTTTGAATTTTTTTGTCGGTGCCCTCATCATGCTCGATCAACTGTCAAATATGGGCATCCCAGTCAGCTGAATCGGGCGGATAGCCACCTATGGAAATATGCGAGTGCGAAGTTGAATGGAATGCCGCGCTCCAAAACAAATGAAATAAGGCGATCTGAATATGACCGATTCAATAGCTGCTAAATTCCCCCAATTGTCGAGCTTTGATACCAGCGCTGTTGAGTGGATGGACTTTGAGGACGACCCAAATTTTAATTACCCCATTAGTTACTCTATCGGGATTCTAGGCGCTTGCCCCGAATCAGGTACTGTCGACTTCCTGGGTAGGTGGGCACCGAATTCCTATTGCCATTTTCACAGGCATCTCGGTGATACCACCTCACTAATTCTGGAAGGTGAGCAGCACACCGTGGAGACGGTTAATGGCGAATCCATTCACAAAGTAAGAAGGGCTGGCGATTACGCGCAAAAGCCTGGCGGTGACGTGCATATGGAATACGCAGGTGCCGAAGGGTCGTTGGTGTTTTTTAGTATGAAGGCTGTGGATGGCAAGGTCTTCGAAGTCCTGGCTAACGATCAGACTGTGCTTAACGCTACCCTTTATGAGGATTTTATAGCGGGTAAATTGCCCCGTTAATCAGCGTACGCTCACTCTCCGAGCAGCATTTTAATGCGCAGTTCGCGGTATCGTTGAGCGGTCTTCTTATTGGCGCCAAAAATCTGGCGCTCACCAGACAGCGCGCTAATAAACACCCGCGTTCGCATCTCTAAATCGTCTCCTTCGAAGCCAAGTTCCGCGAAGGCTTTGCCGGCGAACGCTAAGCGCATAGCAAAAACCTTGCGCACCTTTTTGGCGATATGCGGATCCTTATTGGACCAAACGTGCATGGCCGCATCAAACTCTGTCAGGTTCTGCTCAAAAACCAGAGTGGAAATCATTACCAGGCGTTCCCGCGGCGGCGTCATCAACAGCAGCGGATTCCTGGTGACGACCTCTGTATATTCATGGGCCCAGTGCTTCAGCAACTGCTGCAGAAAGTCCTCGCGATCCTTGAAGTGAAAATAGAAGCCGCTTTTGGATACCCCCAGTGAGCGAGCCAGATCTTCCACACGCAGGCCACCCTCGCCCGTCCTGGCAAATAACTCCAACGCCCGGGTCAGCCACTGATCCCGGGTGACGCGCTTACTATTACGGCTTCTCATATTCACACTATTCTAACGCAGAATGATCTACACAAGATATTACTCACACAGCAGCATATCAAGCTGGCGCTGACGGTATCGTTTGGCAGTCTTTTTGCTGGAACCGAATATCTGGCGCTCGCCAGCCATGAAGCCGATATACACCCGGGTTCGCATCGTCAAATCATTGCCTTCAAAACCCAGTTCCGTCAGGGCTTTGCCGGCAAAGCTCAAGCGCATTTCAATCACCTTCCGAACCTGCCTTTTTATCTCTGGATCCTTATTGGCCCACACTTGCATCGCCGCATCGCCGCATCGCCGCATCGAATTCCGCGAGGTTCTGCTCGAAAATCAGGGTGGATATCATCAGCAGGCGTTCCCGCAGCGGCGTCATCAGCAACAGCGGGTTTCTGGTGATGACCTCTGTGTATTCGTGTGCCCAGTAATTCAGCAACTGCTGTAGAAAGTCCTCACGATCCTTGAAATGGAAATAAAAGCCGCTCTTGGAAACCCCCAGAGAGCGGGCCAGTTGTTCCACGCGCAGTCCACTCTCTCCAGTGCTGGCGAACAGCTCAAGAGCCTTGCTCAGCCATTGATCATGGGTGACGCGTTTCAACTTGTTATTATTCATAGGCCCATAATTTCTGAAGATTGGCGCTAACTATGCGTATATATAATATGCACTATAGTCTATATAAACAACGATATCGTATTGTTAATATACGAATACGTTCTATAGTGTTAATTGCATCCGCTTGCATCCGCTTGCATCCG
>QNFP01000447.1 GCA_003645535.1 Gammaproteobacteria bacterium | reverse complement strand
TGCTGCTGAGGGGCATGTGTCGCTGTTGGGGAACCCGATGTTCGCCTGGAACGTGATGATGCGGAACGCAGGCAACGAGCTGCCTTCCGGTCGTGCTCTCGATGAGATTGCACGGATGCAGGGTGGGCTGGGTACCGGTGGTGGCGGTGGCTGGGCCAGGAGCATGACGGATGAGCCGTTGCAGATGAATCGGGCTGGCAAGGCCGAGTCATGGCAGGCCGTACCCACGATGGACGCTGCGGGCAACGTCACCCTGACGGGTGCGGAGCAGATTTCACGCAACTGGATTCGGCTGCATCAGTCGCAGCTGTGGCAGTCGCTGTATGCCCATGACGACAATATCGAAGATGCGATCCGGTGGCTGACGCAGCACCCGGAGGGCAAGAAGGTTCTCGATGACATCTTGACGGGCCAGGGCAAGGGTGCTCTTCCCGGCAAGGGCACGAGACTGTCGAAGCTCGGCACGGACGACCAGGTTGAACTCCGCAACATCGTGCGCCTCGAGCTTGAATCTCTCGACGCCCAGGTGTTGATGAATACGGGCGGTGACTGGATCAAGCGTGATCCGGAGAACACCGGCCAGTGGGTGAACTCTGGTGGTGCGAGGGTTGAGACCTATGAGGGCATCAACCCGAACTCGATGAGCGAGCAGTTGGGTACCGGGGAGAAGTGGAACGCAACGACCCTGTGGGAAGAGATTCTACGGAAGGACCCCGAGGCCAGTGGCCGTACGTCGGTCGATGGGAAGCGCCAGTCAGTGAATGACCTGCGGGTGCGGAACATGCAGCTAGACGGCGTTCACGTCGATCTGAAGGGCATCCCCACGAACCAGTCGTATGTGACGATCAAGAAGGGCGACCGGAACCTCCGCAACATCATGGGCGTGGGTCGCAAGGAACGGATGCCGGTCGGCAAGGAGACCGCACAGCGATTCGCCATGACGAAGATCATCGAAGACATGGGGATGAACATCGAGGATTCGGTCATCGTCCGTATCCCGACCGACGAGTTCGATGCGTACACAGCGACCGGCTACTACGACGCCTACACGAACCCAGGCCATGCGTCGAGGATGGTTGCGGAGTCCAGCGACAGGGTGACGTTCATCCTGGTCAACAAGGCGGAACTCTCCCCCGAGGGTTACGTCAACATGCTGGATGCCATCAAGAAGGTCGATACGGTCAACGCAGCGCAGACCCCGTTCAAGTATGAGCCGAAGGCGATGCGGACACTCAACGCTGACGACATGCGGATCAAGTTCACGGAGATGGAAGAGTCCGGTGACGTCCCCCGCATCTTCAACGAGATGACCAAAGAGGACTTCGAGGATCTGACTGATTACGTTCGTAATGAGGCGTTCGCTGGTGACATTGAAGCACCCGCACGGGTGAAGGGCCCATCGACGGTGCAGACGGATCGGCTGGACGGCATGTCCACCCGCTTCATCGACAACCTGTTCGACCTGCTCGGCTCTCAGCCGTCCCTGGTTGCTGCCAGGAACCCGTACTCGAGGGTGCGTACCTGGGAAGTCTTTGCGGACTACTACATCTACGCAACGCCTCAGATCAAGCGTGAGATTCGACGGGCATCGACAAAGTCCGGTATCCCGAAGGCCGACTTCGACAAGTTCATCGAGCGGTCGAACCGGCTGTCTGGTCACACGAAGCGGAAGCCCGCTGCGGTGGCTGCCTCTCAGTTGACGCTCGATGAGATCGAGAACGTGGCTGTGACGAGGGCGATCGAGGACACGAGGGACTTGTTCTTCGACCTGTCCAAGCGTGGCAACTGGGCGGACGCATCGAAGCTGGTCTTCCCGTTCGCTGATGCGTGGTGGGAAGTGCTGACGAGGTGGGGCAAGCTGTTCAACCCGTTGAAGGCTGAAGAGTTCGGTCGTCCGTTCAAGAACCTACACCGCATCCAGCAGGCCACGATGGGTACCGAGCGTGCCGGTTGGTTTGAGACCAACGAACGTGGCGAGCGGGTGTTCAAGTGGTTCCCGGGCGCTGCGATCGCCACCGAGTTCATGAATACCCCTGAGGGGTTCGGGATCAAGAACACAGCCTCGATGAACCAACTCGGATTCATCGACTTCTCCGACACCAGGGCAATCCTGGCTCCGGGGATGGGGCCGTACATGCAGATTCCCGCAGCGGCGATCAGGCCGTTCGAGGGCACGGCGATTCAGTCGGTCATCGACTGGGCCGTGTTCGGTTCCTTCGCTCCCGGCGAGGTAGACGCCCAGGGCGTGACCGACATGCTGCTGCCAACGTATCTGAAGAAGCTATGGGCGCAGGCGTCAGCGGGTGAGCACGACGAGCGGTTCGCTTCGATGACGATCGACGTTGCGAATACGCTCTTTGCGTCCGGTGATCCGAAGTATGCGGACATTGCGACGAACCGTGAAACGATGGAAGCCTTGATGGATGATGCCAGGCGCATCGTCGGTACTTACGGGTGGGTCGATGTTCTGGTGTCGTGGGTGGCACCGCTCCAGCCGAAGGCTGTGGTGGAGCTTGTCAACACGACGACGGAGGGCACCGAGCGTGTGATTCAGATGACCGCAGTCGCTGATGACTACGGGTTCCTGAATCGACACATGGACGAGAAGGCGGCTCTTGCCACCATCGTTGACTGGTACGGCGAGGACCCGCTCATGGTGGCTCGCAAGTCCTACGGGGTCTTGCAACGCCCGATGAGTGACGACGGGTACGATTTCTCGAAGACGCACCCGACCGAGATGGGGCTGATGCCGTACACGGTGGGTGCCTTCATGCCGATCGACATCGGTGAAGAGTTCTCCAGCCAGGAGTATCAGCGTCAGATCGAAGAGGGTGATCGTCAGAAGCTGACGGCTGCTGAGGCGTTCCTGTATCTGTCGTACCGGCAGGGCCAGACGAGGATTCAGGAGGTCCGTGACGAGAAGGACCGCAGGCTCCAGCAAGCCGAGATGATGTGGGGCAAGGACTCCGAGTCGTACCGGGACTACCGGGACATG
>QNFP01000446.1 GCA_003645535.1 Gammaproteobacteria bacterium | reverse complement strand
TGCCGACGGTGCTGAAATAGGCAGCTTCCTGGAACGGATGGGTCTGGATCTCGCCTATAGACCCGCCAGGGCGCTGCTTGATGACTTTTACTGGCAGTTTTGTGATGATGGCAGTTTACGACTGGACTTTGCTCTGGGAACCGGCTGCTATGCCACGGCAGTGGTAGCTGAGCTGGTGCAATATAACGACGTTAAACGCGAGAGGGAAAATTGAGCGCAGTGAATAAAGTTAAGCTCAGGGGCATTGGTATGACATCCCAGCGCACGCGCGAGCGCCTGATACAGCGCCTGATAGAGCAGGGCATTGAAAATATGGCTGTGCTGGACGTTATCCGGACCACCCCGCGCCATATGTTTCTCGATGAGGCCATGGCCCATCGCGCCTACGAAGATACCTCCCTGCCCATAGGTCACCAGCAAACGCTTTCCCAGCCTTACATTGTCGCGCGAATGACTGAGTTATTGCTGGCCGGCGGGCCGCTAAAGCAGGTGCTGGAGATAGGCACGGGCTCGGGTTACCAGACGGCGGTGCTCGCCCAATTGGTGGAAAGTGTATACAGTGTCGAGCGAATCAAGCCGCTGCAGAACAAGGCCAGGCAACGACTACGTCAGTTGAAGCTTTACAATATCCAGACAAAACATGCGGATGGAACCATGGGTTGGGAAGAAAAAGGTCCCTACGACGGTATTATATCCACTGCGGCGCCCGAGAAAATTCCCCAGGAGTTGTTGCGTCAATTGGCAAGCGGTGGGCGATTGGTTATTCCGGTTGGAGGAGTGCAACAGCATCTGCAAGTTGTGACCAGAACCCAGGAGGGGTTTCAAACGGAAATTGTAGAGGCTGTGCGTTTTGTTCCTTTATGCAGCGGAACGGTGAGGTAGAGCCATGTCGACCCTGGGTATTTTTCTACGTGGCATACTAATGGGCGCAGCCGATATTGTGCCCGGTGTATCCGGTGGCACCATCGCATTCATCACCGGCATCTATGACACTTTGTTAACCAGCATTCGTTCCTTTGATTTCAAGTGTCTGAAGCTGGTATTGCGCGGACAGTTTAGAGAGGCCTGGTCCCACGTCAACGGTAGTTTCTTGTCAGCTTTGTTGCTGGGCATTGCCACCAGCATCTTAACACTGGCCAGGCTTGTCTCCTGGTTGCTGCAGGACTATCCCGTTCCCCTATGGGCTTTCTTTTTTGGCCTTGTGCTGGCGTCCGCTTTGGTTTTACTTCGACAAATAGAGCGTTGGTCAGTGCTGCGCGCACTTTGCCTGGCGGGCGGGGTCTCGGCTGCCTTGTGGGTTGCGCTATCGCCTGTTATGAATTTTGATCTCGGGTTCGCTGCAATATTTTTGTCGGGTTTTATCGCGATCTGCGCCATGATACTACCGGGCATCTCCGGCAGTTTTATATTGGTTTTGCTGGGCATGTATGGCACGGTTCTTTCGGCACTCAAGTCATTAGATGTGATGTTTATCCTGGTGTTTGCTTCTGGTGCGGCTGCGGGCCTGATGTGTTTTTCCCGTTTCCTGCACTGGTTGTTACATCGTGCACATGAAGAAACAATGGCGCTGTTAACAGGTTTTCTTTTTGGTTCCCTGGCTGTTGTATGGCCGTGGAAAAAAGTACTCGATTGGGTTGTTGGCAGTCACGGCCAGTTGAAACCGGCACAGCAGCTTCCTGTACTTCCCGCCGAGTACTTTAGTGTCACTGGGCAGGACCCTACAGTTGTGCTTTGCATTACACTTATGGTTGTGGGTTTTTTAGCTGTATGGTTTATTGAATCCAGATGGGGCGGAAACCGGATTAAATTGTTGCCGCCTGCCTGAGGGTTGTTGTGTCCAGATTTCTTATTTACTTCCTGATGATGTGCTGCCTGGCCAGCTGTGGGGGAAGTGATTATCGCGCTCCTGTTGAGGATCGCCGCATGAAGCCCGCTTCTGCTCCTTCTACTTATACCGTCCAGCGCGGTGACACCCTTTACTCCATTACCTGGCGCTATGGCCTGGACTATCGAACGATTGCTGCAGCGAACGAGATTTCACCCTCCTACACTATTTATCCCGGCCAGAAACTTTACCTGAAAAAACCTTTCCCGAAAAAGAAGACTGTAGCCAGGTCAACAGCAGCCACGACATCGCAAGGCGGCTCCAGTGCGTCAAAGAAAACTGTCGCTGCAACAAAGCCCAAAGCTCCGACCAGGGATTCAGCCACGGCCAATACAAAAGTTTCATCGTGGCGCTGGCCAACAAAGGGAAAAGTTACTCGCGGCTATTCCTCTACAGTGCACAAGGGTATTGATATTTCAGGTGCGAAGGGCGACGCTATTTATGCGGTTGCATCAGGCACAGTTGTTTATGCAGGTACTGGAATAGTGGGCTTCGGTGAATTGTTGATTGTTAAACACAATGACATTTATCTCAGTGCCTATGGCCATAATTACCGTTTGTTTGTGGAGGAGGGAGATCGGGTAAAAGCGGGGCAAAAAATCGCGGAAAAAGGCAGTTCAGGTACTGATACGGTTAAGCTTCATTTCGAAATTCGAAAAGAAGGCAAGCCAATTGACCCGCAAAAACTATTACCGTAGAACTTGTATTCTGATGGCTGATTGGGTTAATCTGGTCGGCCGGCAATAGATACTCTCTATAAATAATAGAAGATGAGGGATGGCCATGGACGTGGATACGAATACCGCCAGTCCGAAGCGGAACGCACGGAAGCGTAAGCCTGTGAGCCCCGCACTGGGTGATGATTCTCGCGCGGTAAAAGCAAAAACAGTAGTTAAAGCTACCCAAAAACCAAACAAAGAAACCGATGAGCTTGTTCTTCCACATCCTTATAGGGGGACTCAATTTGGATATTCTAGCGATCCATTATGTGTATTTGAAGAAATTGATCAACTACCCAAAGGCTTATTAGGAATACATCCAAGTCATGAAGTTTATATGGAAAACCATAAAATGCTTATGGGGTTTTATTTAGATGCTGTGTTTAATTCAGCTCAAG
>QNFP01000445.1 GCA_003645535.1 Gammaproteobacteria bacterium | reverse complement strand
GGCCAGCATAAAATAATTGGACTTGATCAGAGCCTCCTTAGCCAAAAAAATATCTAATTGATTCACAGCAGCAGGAAAAACTACATGGGTTTATTAGTTAATATCGATAACGGAGGCTCATTTACTGATGCCTTCGCCACCGACGGTGAGCGCGTTGCGCATATCAAGTCGCCAACCACCCCCCACGATCTTAGCCAGTGCTTTGTGGATTCTTTGACCCGCCTGTCTCAGGAGCTTTATGGCTCGGAAGACCTGGCGCAACTGCTGGGTGAAACCGATCATCTGCGCTACTCCACGACTTCTGGCACCAATGCTGTGGTTGAGCACAAAGGCTCACCGGTTGGGGTGATGGTCGCTCAGGGTGAAGAGCAGTCACTTTATGGCGCCGCAGAGAGACTCGGGCAGAGTGGCTTGTGGCAGGCCATGGTACCCGGCGCACCGGTGGCGTTACGTATTAACGCGGGCAATGTCGATGAAGCGGAGTTGATGGCGGGTTTTACCACGCTGACATCCCACGGCGTGTCCCGCATTGTTGTGGCATTGCCCTCGCCAGAAGAAGAATCCCTGGTCAAAGATGTCGTGCTAGAGCGTTATCCGCGGCATTTACTGGGTGCTATCCCGGTGTTGTTTTCCCACGAACTGGTGCGTGATGAGGATCATGGTCGTCGCCTGTTGTCGGCGGTGGTGAACTCCTACCTGCATCCGGGCATGGAACATTTCCTCTACGGTGCTGAGCGCATAACCAAGCAAAACCACCTGGCCAGCCCCATGCTCATTTATCGCAACGACGGTGATTCGGCGCGGGTAGCAAAGACTACAGCTATCAAAACTTATGGTTCCGGTCCTCGCGGCGGTATGGAAGGTGCCGTGGCTTATGCGGGGCTGTACAAGGCTGACACCATGGTGGCCATGGATATCGGTGGCACTACCACAGATATTTCTACGGTGATTGATGGTGCGCCGACCGAATTGGCCCACGGCCTGATTGGCGATGAGGAAATCCCCAGTTCCCTGGCCATGGGCGATATCGTCAGTATCGGTTATGGCGGCAGTTCAATTATCCGTGTTGAAAACGGCGAAATTTTAATTGGGCCAGAAAGTGTTGGTGCGGCCCCTGGGCCTGCCTGTTTTGGTCGTGGCGGCAGTGTTGCAACGATTACCGATGCGCTCTTGCTGGCAGGCGTTATCGACTCCGATAATTATCTGGGTGGTGAAATAAAGCTGGATAGCTCCCTGGCTGAAAGTGTTATTGAGCAGGAAATAGCCGAACCGCTAAGCGTCTCTCTCGAAGTCGCTGTCGATCAAATGATTAGCGCTTATGAGCAACAAATTGCCGGTCATATGAAGGACATTATCGATTCACGAAAACTCAATACTAACAATAGCGACATGCTGGCCTTTGGCGGTGGCGGCCCCATGAATGCCAATGGCATTGCCGAAGCCGGTGGCTTCAAGCGCTTGATTATCCCTGCCTATTCGTCAGTATTTAGCGCTTATGGCATTGGCTTTAGTGACCTCTCCCATCATTACCGAGTGCCGGTAGCTGAAGTGGAAGCGAGAGGGGAAGAAGTGGCGCTTGCGGAGATGCGCCAGCGTGCTCAGCGCGACATGTACGGTGAAGGTATTGAACAAGATAGCTGGACCGAAAATCTCACGGTGCTTGGTGCTAACGAAGGTCGTCTGAGTTCCCAGGTGTATCAATCCGGCGCTGTAGCCAGCATGGCCAAAGATGTGGATGACGCTGCACTGCAATTGACGGCCACACATACCTTGCAACATTTGAACCTTGCTCCCGGTGCCGAGGCTGCTAGCAAAGCTGCTACTGCCACTGGTGAGGCAAAAATTAATTTGGGTGGGAAAGCGATGAGCTTGCCAGTCTATTCATTAAAAGCCGCACAAGCTGGTGATTCGGGTACTGGGCCGGCATTGTTTCGGGATGACTACCTGACTTGCCTGATCCGTCCAGATTGGTCTTTCAAGGTGTCTACCAACGGTGATTTGATAGTGGAGAAGCAGCCATGAGCGGAGATAAGACAGCCATGAGCGGAGACAAAACAGCCATGAGCAAAGAAAACACAACCGCGCCAGATTTGAATGGCGTCACCATCGAAAATGGCAAGATCGCTATCACCGAATACCTCGCCATCGATCTTGAAAAAGAAACCTGGCATTGCCGCCGTTGCGATCAGAACCTGGGCAACGCACGGGGACCCTATAAAGAAGGCCTGGTAGTTTACGAACGCGAACCCAGTGATATCCACGATCCGGTCATTGATCCAGATAAATACGATTTCACCTACGCGCCCGACCCTGACTGGTGCCGCATCATTGAATATTATTGTCCTCAGTGTGCGGCCCAGGTGGAAGTAGAATATCTGCCGCCAGGTCATCCTTTGACACTCAATGATATTGAGCTCGATATCGATGCGCTTAAAGCCCGGCATAGTGACGCTGCCGGCGGTTCAAGCAATGGGGGTCAGCCATGAGTGAAGGTTCTGAGATGAGACGCGTCAGTGTAGATATCGGCGGTACTTTTACCGATTGCTTCCTGGTTTTTAATGGCAGGCGTGCTGAAGGCAAGGCCTTGACCACGCACCACAACCTGGCCTCCGGATTTATGGGAGCTCTCGAAGACGCCTGTGGACAGCTTGACCTCACTGTCGAGGAGACTTTGTCCTCGGTCGACGCGGTGCGCTATGCGACCACACTGGGTACCAATGCCCTCATTGAGCGCAAAGGCCCTCAGGTGGGTTTGTTAACCACGTCTGGTTTTGAATTCTCGGTACCGCTGATGCGCGCCCGTGGGTATGGCGATGGCCTTAGCGATAGAGAACAGCAGGATTTGCCAGCAGCGACACGCCCGGTGCCCATTGTGCCCCGATCAATGATTGAAGGCATTGATGAGCGGGTCGATTACAAAGGCGATGTGGTGTTTGATGTTGACGAAGACAACGTCCGCGATGTGGTGCGCCGCCTGGTTGACCGGGGCGCTCAGGCTTTTGT
>QNFP01000444.1 GCA_003645535.1 Gammaproteobacteria bacterium | reverse complement strand
CGAGGACTGCATGAACTCAAAGGCTATCGACGCTCGCGGCAACTACTGGCCGCACCACCCACTTGGCATCTCGCTGTGGGAGGGCATCGGCTGGTGCCCTGCATCAAGCAAGCAAGTCATCCAGCACGGCACCACCTATGACCCAACCAGAAAGGAGCCAGTCTATGTCGGAACCTTCTGACACCATCCGCTCACGGCACCGCAACGTAGGAGGAAGTTGCTCACGTTGCATCAAGCCGTTCGGCAACTCATGGCAGCCTGTCTCGTGGCCCTGCGATGTCATCGTCATCCGCGAAGCCGACAGGGCAGACGCCGAGAAGGAGCGGGCAGACAAGACCGCAGACGTGCTGGCGCATGTCGAGGATGACCTCAACGCTCTGCTCTGCAATGGCCCAGAGGAACGAGTGTGGCTGGAATACAAGCACGAGCGTGACAAACTGAGAAACGCCCTCACGATGTCGGAGTCAGCCGTCAAGGAGTTTCTAGGCGAGGCCACAGCCCTGACTGCCGAGCGTGACGCCGAGAAGGAGCGAGCAGACAAGGCCGAGGCTGCGCTGGCAGAGATGCGTCCGCTGTATGCGGCTGCTGGCGACGATGCGTGGCAACGGTGCATCGAGCGTGACGCCGCAGAAGCCGACGCTACGGCGCTGCGTGGTGCTTTGTGGATGGTGCATCAAGCATTCAGGCCCGGTGGTCATCCAGACCATATCCCGTGGTCGATAGTCGATGAGACTCTCGCTGCCCACGAGGCTCGTATAACGAAACGTGATACTCCAGCCAAGCAAGGAGATCCCGATGGGCGTTGACACTCACGTCATCGTAGAAACCTCGATCGACCACGGCTGGGAAGCCATCGCCGAGGTCTACTGGTGGCGCGCCTCACTGCTCTTCGGACTCATCGCTGGAGTACGAGGCGGTGGTCCCATCATCGAACCACGAGGTCTACCCGACAACACATCCTGGAAGACCGAACGCTGGCGAGAAGACGGCGACCTTCATTCATTCACATATCTCACCCGCGAAGAACTGAAAGACATCAGAAGCGTCTTCCGCGAAAAGGGAATGGAATGGTACGGAATCGAAGAAGATCTCAACCATGACGGGCTCAACCGAACCATCCGTCTCATGAACAAGAACGATCGCGCTGTCTTCGGATTCGACGGTTGAGGACCAACTACAACAGAGGCAGGGACACTGAGTACCACTGCCAGAGCGACCTTGAAGAGATAGGCTACGTCACGATGCGGGCCGCAGGATCGAAAGGAAAGACCGATGTCCTTGCGTGGAACGAACACGTATACCGGCACATCCAAACCAAGTCCTTCATCAAGCGCCCCGGAGACTTCAGCGCCGACATCATCCAAATCAGGTCGCTACTACTCCCTCCCAGCGGAAGACGAGAACTCTGGGTCTGGCAGTTCCGCGTTGGATGGTGGCTCAAGATTCAGATCGGACCTACGCAGAAGGAGGATCTTGTTCTCCCGCTTGCTGAACAAGACGCTTCAGGAGCGGGGGCAAACGACGCTCTGGCTATCGGAGCAGACTGGCGTTTCTACCTATTCGATCAGCAACTACAGAAAGCAGAAGAACACCCAGTTGCCCGTCCCGGTAAACGCGGCAAAGATAGCGGACGTACTCATGGAACCGCGTCTGCGATCACTCGCATCCATACGCAGGAACTGCGAGCACTGTGGCGAGACATTCGAGATCCAGACAAGGGCGAAGGGCCAGCGCTACTGCCAGACCAAGTGCCAGAGCAGCGCTCGTAACCGACGCTCACACGAGCGCACGACTGCACGACTGCTTGCAGAGCGCAACGAAGCACGCACGACCAGAGATATCTTCATGTCGGCCGTAAGGGATTATTGCAATAACTGCACGCTCCAGATCAAGGTATGCCCGGACGCAGAATGCGGACTGGCCCACATCACCCACCTCCCGAAGGAGAATTCATGAACGACCCCCGTTACATCCTCGTTGACCATGACAGGGCCAGCGTCATTCGCACCCTCGATCCCCAGACGAGCGGGAAGGGTGCCAAGATCGCCGAGGCCACCCAGCAGATGCTCAATGGGGAGATGATCTTCTCGACCAACAAGAAGTACCATCCCAGCACCAAGACACTCATCAAGCGTGGACTGCGATCCCGCTCCCGCCGAGATGATGGAGGGACCTACTACTGGGCTGAAAAGGCCTAAATGGACGAACTTGCCATCGTCATCACGATGGAGGCTGGGGGGAGGATGCACCTTGAAGTCACTCTCCCCAAAGAACTCGTAAAGGAGAACGATGACAACGCAACAGTCAACGTCGACATCCCCATCCCAAGGCTTATCGCACCTGCGATCGGAACCGCCCTTATCAAAGCGGCCAACGATCCCCAGGGCATTGAAGGGCAAATCTCTCACTGAGGTCATCATCCATGCCACCCAAACAGACAACTTCAAAGACTGGTACTGGGTCTTCAAGATCGTCGCGGAAAACGAAGAGTACATCAACTCCTTCGACACCGAACTCCCCGTCAGCCAGTACGGAGCCTGCGAAGCATCAGGAGGAGGACACCGAGTCGCCTCCGATGTCTGCACCGATTGCCTCAAGCCCTTCTGAGGGCCCATGGCTCGAAGCCCTCCCGGCGATAGTCGCTACACTTAGGTCCGATGTCCCCCTTGAATCACTGGGGGAGCTAAGGACCGACCTCATCTCGATGGCCCTGCTGGCTGATCACTACGTAGCACTAGTCTCACACGAGGGCGAGCAGGTAGAGGGGGTCTGCACCGACAAGGCCTCGCAGACAGGAGCGCACCAGTACACGAAGCGATGTATCTTCTGTGGGCAGACCCCATGACACAGTGTACGTTCGAGATCCTTCACGAGGACCACGAGCTTATGACTTCATCCTTCTGTGGGCGCAAGGTCACAACCATCCTCGAGAAGGACGGCATCAAGTACCCCCGCTGTAGCATGCACTCCAGCGACAAGCGGAAGAGCATCGCAGAGGACCTCGGG
>QNFP01000443.1 GCA_003645535.1 Gammaproteobacteria bacterium | reverse complement strand
TCAATTTATTGTACCCGTAAGCGACCGGAATAGTAGCCCCGAGGATGGTCCCACCGCCGCTGGCTGACGATACAGGCCCGGTTATGGAGCTTCCCAGGCCAGTCGTTGTGGGCGGTCGATCAACGGGCCTCACGGACCCTTGGAGCGCTGTTTTCTTACTGACATCTCCAACACCAGCGTTAAATGTTACCCTCATTATGGTGCCTCATCTAAAGTAACTGTAATAAACCTGTTACCGTCTGGATCTATCGCATGAGAAACTGATCTCGCAGTCACCTTAAGCATTCTATTGGCCTTTTCTACCTTAGAGCTGATAACTGCACCTAAAGCAGGAGGAGAATCGAATACCACAACAGGCATACGTACACTGCCTGGATACCATGTCATTAGATCGCCACGAGTAATTCCAAGTGCGCCAATATAATGCGTCCTGTCTGAACTTGATGCAGAAAATACAGACACTTCGTCTAGTGTCCTGCTACCAGACGCAATAGTAGTAGCAATAGCTTCTTCCCATTCTGATTCACTTATACTCACAGCAGAGCCATTAACAAGACCGGAGTCTAGCGATAAAATAACATGACAAGAAACGGCTGGATCTCCCCTAACGTCAGCTATTCCATTTATACTATCACCGTCAGCAATGGAAACGCTGGCTGAAACTGACGTGTTGCCAGGAAACATAATGTCCCCAACCACTACAGAAACATTGCCTCTATTATAGCAACGCCCAGTACCATTATATGATCTTGATTTACCGGCAACAGTTCCAACTTCTGCTTCCATGTCGCCGGAATCCCAATTGGCTATACTGCTATTAAAATTAAGAAGATTTGGCCCATCATTAAAAATTGTCAAGTCTGAAATCAGCTCATTACCAGAATGAATGATAGGAGTGCCTAGCCAATTCAAGTATGGCAGAACCCACGTAGTCCTCACTCCATCGCCAATGCCTATTACATCGTTAAGCCAAAAGTCTTGATGGGGATTCATAAACAAGAATGATCCGATGCCGTCTTCTATGGCCCTAAACCATACCATGTCATCTTCGTAACTCTCGTGCAGTGGTGACGCAAAAAACACAGCCTTAAATGAGGCGAGTGGAGCATCCTGGTATGTGCGCCTAATTTCTGCGCCAGTCCTGTACTTGGCTACAGTAACGCCAGTTTTTGGAGCATTAGATAACTTATTCACGGGCCTAATACTAAGAGGCCAAACCAATACTTTATCAAGCTCACTCATGATTCCTCCTGCGCTTCTGTTAAATCGTCTATAACCAGTTCCCACGGATCAGTATAGTATCCATCCGTATGATCCCCGCCTTCGTTCATGCCCTCAATGTCACAGCGCATTTCAACTCTCTCTTTAGTGCCATCTGCATGTAATATGGTAACAAATCTACCACTATGACAATCAAGAAACCCATCACCGGAATTAGACGCGCTAGATTCCTCAACTTTAACAGGCGCAGCTTCTACCATAATACTTTCACCAGCATCAAGTGCCCAAATGAACCCACCAAATCGTTCTTCATTATTACGCTCAGTGCAGTCTTCAAGAGTTCTTCTGCATTCAGGGTACGACGCAAAATCAGCAGGAGCCACATCACATAAATCGCCATTATAAATGTACGGACACATTCTGGAGCATTTCAGTAAACCAGACTGTTTCTGTCCTCTGTTCAATGGACCAACTTCTATCTTTAAATTATCAGCAATCAGGCATCTGGTAACATCGCCACGCATTATCGTAATAGGCTCTTTGGATATGCCATCAATTGTAGTAAGTAATGTAACAGTTGCTATTGCTCCAGCAAGCCCACCTGAAATTGCAAGTTCAGAACTGAGTAGATCATCTCTATTGTCAATCTCTACAGTCATGTGTATGCCATCTAATTTACCAGAGGATGACGCGGACATTCGCAATCCCCTAGAAAGGTATAGGTCGCCACCTAGCTTGGCGCCAATCTTGCCTGTACAGAATCTCCATTCAAGACCATTATGAATAATCTCAACTAGTAATTTTAATTTAGTTGACTCTAATGCAAGAACTTCTATTTGCTCTAACGTAAGACCTCTACTCATGGTCCCCCTCCAGCGCCCGCTGTTTGTATTCTCATGTCAATCAATGCAATTAAAGGCTCAAGTGTGCCATCAATATTTATCTCTACGACCGGAGGAGTATTAATGAAGTCACTCATTAAAGTGTTGGTCATGCGCGATGATTCAAGTATTCCATTCTGTATTGCGTTGTCTGCATTCATTAAATCTAACGCAATGGGATCAATGATTGGCGGCGCGTCTATTATGGGAACCACTGGATCAGTTGCAGTAACCACCCATTCGCCCATTACTGCCGCAAGATCGTTCAATGCTGCCGCAGTATCTAGCGCAGCCTGCTCTATTGCGTCTGCCCATGCTGCTACTCTATCAGTAGCACCGCCGAACGCTGCATCTGTCTGCTCTTTCATGGCTGTGATAATAGCCTGAAACGCCTCGCGTGTGGTCCCCTCAAATGAATCAAAATCAAACCCAGTAGCATCGAAGATATCCTGCCATGCAGCGCCGCCAAATAGATCGCCTAACGGATCACGTATACCTGACGCCACATCCTGCCATCTATCGTTCCAGTCATCCTCACCAATTAGTCCCATGAGAGATTGAATGGCAGCCTGCATTGATCCTGAATATTGCTGTATTTCTTCTGGTGATGTAGCGCCCTGCAAAAGGGCCAGTGATTCAGCTAGATCATTAGCAAAAATCTCAGTACTGCCAGCCGGGCCAAGCCCAGCAAGCTCAGTCTGCCTAAACATTGCATCCCAATTAGCGTTAATGCTTTCCTGCATTTGCTTAATCTGAGACAACATTTGCAACTCTGCTTCTCTGGCCTCATTTATTAAAGCAGCGATCCTTTCAGCGTCACCAGCTAGCCCCTCTGCGTCAAATTCGCCAGCCATTCGTTGCTGAATTAATTCTATATCAGCAAGACTCTCTGTCATGAATTTTTCAAATGTT
>QNFP01000442.1 GCA_003645535.1 Gammaproteobacteria bacterium | reverse complement strand
TGGCAAACGATTACTATAGTCAATGTTATTTAAGGAATTTAACCACTGTTCTCCCCACCATGTTTTTCCAAATGCTGATGCCATAAATATTTGGTTTTTGGCGTTATCTTTTGCCCCATCAACCGACAAAAATCATCAACACCATCTTGGCTGTCAAAATGAATAATAACATTTTGGAAATCTTTTATATTTTCGTTATCGCACTCAGGCATCCCTTGCCAAACATCATCAACATCATTTTCAGCGCCCTCCCCACTCATTATCGAAATCAAATTAACAGCATCAAAGCCCAAAACCTCAACATTAAAATCAGAATCCTGAAGCGCTTTAATCTCCTCGGCCAATAAATCCATATCCCAATCAGCTAACTCCGCCGCTTTATTGACAGACAACCGAAATGCTCTAATCTCATCATCGCTCATGTCGTCGCAAAGAATCACCGGCAGTAGCTTAAGCCCGATCTTTCGCGCTGCTTTAAGCCTGAAATGGCCATCCACAATAAGGCCATCAGACTTAACAAGCATCGGAACACGAAAGCCGAACCGCTCGATTAGCTCGGCGAATTGATCAACAACATGATCGTTTATTCTCGGATTATTTTCATATTCAATAAACCTATCAATTGGCCATTGCTCTATCTCTTTTTTATCCATACGCTATATTATATCAAAAGTTTATAAGAGCCGTCCGTGGCGGGTTGTGTTACTTTTCCATGCTTTTAGGGTTGAGCCTCAACCACTCGACGATCTCATCAAACGATTTAACCATACTCATATCAACGAAATAGCTATAATTGAATCGCTGCGTAAACCCTGTTTCCAATATAGTTTCTCCGCAATTGATGCGAGCGCTTGACTCAATGACTTTGCTTTTCCCGATAAACCCGAGCGGTTCTATGAATGAGCAAGATTTATCTGTAACAAAAAAACAATAAAGATCAATACTATTATCCGGCCTGTCGAATGCGCTTGATATTTGACCAGCAAGCTCTCGATGAACAGACGCTTTGCAATCGATATTCCATCCATTGATATGGAGATCGCCAGAATCTTCAGTATATGGAGTTGAGTTATCGCCCGTACATGGAATATTGTTGATGATCATTAATTGCGTCAGCCATGCCTGACAGAATCGACCTGTCAAAATTCGCTGATACTTTTTATGACCATCCTGCCACCCTTGAAAGTCGGCGGTATAATTAATCGATTCATTAGCATAAATCCGCGCTTCATGAAGAGCGCTGTTATTAGCTGGATATTTCATTACTGACCCTCTCGTTAGCGATTAACGACATGGGCTTATCAATCTCATATCCGGTAAACCTGCGCCCCTCTCGATATGCAGCGATAGCCGTCGTACCTGACCCGATGAATGGATCGACCACCATCCCACCCATCGGCGCACTGGCCCTGATAATCCGCCGCATAATGTCAACAGGCTTTTGAGTAATGTGATCGGTGCGCTCTTCGCTTGCGCCGTCAACACAGGGAAAGCGCCACACGTTTGAAGGGTTTTTAAACTCATAGGTCTTACCCTTATATTCCCTTATATTCTCTTCGTGACGCTCCAACTTGATCGACTCTTTATCCTCATAAGTCTTGTCAGTTTTCGAGTAATACAGCACCGACTCATGGCGATTAACCCATAACCCACCACCAGCGCCCTGAACCGTATCCCAGACAATCCAGTTTCGATAAACCATTTCAGAATCAAGCCACCGCTGAAGATGGCTCAGCATCCTGTTAATTCCAAAAATATAGATTGATCCCGATGGCTTCAATACCCGCTTGCACTCAACTAACCACTGCTCACACCATGCCGCGAAATCTTCACCGCTCCCGAACGAGTCCCATTCGGCTTTATCCATATTATATGGCGGATCAGTTGCAATCAAATCAACGCTCTCATCAGCAAGCGACTTCAGTCCATTAATGCAATCACCATTGATGATTGTTATTTGATCACTATCAACCGGAGCGACTTCGGATGCCTCTTTTATCCGTTGCTGGCGTTGCTCTCTTGACTCTCGTTCATCCCGTTCTTGATCTGCCATATCGATCAATTTATCAGCACTCACATCAGCCAGCGAAACATCCTCGCCATCGCTATCTGTCCCCGACTTAATAACACCGTTCTTGTCGGCCTTAGCAGTCAGCGCATTAAACGCCTTAGGTGCATCCCTCCGCATCTTCGCTACCGCTTTTGTCTGGCTCTTATTCAACTGATTATCCGCAGCAATGTCCAGCACCTCATCGTCGAGCTTGATTAGTGGGAGATCGTTCATAAAGAATGAATGCCATGCTTTCTTACGGGGTAATGACTTGAAGATGCTTTCGATTTTGCTAATAAATTTATTAGCAAAAAAGTCCGTCCCGTGTCTGTCATCATTATTCAACTTACCCAGCAAAAACCGCACCCGCACCTCCGGGCTGTCACCGAAGTCTGTGTACTCGTCAACCTCCATCAATTCAGCGTCAACCATATCCACAATGGCCTCAACTTCCTCGGCTGCTGAAACATTCTCCCGTTGCATATTCTCAGCCGCGCACATTCTCCGGGACTGAATATCGGTAGCATCAACCACCCGCGAAAGGATGGTGTCCGAGAATGTTTTAACCGCTCTCAAGCGACGCTCACCAGCGATCAACTCAAACTGATCGCCACCATCAAGCCGACGGACAACAATCGGCTCAATCAATCCATCGCGCTGAATGCTTAACGCCAGATCATCAACGTGAAAGGATCTCCGATGCTGATATGGCGATGGCTGAATCTGTTTTGTTTTAATAATCATTTATCTACTCACATAAAAAAGCCGTTACTGGCCGATGCTGTTTGAAGCGGAGAATCAACAAACTCCACAGCATCGCCGGTAACGGCTCAGTGTTGATATTCATTGCTGGCGGTGCTTCAATCCCGTTAATCCAACAGCCATCATTATATCAGTTAATTATCAACAACAAGAAATGACTCAAGCGGCTCGCCGTCCGCCACTGCATTAACAAGCCATTTTGGCTGTCTGC
>QNFP01000441.1 GCA_003645535.1 Gammaproteobacteria bacterium | reverse complement strand
TGTAGCGCGTCAGTACACCACCGAGAGCGAACAATGCCACCGGTAACGAGGCGCGCGCCAACAGATCGATGGCGCCGATCAAAGCGGAGGGCAGTGCTACACCGCTGATATTGACGATAAAACCGAGACCGATGCCGATCATCAGGCTATTGCGAAACATCGCATTGACGACGGTGCGCACGGTTTGCGCGGCCGAACGACCGTCGGCACGCAACAATTCCATGGCGGTAATGCCGATCAGGTAGCATATGGGCGCATTCACCGATACCAGCGCAAAGTTGGGCGCCATGCTGTCAACGCCCCAGGCGCGCTCCGAAATCGGCAGGCCCAATAACACCAGGTTGGAAAACAGGGCGGCAAACGCCACGCCCACGGCTTCCCCCGGGCGACGCCCGAAGAAATTCCGGATAATGAAAAAGGTAATCGCAAAACAGGATATCGCCGCGACATAATAGGCAGCCAACATGCGCCACTCAAATGCCGAAGCCAGGTCGATGGTCGAGGTTGCGCGAAACAGCAGACAGGGAATTGCAAACTGGATCGCGAATTTCATCAGTTGATCGATGGGCTGATCACCAATGACCCGGCCCTTGACCGCCAGGTAACCCGCACCGACGACTATAAAAACCGGGGCGACGATGTTGAGGATTTCGACCAGCATGAAATTTAAGCGAGAAGATACTGCATCAGGAAAAGGCCAAACATACCAGTGAATACACTAGCAAGCACGCTTTTCAGGCCAATGCCGATAGCTGAAGCCAGCAGTATATAAAGATGGGGCAAACAGTAGACTCGAACGGCACCATCAAATTAAGCTTGAGCGATTAACCGGGGTTCAACAGTGCTTTATTATCAGCTATTGCAGAAATTTCTGTATTTCTGTTTCCTTGCCTTTCTCGTGTCGGGTACCTCGGCGGCGCCCGCAGAACAACGCTCTCTACCGCTCGAGGGTCAGATTTCCGCCGATGGTGAACGGGTCGAGTTCAACTGGCCGAAGGCCGCCGGCTCGAAAGTCGGCCGTGTCACTATCCAGCGGCGTATTTTAGGCCAGACGGGCAACCAGTCCTGGCAAGACCATGCCTCGGTTCGAGGCTTCGCCAGGATCTACCAGGATAAGGATGTTCAACCGGGTATCGCCTACGAGTATCGAATTTCCCGTCCCAGCAAGGAACGAATTGAAACCGGGTACTGGACTACCGGCTTGAAACTACCGGCCGAGGAAAGCCGTGGCGTAGTGCTGCTGGTAGTGGATGATACCCTTGCCGACGAGCTGACCCCGCGGCTGGCGCGCTTCACGCTCGACCTGATTGGTGATGGCTGGAAGGTCATAGCTTACAAGGCGCCGCGCGCAAACGACAAGGACAAGGTTGCCAATCAAAAAGCCGCGCGCAAACTGCGCGCCTGGATCCAGGATCGTTACAACTCGGCCCATTACCTGCCCCATGCCCTGATCCTGGTTGGTCATGTTCCCGTGGTCAAAAGCGGGCAGTCCCAGCCTGACGGGCACCAGGTTCGGCCGCTGGAAACCGATTTGTTCTACGCCGACACGAACGCGGTCTGGCTGGACGATGGCAAGGGGATATTACGGCACAGTACCATTCCGAGTGATCACATTGAAATGCAGGTCGGGCGGATTGACTTTTCCGCGATGGGTGAGGAGTTCGGCGATGAAGTATCGCTGTTAAAACGATACTTCGACAAGAATCATCACTGGCGACACGGGCGCCTGGGGGACTTACGGCAAGCCTACGGCGCTAGCAACCACCTGTTCGTGGAACTCGATGCGTTGCGTAATATCGTTGGGCCCGAAGATTTCGTGTCGGGCGGCCACCACGACGCGGGCACTCGGCAACCGTGGTTGCTTGGCGTCGATTTCGGTAACTCGGGGTATTCGAAATACACTTCGAAGACACCGATCAAGGGCGTTTTTACGATCAACTTCGGTAGCGGCAAGCTCGACTTCTCGAACCGGAATAACACGATGAAAGCCATGCTGGCGCAACCGTGGTATGTCCTGACCACGGGTTGGGGCGCTCGACCGGCATGGCAGTTGCACCACATGGCGCTGGGTAAATCCATTGGCTACAGTCACTTGCGCACGGTCAATAACGGCGCGCATTCACAAGGGCCCGGGTCACTGGAATACACGCCGACAGGAACTTACCCCTGGGTAAATCCGGTCTGGGTCAACCTGCTGGGCGACCCCACATTACGCCCGTTCCCGCTGCAACCGGTGCGAAATTTGCGCGCCGAATCGCGCGGTGGCGGCGTTCAACTCGAATGGGTCGAGGCGGATAGCGAAGCCGGGGCACAGTACCGTATCTACCGAGCTGCGGATCGATTCGGGCCCTACCAGGCGCTGAACCCATCCGAACTGCACGACGGCAACCGCTACGTCGACAGCGACCCAATCCCCGGCGCGTGGTACATGGTCCGATCCCATGGCCTTAAGGAAGTCCATGCGGGATCTTTCTACCGATTCTCGCAGGGTACATTTACGACGATCGATAACCGGCCACCCCGGGCCATCGATCAATCCGTTTCCACGCCGATGGGAGTGGAAGTAAAGATACGTCCCTCGGCGACAGATCCTGATTCAGGCGATGTCCTGACCTTTTCGCTGATCAGGGGCGGCGATGGAGGGCACCTCGCCCAGGCGCAAGGCGAGTGGTCGTTTGTTCCCGAGACCGGGTTTACCGGCCGCGTAACAATCCCCTTTAGCGTCTTCGATGGCATCGCATCCGACCAGGGGTCGATCACCATAGACGTCTTACAACCATTGTCGCTATTGCTGCCGGGCCCGGGCCTTGCGCGCGCGCTCGGCATCGAGCAGGCTGCGTTTACGCTCGAGTCCCCAGCGATAACCGCCGAGCCCGCCATCTCCGCGCAGGATGCGATGGCAGGGCACCAGCACGGCGATCCGATTCGCGCCGCAGGCCGAAGCCGCCGCGCGCACGGCACGCGGCTTTTCGATCCCCTCGGCGAGTTCCGAATAACTGATGACGTCACCATCCTTGAGGCTTAACAAAAAT
>QNFP01000440.1 GCA_003645535.1 Gammaproteobacteria bacterium | reverse complement strand
TGGATCCCGGCTAACTGGCAGCGTCACTCAACGCATCAAAACCCTGCCGTTCAAGATGGCCGTTTTGATGTTGCTTACCAGGCAGCAGAAAACGCGGTACGTAAACTCGCCACCACTACAACTCACTAATTGTCTTATTTAAGGAGAGCATCATGAAAGCTAAAACCAATAAACTGATTGCCGCCACACTGGTGGGCATAACCGTGGCCACCGTGGCCATGTATCCATCACTGGAGTCTATCGGTGCGGTGCAGCCACCCATCGTTAAGCCGATGCCGCAGAAGCCACCAATAGTTCATGAACAGCAGGCATCAAAGATAGACGTGGTCTTTGTACTGGATACCACCGGTAGCATGAGTGGCCTGATAGAGGCGGCCAAAGAGAAGATCTGGTCGATTGCCAGCAGTATGGCGCAGGCCGAACATGCACCGGAAATACGCATGGGACTGGTAGCCTATCGTGACAAGTGTGATGCCTATGTCACGAAGGTTACCGATCTATCAACCGGCCTGGGCTCCATATATGCAAAGCTGATGGACTTCAGGGCACAGGGGGGTGGTGATGGCCCCGAGCATGTCAATCAGGCGCTGTATGACGCCGTGCATAAAATGTCCTGGAATCAGCAGGATGCCTACAGGGTGGTTTTTCTGGTAGGTGATGCGCCGGCACATATGGACTATCAGGATGACGTGAAATATCCAGCCACACTGCAGGTGGCAGCAAACAAAGGTATTGTTGTGAATACCATACAGAGTGGTAACAACGATGCGACCAGTAAAGGCTGGCAGCAAATCGCCAGCCTGGGGCAGGGTGAATACTTCAAGGTAGGACAGGATGGCAATGCCGTTGCCGTCGCTACACCATATGACAAAAAGCTTGCCGAGCTTTCTGCGAAGCTGGATGACACCCGCCTGTATTATGGTGATAAGGAAGAAAAGGCGCGCATGCAAGAAAAGGTCAAGGCCGGTAAAAAACTGCATGCCCTGAGTTCTGTTGAGTCCCGTGCACGTCGAGCGACCTTTAATGCCTCCAGTAGCGGTGAGAAAAACTTTGTCGGCGAAAACGAACTGGTCGATGACATTGCCAGTGGTCGTGTCAAACTGGATGAGATTGACCGGGACAACTTACCTGCCAGTATCCAGACCATGGCACCCGCAGCACAATCCGCCTTGCTGAAAGATAAGGCAGAAACGCGCCAGAAGCTAAACAGGCAAGTCAAAAAGCTGGCGCAGGAGCGCGCTGACTACATCAAGCGAGAAGTGAAAGCCAAAGGTGGGGCGGCAGACTCACTGGATGAAAAGATCTTTGGTGCAGTAAAGGAGCAGGCCGCCAAAAGTGGTATCAGCTATGATGCGGCGGAGTCGGCTGTTTATTAACTGATACTAATATCATGTCGTACGAGTGTTAACCCCGGCCGAATGCCGGGGTTTCTTTGTTTATACTCTATACTGATCG
This sequence comes from Gammaproteobacteria bacterium, assembly GCA_003645535.1. Taxonomy (GTDB): domain Bacteria; phylum Pseudomonadota; class Gammaproteobacteria; order Pseudomonadales; family Porticoccaceae; genus HB2-32-21. Next base: position 1,600 of record QNFP01000440.1, on the reverse strand, counting down.
GATGGCAGGTGATTTTGTTGTGTAAAGCTCGAGAGTCTATACAGGGATAACAATATGTTGAATACGTTAAAAAACCTCTGGTTCCGTGACCCCGCTGAGTCGGATCTATTCATCAATGATGTTGCCGTACGTATTCGTGCGGGCATGCTTCTGGCGGTGCCGTTATATATGGGGCTAACACTATATGATGTGGCTTATACGTCGAACTGGTTGCCGATTGTCAATACGGCCGTAGATACATACGAGACAGACTGGGATGGAAATATCATATATACGATAGAAGCAACAAAGCGAACCTATGAGTATAGTGTGCAAACTATCGTGTTGTTTTATGCGCTTTTTGAAATGCTTGCGGGTCTGTTTGTCATAACCTCAAGGCTTTCCCCGACAATTTTTCTTAGTACTATCCTGGCCAAGTCCTGTTCTCCCGTCTGGAAACCCCTCGTTCCAAAACGTTATGCCTGGATGATTGGCGCAAGTTTGATAACGCTTTGTATCGTTTTTTTCAACCCGGACACCCTGGCTGAGTGGGTGAATAAAATATCGGGTAGTGAGGTGTTGCCGACAACAGAAAACTACATGCCATTCTGGATACCGACCAATCTGGTCTGGATTTGTGTCGCCTTTATGTGGCTGGAAACCGTGCTGGGTTTTTGCGTCGGCTGTAAGGTCTATTCTCTGCTGGTATGGATGGGTGTACATAAGGAGGCATGCGAGGCCTGTAATGATATTGACTGGGAAGCGATCGCAAGAAAGAACGAAGAAAAGAAAAAGCTAAATAGTTCCGGATTATCAGAATAAGGCAGAAGAGAATCAGTGGAGTATATAGCCTCCATTTATAGTAGTTGCGAATTGATCTAGCGATGGATGTTAGATATATCTGGCCGTAGTCGCCACAAACTTGCCGTTCAGAAGTTATGGAATTCAGGCCGTAGTGCCGGTATTGCGGTCATTGATATTTCTGGCCTCGGGAGGCAGAATCGCCGGTATTCCGGACGAAGGAAACCAATAATGACTAAAAAAATAACTGACTACCAAATCATTCGCGAATCTTCCCGCAAAATGACCTCAGAAACCGTCCTCAATTTAATCGAAGATGGATGGGAGCCCCTCGGCGGCCCATTCGTCTATCAGGATGTCCTAAATCAGGCAATGATAAAATATACAATTAACGATCCAGTCGTAACAGCCCCCTAAATTCAGATGACTGCATAATATCGCCCAACCATCCAGGTAAGCAGGGAATCAATGAATACCAGGATAGTCTATAGGGAAGTCGTTGCAGACTCGATCAACCTGCTATCTGACTGGTTGTAATGTACTAAATTGAGGCCATTGGAAGCCCGATATGATTATGTCAATTTATGGCGTACTTTGGACAACATTACGAACCCTGTATTTCGGCAATTAATGGCTAGTTTGTAGCAACACAGCAATGACCGTTCTGTACTATTTCGAGACAACCAATCTTCTGACTTGAGGGGCAAATAAGCCGGTAAAGCGGTCATTTATAGATTAGGCTACAATGCTACAAACACCCGAAAGTTAGAAAAACTATAATCTTGAAAAAGACTAATTTACGGCGAAATTGGTGCAATAT
>QNFP01000439.1 GCA_003645535.1 Gammaproteobacteria bacterium | reverse complement strand
TTGCTGCTCTGTCAGCGAACTCTGACCCGCTTACCTGCGTGCACCGCCGCTAACAGCTCCTGTTTAATGACCTCAATAAACCGCTCCACATCTGCTTCTTCCTCCAGAAAAGCCCCGCTTCCGACCTGGCTCATAAGACCAGCCACCTGAATATCAGCAATAGGCCTGGGCGCTGCCACTTTAGTTGGCACCGGGGCGGATTCTGGCGCTGTAACGCCCGGCTCCTGAGGTTCCGGGGCAGTTGCCGACTTGCGCTGACGCTCCAGTTGCTCCTCAATCGCCCTCGCCAGCTCGTCCAGTGCGTCGTCAAATCGCTCTGTTGCGGTTTCGGTTTGCAGCATATAAATACCAGCGATACTGGTCTCTGTTTCCAGCTCCGATTTGACCACCTGTAATGGGCGTAACAGTCGATTACTCAAATCCGGTGTGCCGATACCACTCTTTTCAATCTCTTCCTGCAACTGAGTAATTTTGGCTTCTACCCGATCTGCGGCGTGCTGACGTTTTTCATCCAGGATCTGCTTATTCACCCCCTCGACTGTACTGATCAAATCGGCCACTTTGTGGAGCATTCCATAAGGGGCCGGGGTAGACTCAATGCCACTTAACTCGGCAAGGGCCTGCCTGGCCTCTTCATCCCTCTCGAGAGCCCGTCGATTTTTGCCGAAGTCCTGCAAGGCTTGCTGGAGTTGTTGCCAGGTGTGAAGCTGGTTAGTAAAAAACTCATGCAGGTCGCGGTAATCTTCTTCTAAATCCAGGTAGTCATCCTTCTTGTCGACCACCTCCTTGAAGAAATCAAAGCTTTCATCGTTACCGAGCAGTCGCTCGAGGGTTAGCACAGACTGCTCTATTACAGACTTACCCGGAAAGTGGCCTACATCGGTTTTGCTCCTGTAGGACTTCAAGTTATCCAACCATTCGCCAAAGCGCTGCGCATAGAATTCAAACAGTTCTTTCTCACTGGCGGGCCCCATGGAGGAAAAAAACTCTTTGGTTAGCTCCTGAGCCTGTTTCAGTATTTGATCATCAGATTGGCGCTTTTTAAGAATGGATACTTTTCGGCGGTGACGGGAGTTTTGTAAATGCTCCAGGGCATCTCTCACAGGCAGAGTTCCACCATCTAACCGGAAGGTGATTCTCCCGGCCGATGCTATACGGCCTACAATCAGCAGAATCTCAGCATCTGGCCATCCGTAAGGCCGCCTGGAAAAGCGTTCGACTAGATCTGAAACTAAAATACGGTCACTTCCAGATGCCCTCATGGTGATGTATTGCTCAACTTCTTTAGTGGCTTGAGGATTCCCCGCTTCACCGTCTAACGCCAAACCTATCTGGGCAATGTCGTCAGCCATAAGCACAGCACTGAGCTCGCGCCATGGGTTGTCCTGCAATACGCTAAGCAAGCCGAGTTTGGTGTAGGTGTTCTCCAGCAAGTATTGGCAGGTTTCATCAAATCTGGTGAGAATGCTGCCGGACTGTAAATTCAGGTGCTGACCGAGTGCATACACCTTAGCGCTTAGCAGCATTTCTTCTAGCGTATGGCGAAGACGCTTTTTACGCTCCTGATTTTCACGACCGCGATCGGCCAAAATGCGGGTGGTGTCATCCTGTGAACCATCATCATTAAGGCGGATATATTTATTGGTTTGCAACCAGGTTCTTAGTTCGGCATAAAACTGTCTGTCTTCGGGCAACTGGATCAACGCAAGCCCTTCGCCTTCAACACTTTTATTGATGCACGCGGCCTCAGAATATTGATTATAGTCAGCATCTAAGGGGGAAACCGTTTCTACGCGCAAATCGCTCTCATAGCGGCCCTCCAGCGTGTGGCCATCCAGGTAGCGGCCAATGGAGTAATCCATTTTATTAAGGTGATAACGGAATTTATTTTTGTCCTTCAGTAAGTCTTTAAACACCAGGTTGCTGAGCTCTTTGTTTTCTTCTGAGCTGTCAATGTCGGTTGCTTTGATCTTTTGGGTGATGTCGCGCTCTTCATTGGTGAGGAACATGAACTCATCGCCATTGCGCGTAATCAGGCTCTCTTTTTCAAGCCGCCGCAGGCATTCTTCGATACGTTTGCGCAGCGCCAGTTTGTCTTCATCTATCTGTTCAATAGAGAGGGTGACGAGGTTATCCAGGGTGCCTTTGACCAGATCCACATAGCGGATCATGAACAGGGTGCGCAGCATTTGCACATCAAAACTGTCCAGCGTTGAGTTTTCCCCTGCCTGGTCGATGGTGCGTTTAACGGCAGTATCGAGAAAACCTTCTACTGCGCTATAAAATCGATGCATGGGAATTAGTGCGCCGACGCTTTCATTAGCAATCGACTTTGCGGCCATCTGGAAGGCATCGAGCATGGAGCGCTCACCGTAGGCCAGGTGGGCACCGGTAGCACCCACCTTGCGGATCTCTTCAAAGACCTTTTGCACCAGCTGAAAGTGGTAGGGAACAAAAGGATAGTTACTGATAAAACTCTCTGGCCCGTCAAAGTTTTTAAGGGTGGGGCCTGAGCGGTCAAAGGTTATCTGGTTTTTTAAAATGTCGCCTTTTTGCTCGAAGACTGCTTTAAGCTGCGCCTCGGCTGCTGGCGTTTTTCTGAGTAGTCGTTTTTGAATGACTTCATCAGTATTGGAACTGGACAGTGACAGGCGGGTTTTAAAGCGCCCGGCGATTTTTGAGAAGTCGTTAGCTTTGGATGACGACAATTCACCCAGTACGGCATCCATATCGGCCTGCGAGGTGACGATAATCCAGGCCCGGCCATTACAAATGGTACCCAGGTTTTCGGTCAGGGTTTGCAGCGTAAGCATGAGCCTGGTGTCGCTGCCGATAAATTGCCCCACTTCGTCCACCAGAAAAATGATTCGGTGGTTTGGGTTCTTGCCAGCCAGATATTCTTTTACCCAGTGACAGAATTTTTCTACTGAAACACTAAAGGTTTGTTCTGCTTCTTCAAACCATTTGTGCGCGGCTTCAGCGGATAGTTCCAGCACCTCCGCCAGTGCTTTTTCTACATCGTCCTGATGAAACTGATAGCCGTCACGTTCGGCAACCCAATCTATGCCACTA
>QNFP01000438.1 GCA_003645535.1 Gammaproteobacteria bacterium | reverse complement strand
TTGAAATCATACTTACCTCCAGTCTTATATAATCTAGCGTATTTACTGGCGTATTCCATGAGGCTCCTTCCTGGCTCATACACATTAGGTTTGCCCCTGCCCTGCCTCCTCTTAATTACTAAACCAAGTGAGTCGGCTTCTTTTATTGCACGAAACACCCTCATTCTTGTTATGCTTAGTAGTTTCATGAGTCTTTCGGCGGACATGAAGCACGATTGCTTGTCTCTGTTGGTATGATGTAGTATTATTGACACAACGCTGATAACATCAGGAGAAACAGATTCCTTGCTCGCGTAAACGTAATCACCTAACGCCTGCAAAAGAAATGCTGTTCCAACTTTCTCCATTAGGCATGCTCCTTTTTACACTTGCGTTTTAACCGCTATTCGATGCAGCACTGACCATTGCTTGTCTGTTATGTAGCTTCTATCTATTATAGACTCAATAAAGGTTTGCTCCCAGCCAGTAAGCTCCGCCATTTTACGCACACGGATCATAAGTGCCAACTTTGACCAGCTGGCCTTTGCGTATCCACTCTCTTTTTTTGCATGATTATTGTAGTATGCATCCCAAGTTGCTGCATTGTTAGCGGCACTATACGGATTGGCCGGACGATTATTTTCGGCATTAACAGTTACATTGAAAATGTCATTAAATGATATGCCATTTTTATTTAATATTCTTACCGCAGCCTTCGCGGCGGACACTATCTCACCATCGTAATCAGATGACAGGAGATTCAGTGATTTTATTAGCTTGTCTTTATCTTTTTGGTTCACGGCATTCTCCGAATGCTTAATAAGCATATCATAAATTGATTTGCAAATCAAGCGTTGGTATACATATCAGTCATTTTATATCGCAGGCAGCGCATCGTTGGGTTTCTTGTTGCCGTTATCGCGCCAAAGGCTATTGCTGTTCCAAGTATTCTACGTATAGAAATCTCAGACACTCCAGTCTCTTCAAATAATTGCCTAACAGTCATAGACTCTTTCACTAATGCGTTCCTGATTCTTTCTGATGCATTCATTTCTCAGTCCTGATTGTGACAGAATATTGCACCTTAACATTAGCGCCGGGAATGGACCTTGCCTGAGTGCCAGCAGAATTTACATACTTCTTAAGCCTAGCAGTGTCGGCCTTAATAAGGTGCAAATTGCCAGTATCAATACACCATGAGCAAAACGCTTCAAAGTTTACAATAGCAGGCTCTAGTACTGGGTTAAGTGTCACTCCATCGATATCAGGGAACAATCTAGTGGGCGTAGCCCCGTTATCGGCAGCCTCTTTGGCTAGCTCGTACTGTTCATTAGCCCACATCTCAAGTTTAACTCTGCCCATTGCCTCCGCAGTAGTCCCATCGCTAAGCGCTACACTGCGCTCTTTTGTTACTGCCTTGTGCCTCTTGTTTGCATCACCGGCAGCCTCCTTGAAGCAGTCGCTCATTTTCTTATTTATTGCGGTAACTTTTCTAGTAAGCTGGCCGATAATAATTGCTGAATTATCATCTATAATATCAATCTCTTCAATGGACTTCTGCAACGCTGCAACTGCCTGAATGTCTGCTTCTGGTACGTGGATTATACTACTCATATTATACTCCCATGTGCGTATCATACGCCACATCTTTGTTGAATTCATCAAGTCTTTCAATGAACATAGAGAAATGTTTAAGCATTTTTATTTCGCTAACCTTTGCCTCGTCTCCCTTTAGCCCAATAACCATGCCGCAATCTGCTACAATAATTTCACCATCAACCTCAACTTTCATCTCATTAAATGCTTCAATATATGCAGCCACCTGTAATCTGCCTGATGTAGATACATCACCAGACTTAAGATCAATAACCGGCACTCTGCCATCCTTCAGCACAGCAACCCTATCTACTCTTCCACAGTATCCGTATCGTGCGCTCACAATGCCAAGCTCAATGAATAGTATCTTCTCTACATTTTCATTTTGCCATTTAGTCCACTTGGCAGCGCGGTGTAACACTCCATCAGTTTTATACATATCAAGAATCTGCGGCGGAACTTCACCGAGTGCATCAAGATACTCAGTTGCGTCATGCACTTCTTTCCCGTGCTGAATAGAGCGCTGAAAGTCTGGGCTATTCAGTAGAAACTTAGGTATGGGGCTTCTGTGTCCAATAATAGTAGTCACACTGGGCAGATTCTTACCAACGTGCCTGTATCTGTGCTGCTCATCGTCGTATTCGATGCCGTTGCCAATATTCTTGTATCCCATACCTTCTCCTTATGGTAATGATAACGCCGCCCATCCCTTGCGTCATGTTTACACTGCACTCTGTGGTATACAGCACCCTGAAAACTATTCGGTAGTACCTCCTACTGACTAGTCAACAACTGACATCGCATTAACTCGACCCTTCTTCTCTTCAAATTTAATGTTAATAGATTCTTTGTTTTTTGATGCTCTATTGCAAGCGTTAGCAACAAATGGTTCAAACGTAGTGAACTCACCATCAACAGAATCAATGGCGAATAGCTTCCACTGCCCTCCTGGACCCTCTTTTACTAGCTTGACTTCCGTGGGGGTCACTGCATGCACACCCTCGCCGTAATCGGCCTTCTTTTTTTCGACTGTATTACCAGCGTTAGTCCCTGACGCCGATGCCCCATCATCATCATCTGTATCAGGCAAACCGAGCAAGCCTTTAAGTGTATACTTTTTAAGGTAAGTCATCCACGACCCAATCTTCTGAGGGTCTTGAATGCGTGGGATATACGCCTCAGAGAACATGAAGTCAGTCGGATCATCGCAGTTAACAAGCGCCGTTCTCATCATCTGTTCACCATCATGTACTCTCACCTCTTGCGCTATCAGTACTCCCTCTTCCATGAGAGGCACAAGGCAACAGTCGATCACGTTCTCATGAGTGACATAGCTGTACTTGTGCGACCCCACTTGCCCCTTTGCCGTTCGCGCCAATTTCTCCATATTCATTCTTGCGGCAAATACTCTTTGCTGAATACTGCGTTTAGCGTCAGCAGCCTTTTGTGCAGTAGTCTTCTTTGCTTCAGTCATCAGCTCTCTCCATTTCCGTCGCCGGG
>QNFP01000437.1 GCA_003645535.1 Gammaproteobacteria bacterium | reverse complement strand
AACAGTTTGAAGATGCAGTAACAGAATTTAAAAAATCGGCGAAGCGTGCCCCGGGTAACGCCTTTAGCCACTTTTATTTGGCCGTAAACTATATATATTTAGACCGTAATGAAGAGGCACGTGCCTCAGCAGAGAAAGCTTTAGAGTTATTTCCCAATTTATCGGTGTCGCTTATTTCCAAAATATCGAAATATAAAAGCCAGGCTCACACTCAGTATCTTCTCGATGCCATGCGCAAGGCTGGATTTCCGGAATAAAACTTAAAAAAGGAGATGGCATATAATGGATGAACAAGCCAATCGGAAAATGAGTGCTATTCTGAGTGCTGATGTTAAAGGCTACAGCCGTTTGATGAGCGTGGACGAGGAAGAGACAGTCAAAGCTATCAATGACTGCCGTGAAATCATTGCCGGATGTGTTAATGATCACAGAGGCAGGGTTGTGGATTCTCCCGGTGATAATGTGCTTGCTGAATTTGTCAGTACTGTAGAAGCCGTGAAGTGTGCTGTGAAGATACAAGAGGATATAAAGATCAGGAATGCTGACCTGCCGGAAAGCAGGAGGATGGAATTTCGGATCGGCGTCAACCTCGGTGATGTTATTGAAGAGAAAGGCCGTATTTATGGTAACGGGGTCAACATTGCTGCACGCTTAGAAGGGCTTGCCAAAGCAGGTGGCATTTGCATATCGGGAACTGCCTTTGACCAGGTCAAGGGAAAGCTTTCCATTGGGTACCAATTCACAGGGAAGCAAACTGTCAAGAATATCCCTGATCCCATCCGCGTCTATAAGCTCCTGACGGCGCCTGAAGATGCCGGCAAGATCATTGGAGAAAATAAGCCTGAAAAATGGCGATGGGCGCAGGTAGCCGCAGTGATGTCGGCTCTCATAGTTGGAACCTTTTTTATCTCAAACATCTATTTCAGCCCGCCCCCGATTAATTCTGCTTCTGTTGATAAGATGGCCTTTCCATTGCCTGATAAGCCTTCAATCGTTGTTTTACCGTTTGATAACATGAGCAATGATCCCAAAGAAGACTATTTCAGTGACGGAATAACTGAGCAAATTATCACTACGCTCTCCAGATATCCACGTCTGTTCGTGATTGCTCGACAGTCGGCATTTCGTTACAAGGGAAAACCGGTGAAGATTAAGCAGGTGGCTGAGGATTTGGGGGTGCAGTATGTATTGAGGGGAGGGGTCCAGAAGTCTGGTGATAAAGTGAGGATCACTGCCCAGCTTATTGATGCAATATCCGGCAGTTACATTTGGAGCGCACGGTATGACAAAGAGATTAAAGATTTATTTGCTTTACAGGATGAGATAAGCATCAATGTCATGAACGGAATGAGTGCAGTATTGACTGAGGGTGAGCAGGCCAATCTTTGGACGAATAAGGTGGCCAACCTGAAATCTCTTGAAAAGCATTATCGGGCACAAGGTTTCTTTTGCCTCCATACAAAAGAAAATTATGAAAAGGCAAGGCCGTTGTTCGAAGAAGCAATTGCGATTGACCCTGATTTTGTATGGCCTTATGTGTACTTGGGCTATTTACATAATACGTCAGGGTTTCGTGGATGGAGTAAAGATCGTGCTGAATCTTTTCAGCCAGCGTTTGATCTGGTGCAAAAAGCACTTGCAGTTGATGAATCGCATGATGGCGCCCATTCATTATTAGCCACGCTCTACCTTATGAGACGTCAATATGATAAAGCCCTTTCAGAGGCAGAGCGAGCTGTTGCTCTCAACCCAAACGGGTCAGACGCATATATGCTTTTGGGGCTTATTTTAGGCTGTTCGGGCAGATGGGAAGAAAGTGTACCGTATGGGGAAAAGTCCCTACGACTCAGTCCTTTTCCGGGTGCTGCTCCTTTCAAGAATCTGGGACTCGTTTATTTTATGACGGGGCGGTATAATGAAGCTGTTACCACATTTAAAAAAGCGCTGAATGTGAGCCCTGATTTGTTGATTGGCCATGTTTATCTTGCAGCATGTTATATTTCAATGGGTCAAAAAGATGAGGCTGATTCTGCAGTTAAAAAAGCACTTAAAATAAATCCCAAATTCAGCATCGAGCCCTATGCTAAACAATTACCTTTTAAGAATGAAGCTGACGTAAATCGGGTGCTGTCCGCATTGCGCAAGGCGGGATTCCCCGATGAAACTTAAAAATATTCAATTCATAATGGTGACATTAAAGTTTCCATAACAAAGCCTTCCGGGGGAATTACACCAGAGGGCTACAACTAATTGTATTTTGAATATTCAACTATGGTTTAAAAAATTTTAAAACGAGGAGAATAAAATGGTACTTTATACTTGTAAATGGGATATCCTGCCAGGAAAAGCAGAAGAATATGCTGAATGGTCAAAAACTGCAATGCAACAGCAGTTCAGTGTTCCAGGCATCAAAGAATTCAGAGCATACAGACCTGTAACTGGTTCATATCAAGCTGTTGTAACATATGAATTTGTTGACTTTTCATCCTGGGCAACCTGGATGGAAAATGAAACTATACAAAAGGTTAATCAGGAACTTCGGAATTATACAATGAATATAAAGTTTGATCTAATGGGACCATCGCCTATTGTTCCGGAACCCATTAAATTTGACAATTAACAACTCTTCTACCTGTTTTAAAAGGAGGCTTAATATACTGAATTATCTGCAATTCAATCCAGCCTCCCAGCCTCCCAGCCTGGCATACTGGGGGGCTGTCCAAAGCACAAATGGAACGATCTTGATTTTTTGTATTTCTGGTTGTTTTTTGTGCATATTTTTATTGGTTAATATATTTCATCATCATTTGCACAGCATCAGGAGTGTCCCATTGGACACTCCCAATAACTTTTTCACGGATTATACCCTGTTTATCAACGATGAAAGTTTCAGGTAAACCTGTTAAAAAATATTTTGAACCCACCACATTCTTAGCATCATCAAGAATAGGAATAGTTATACCCTTCTGGTTTGCAACGAAATCCGCCAGAGTCATTTTGTCCTTGTTCAGGAGAGCGAGCATTTTGAAACTATCTTTGGGTAGCGTTGTGTAAAGTTTCTGCATTGATGGTAACTCTTT
>QNFP01000436.1 GCA_003645535.1 Gammaproteobacteria bacterium | reverse complement strand
TCGCCCCGCCAGTCATCGCCGTCGGGGTGGGCCATGTCAGACGCACCTGAGTCGCCAAGTCCACGCTCGAGTTGACCAACGTACCGTCCGGCCGACGCCTGTAGATCATCTCCCCCGCCTTCGGGAGCCCGCCGTCCTTCGACTCCCCCTCTTGATAGCCGAGCTCCTGCGCCGCGCTGGGAGTACGCCAGGCAGAACCACCGCTCCCGCTTGTGCGGCGCTCCAACGTCGGAAGCGCGTAGATAGCACCACTCCGCATCGAACCCCGCTTCGGCAAGCGATCCGAGAACTCGATCCAGCCCCCGAGTAGCGATCGCTGAGACGTTCTCCAGGAAGAGGTAGCCGCATCCCATCTGCACAGCGGCGTCGAGCATGGCGAAGAAGAGTCCGGATCGCTCTCCGTCGAGCCCTGCGCCCTTGCCGGCGGTGCTGATGTCCTGGCATGGGAAGCCCCCGACGAGCATATCGACCTCGATCCCGAGGCTTCCAAGGGTCCGTACATCAGACCAAATCGGAGCCCGATGTACTTCCCCGCTTTCCATGCGCGCCGCACAGACGCGGGCTGCAAACGCTTCCCCCTCGCAAAGGACGACGTGCTCAGACTCGACACCAAGGTGGGAGAGGGCTCTGCTGACTCCGAGATCCAGGCCCCATATGCCGGTGCAGCAGGATCCGATTCGCAGGACTGGGGCATGTGCATCCACATGGTTCACCGTCTCACTCCCATCGCCAGCCCGATGCGGGCCTCGACTTCAGCCACAGCCTGGTCGATGGTCCTCACCACCGGGATGAACGGGGCCCAGCCCTCTGCGATGTGCAGCTTGATCTGCGCCTTGGTCAGGCCGCCGTCCCGCCGGTCCTGGTCGTTCCTGTGCTTGCCGTCGTGCTTGACCTCGAGCAGGCAGACGCAACGGGTCCGCGGGTTGGCAACCACCAGGTCCCAGTCCTTTTGCTTCTTCACCTTGTACCCTCGCCCGGTCAGGGCTGTGATGATCTCGGGCTCGTTCTCATCCCGGTGGTCGTGTCGCATGAAGCGGACCATCTCTATCTCCTCAGAAGATGCACCGACGCAGGCCAGCCAGGATTCCGGCCCGCCAACCCACGCCGATGCCAAGTTGCTACTGCCGCCGATACCACGCCTCGACATCGTCACGGTATCGACGGTCCGCCGCCAAGTACTCGTCCAACATCCCCGCGAACAGCAGGTAGGTGAAGAACACGAATCGTGCGGCGGGTGTCATTAGGTGCGGGGGTCCTCGCCCTTGCTCAGGTCGATCTCGTAGTCGTCAGCCTTGGGCGGCTCATCGCTGTGGATCATCTGCTCCGCGTCGGTCTGGGACTGCTCCGCTACCTTGTCGCGGATCTTGATGCCGCCCGTCTGGACGCCCCCGAAGGTCACGGTCGGGTCGATGTAGAGCACGATGGTCTTGCCCCACCACGCTGACACGTCGGCGCCAAACAGGCGAATCATGGTCTTGCGCCGGTTCCCGTTGATGATGAGCATCTTGTCCTTGCCGTCGAAGACCAGGGCGCCGCCGTCCTTCTTGCGGCCACCCGCGAACGTGGCGCCCTTGAAGAGGACCACCTTCAGGATGGTGACCTTCACGTTGCGCTCGAGCGGGAGGTCTTCCACCCCCAACCATTCACTGTCGGCCTTGAGCATCCCGCTCGGCCCTCGGTAGTCCTGCTGTTGCATATCAGTCGGTCCTCTCTTGCGGCATCAGTTGGTTGAGTCGCTGGTCTGTGATCTCGGCCACGCCCAGGCCGGGCACGTCACCGGGCCACTCGTCTGCTGCGAGGCATTTCCTGTAGTTGTAGAAGAGGGCACCCGCCTCGATCTCGCCAGCCTTCAGGGCGAGCTCGTCCACCCGGTCGCACCGGACCTTGGTGACGGGTCCGTTGTCCACGGCGATGATGAAGAACTGCGAGCAGTCCAGCCCCAGGATGTTGGCGCCGCGCAAGTACCAGGCCGACTGCCTGTAGACGCACATCTTGGTGAAGACCCAGGGGTAGAAGCCGGGGAAGTCCCGCGTGGTCTTGAGGTCGCCCAGCCATGCGCCCTTCTCCATCGCGTCCACCCGGGCCTTGCACAGGACGCCGTGGTCCTCCCAGCCCAGGCTGACCTCGGTACCCGTTGCCCTGCGTAGGAGTGGCCCGGCCGTGTCGTGCTGATGGATGCGGTCGGAGATGTTCAGGGCCTTGCAGAAGTCCTCGGCTTTCAGGGTCGTGAACCCCTCCGCTTCCATCGCATCCTTCTCTGCCAGGAACGATGCCGACCGGCGGGGTTGCTTGGACGCCTTGCCCGCCTGGGTCATGCGGCCCTCGAGAGAGGGCTCTACGCAATAGTGGTCATGGAACGTGTCCATCTCCAGGGTCGCAGCGTGCGCCGCGCTACCGAAGTCCATGGCAGAGGATGACTCCCCCTCGTTCTCCATCGCCCACTTCGCGTCAGCTGGGCTGATCGCCATCTTGGACAGAGTCGAGTTGTTGCAGGCTTCGATTGCCTTGTAGGTGTCGAAGTCCAGGTCGGGGTATATGCCGGGCTTCATCACTCGCCGCCCTTCTCTGCGCTGTTCGCAACCCGCCCGTCCTCGATCAGGACGCCAACGTGGTCGTCCTCCTCTACCCGCTCGACCCAGACCTGGGCGTCTGCCTCCGCTGCCATCTCGGCCACCATGCGCAGGCTGTCCTCGTCCAGTAGCGAGCCATCCCGCACCAGCAGGACGCGCAGTTCGGGGTTGAGAGCGAGGCCCATCGCGACGGAGACCCGGAGCTGCTCCGCGCTGGATGCCTGGTCGAAGGGCACGCCGGCCAGCGTCAGGTAGCCATCGCCATCGAAGCCCAGCCCGTCCACCGGGTACTCAGCGGAGGAGATGGCTGCGGCCTTGGCCTTGTCGATCGCCTTCAGCTTGGCCGACAGGGCGCCGGACTCCTTGCGCTTGGCTGCCAACTCAGCGGCCACAGTCTCCCGGTGCGCGTTGGCTCGCACGATGGCGTTGATCGCCTCCATCCCTGTCAGCCGTTCACGGATGGGCGCCTCGTCTACGGTGGAAGCAGCGTCGGCGTCCGCCTTGGATGACAG
>QNFP01000435.1 GCA_003645535.1 Gammaproteobacteria bacterium | reverse complement strand
TGCATACAGTGCAGATGCATCAGGTATTTCTGCAATAGCGTTAGGCCCAAATTCATTAGCTTCTGCAAATAATACTGTAGCAGTTGGCGCAAGTGTAGAAGCTACAGGCGATTATGCCGTTGCTATAGGAAACAGTGTGGTAGCATCGGCAGGTGTTGCGATAGGTACGTCAAATAGTAATAAATTTACTTTAGATGCTACAGGTAACTTTGATATACCTTCAGGTGGTCAATTTGAGATCGGTGGAACACAGATAGACTCTAATGATCTTAGTGATGGGCCATTTGGTGGTGGTGATCCTAACTTTGTAGGTGAAGATACAGGAGCTAGTCCATCAGCAACGGGAACTGATTCATTAGCAATGGGGCCAAGTGCATCAGCAACAGCGACTAATGCATTAGCAATAGGGACAAGTGCATCAGCAACAAATGGTAGTTCATTGGCGATAGGGGCAAGTGCATCCGCGCCAGGATATTACGGTGTAGCTATTGGTAAGTCAGCAACTGCTGGAGGCGCATCAGCGGTCAGATGTATTGCAATAGGGGAGAATGCAAATTCTATACACGCAGATGATAATGGTATAAGTATTGGTGCAAATTCTTTTGCAAGCGGCAATGCTGTGGCACTTGGTGGTGGTTTTAATGCGACATATGCAGCTGATGCTAATGGCACAGGTTCTGTAGCTTTAGGCACTAACTCTTACTCTTTTTCGAGCGATTCTATATCTTTAGGCCCTAGTGCATCTTGCATTGGAGCTGCTAATATTGCAATCGGTAGGTTAGCTGTTGCAGGTACAGCGGCAGCGGAGATAGGCCATATTGCTATAGGCTACAGTGCTGATGCTACTGGCACCGGAGATAATGCCATTGCAATAGGAAAACATGCACAATCCACAGGTACGGCTTCTATAGCGATAGCTGGTGGAAGTAGTACTTCTTCTTCTGCTAGTGCGCATGGATTACGTAGCATTGCAATAGGAGTAAAAAGTTATGTAGATGGGGCAAGATCCGTCGTTATCGGCTATGACGTAGAAACGAGTGCTAGTGATGAGGTGCATATAGGGACTTCAAGTACTAACAAGTTTACTTTTGATGTTTCTGGTAATTTTAATATACCTACTGGCGGTCAATTTGAGATTGCCGGTACACAGATAGATTCTAATGATCTCTCAGATGGCCCATTTGTTGCTGGCGACCCTAACTTTGCAGGTACAAATCAATCTGCTGTTCCATTAGCTACAGGTTCAGAGGCGATTGCAATAGGGGATGATGCTGTAGCAAGTTCTCCAGGGAGCATAGCTATCGGCTATAGTAGCCTTTCAGATGCACAGCAGGGGATTGCAATAGGTCAGTCAGCAGATGCCGGTAGTGCAGGTTGCCTAGCAATAGGTGAGACTGCAAATGCTGGTTCTACTGCAGGTGCAACAGATTGTATTGCAATAGGTACCAACGCTACAGCGAATACTACAAGCGATGATGCCATTGCAATAGGAACTAATGCAGACGCAACTGGTGGTAATAGTGTTGCTATTGGTGGTGACGGTACAGATAGTTCAAGCGCTGACGCATCAGGACTTCAGTCTGTAGCAATAGGTTATAGTACATTAGCAAGTACTACTGGTTCTGTAGCTATTGGTCCGAATGTCGAATCTACTGCAACAATGGTTTCTATAGGTACGTCAAATAGTAATAAATTTACTTTAGACTCAAGCGGTAATTTTGATATACCTTCAGGCGCACAATTTGAGATTGGTGGTACTCAGATAGACTCTAACGATCTGTCTGATGGTCCATTCGGGGCAGGTGGTGACCCTAACTTTGTAGGTGCTAACGGATCAGCTAGCCCATCAGCAGGTGGTACAGATTCAATAGCTGTAGGTGACTTAGCTAATGCTAGTGCAACAGATTCTGTAGCCATTGGACAAAATGCAGATGCTACAGGTGTTAGTTGTATTGCCATAGGTGGTGATGCTACTGATGCTACATCGGCTGATGCTTCACAATTACGCTCTATGGCCATAGGCTTAAATGCTTTAGCTGACGATAATGATGCTATAGCAATTGGTAATTCGGCAGATGCAGGAGGTAACGGTACTATTGCTATAGGTTTGAGTGCTAGTGCCGGTAATGGGCTAGGTGGACATCATTGTATTGCAATAGGTACCGGTTCTTATGCCTATACCGGTGCACAGTATGCAATAGCACTAGGCTATAGCGCTTCGGCGACCGCAGGTGACGGTATAGCAATAGGTAGAAGCACTGAAGCTGATGCTTCTTGGGCAATAGCAATTGGGAATGATGCAGTAGCAGACGCAAATATTGCAGTAGCCATAGGCGACAGTGCAGATGCTAGTGGGGTAGGCTGTATAGCGATAGGGGATACCGCAAGTGCTGGCACTTTATCAACAAATATTCACTGCATTGCAATAGGGGCTAACTCAATAGCTGATGCAACAGGTGATGACTGTATAGCTATAGGGCGGAATGTTGACTCAACAGCAGCCAACGGTATTGCTATAGGCGGTCATGCTACAGATGCCTACTCCGCAGAAGCTCTTGGCTCCTATTCTATAGCACTAGGTTATAGAGCCTACGCTAGTACTGCTATTGCAATAGGAAATAAGTCATCAGCCTCTGATAGAGGGGTAGCTATAGGCTATGATTGTACTATACATGCGTCTGGTAGCGATTACTCAGTGGCCGTGGGTAGGTCTGCCAAGGTGGGGCAAGGTTGTAAGTATTCTATAGCTATAGGGCACGGCGTTGACGTAATAAAGCCCACTGTAAGTAGTGGCGCAGGTAGCGTAGCTATTGGTGTAGGGTATTATGGCTCAACTGTTGTTCCAAGTTACGTAAAAGCGCTTAGTAGTATGGCGATGGTTGGTGGCAAGGCTTACTCTGACTATAGTATTGCTATCGGGATGTACTCTAAGGTAAACGCTAGTGCGGTGCAGTCTATAGCCATCGGGGTCGGGAATAGTGGAATTGACTCAGGTGCAGTAATAGGGGCAGGTAACGACATAGCTATTGCCATTGGTCCCTACGCCCAGTCACTCGGAACCTCTAGGGGTATAGCCATAGGTA
>QNFP01000434.1 GCA_003645535.1 Gammaproteobacteria bacterium | reverse complement strand
GCGCTGTTCACGCCCTGACTGACGCCATCAAAATATAAAATAGTGACCACATCCGCAAAGCTGGGCGGATTAGCAGTGTAGTGCCCAATCTCCTCATAGTAATGCGAGGGCAGCGCGCCTACCTGTGTGATCTCGATGCTGCACGTCTGGTTTGACCTGATCGCTTTGTTACCGGTATCAATGGTGTCCACCACCCACGCCACATAGTTAGGGTCGCTGAGGTCTTTAGCCAGCACCTTCACCCTTAAACTACGCTCCTGATCAGCCGTCTCGATAATGGTTACCACGGCGTCAGCATTAATGCCCTGTAGCTCGGTGATCCTGTCCCCGCCGTCCAGATCGGTATAGCTCATGGTCATGCCGGTCGGATCAGTGGCACTGGTGACTGTGAACTGGGCACTGGCAGGGGGCGGGCTGCCTATTAATGAGTTCCAGCCGCCGGTGACCGGAGGGGCGCCGTCGGTATCAATATAGTCCAGAATGAACTCTATGTGCGAGCCGACCCGTACAATAAAACTTTTAGCGGCGATCAGCACCCAGCCGCCGGACGAGGCCAGTATATTACTGGCCTTGGCCGTGCGCCCGGATATGAGGTCAACAATAGTGAGGCTGATACGGGTGGTGGGCGTGTACAGCGGCACTCTTATCCACACCGCGTTCAAGTACCCGTCCTTCGTAAACAACATCCTAGTGACACTGGTGACCAGACTCACGTTGGTCTTACCGGTCATGGCGAGGCCTCTATCCAAGGACACGGCCTCCGGCCCGTCGGTCTGCGGCTCTAGGTGATCCGTGGTGGCGCTGCCGGTGACCACACCCAAGTAGCCGCCCTCGACCGCCATGTCATTGAATTCATATGTGTTACCGTTGACGAACGCGCCCTTCCATCGGGTACGGTCAAGATCAGTGATCTGGGCCTCGCTATGGTCGTGACCGGCCATAAAATCTTCTAGGCCTGTAATAGCGCTGGTCGGATGGCTGTCTGGCTCGTCTCTGCCCGCAAGGTCTTCATGGTTGTACACCCCGACCTGCTGGAAGTCCGTGTCCACTGTGGCATAGCTGCCACCGACGCCGATGCTGGTATTCGTTCTGGGGCCGATATACATATACAGCCGGTCTTCAACCACAAAGATGTAGCTGGTACCGCTGTCCATGGGTATGAAACTGTCCGGTTGGTCGTTCTGCCCGGTAAAGTCCGTGTTGTTGACCGTGAACGGCACGGTCTGGTTAATTATATTTGTGGTGTAGAACTCCTGATGCACCGCTCCCGCGCCCTCGCTGACCCTGCGTTCTGCGTAGTTGGCCCACCATCTGGCCGAATAGTAGCCGTCGCCTACCTCTGGCTGAGGATTACCGTTGCCGTCTGCCTTGACCGGCCCGGCCATGTGCTCCGCCCATAAGAACGCGGCCTGCTCACTGAGCTGGGCTGCCTGTGCGTCACTATTAGCATCTCCGGCCCGGAGATTAGCGTAAATATACGACGTTTCAGCGTTGTTTGCCTGACTGCCCGCATAGTTAGCCGAGTTCTCTGCGTTGGTCTCGCTGGTGCTGGCGTTGCTGGCGCTGGTGCTGGCAGCGCTGGCATCTGCGGCCACTCCGGCCTCACTATTGGCCGCGTTGGTCTCTGACAAGGCCGCTGCGCCTGCACTGGCGGCAGCGCTGTCGACATAGGGCTGCGCCGCTGCCTCCATGTCCTGCTCCCACTGGGCAAACACGGCCGGGTCGACGGCCTGCTGATCCACCACCCCCGGCTTGAAGGCACCCGTATCTGTCAATACGGTGCTGACCCAGTCGCCAAACGGCGTTGACCAGTTAATTATACTGTCGTAGGTAGTGTCAAGCTCGTTACCCGGCTGTTGAGAGCTGGGATTGTTCGTCGAATTGGACGTAAACGAGTAACTGCGGACGGGAGCCGTAGGTTTAGTGGCCATCTTAAATACAGGTAATAGCTGTGGCCGCTATTGTGCTACGCCCCACCCGTTTTGTCAATTAATGCTGCTGGTTCTCCAGCGCCGCGATCTCCTGCCTGATCTGAGCCGCTGTCCGCTCAGTCCCGTCCATCTCTTCCCCGGCCAGTGACTTCGTTGCCTTGGCCCCGATGAAGCCTCTCAGCTCCAGCAGTGTCCGGTAGAGGGCGGCTTGGGTAGAAGCAGGGGTTTCTTTGTCCTGCATAAGCTCCTCGCCAAACTTGATCATGTCATTAGTCGTCAGCATCTTCAAAGTCCTCGTATGTCACCTGTTTCGGCCCGGGGTCTTTATCCTGTGCCATCTTCCGTGTCTGAATGGCACGCGCTTTAGTCGTGTCTGGCCCCAAGTCCGCTGTCATGTCAAACTTCTTCTTCGTTCCACGTTTAAGCGTGAACTCATCGTCCGTGGCATAGCTGCCATCGGCCAATCTAATAGTCAAATCATGGTCACCGGTACTGTGTTTGTGCGCAAAGTCCCTGAAATACTCCAGCTTCAGCCTCCCCTTCACGTGCTCCACCGCCTCCAGCCAAATCATCTGTCTTAATAATTCTAGGTGCCCCTTGGCGTACTCTCCATAGTACTCATCCCCATCGATGTTCTGGTTGTACCGGGAGCAGAGGGTGTCTATGCGCTTGTGCTCTCCCTTACTCAGCTCCTGTTCAACCGCTGCTATCTGCACCCTGTTCGCCTTCATCACCTCGTACTGATGCTTGCGCTGGACGGTACGGTAGGACTTGACCTTGGGCTTACGTCTACTATAGTGATGGTCGTGCTTGTGGCAGAACTTGTCTCCCTTCTTCCTGACCTCCTTCTTACACCTGTTACCGTCCTTCTTGATCCGGGTGCAGCGCCCGTAGTGGTCTATCGTCCACTGATGCGTGTTCCTGACCAGCTTACCCTCTGCCTGCATCTTGGTCATACGCAGGCTGGAGGCACGTGCTCTTTCTGGTGTCATGTGTGATGCCATGCCATGAGTATATCATGCACGAAGCCATGGTGACATGGCGCTCCGTGGAAATATAAATTTAGTATGAGTGACATGGCTGGTTCGGCTGTGGTTTCGGTGGAATTATAAATTTAGTATGGTTAAGCTCCGTGGAATTATAAATTTAGTG
>QNFP01000433.1 GCA_003645535.1 Gammaproteobacteria bacterium | reverse complement strand
CCGTATATTGCTGCCAAACAAACTACCAATGATGGCGATAAAGAAGAGCAGGAAAAGTATATTGAGCGCAGAGCGCAAAAATCGACCTAATGCTCCAAGGAAAGAGAAAATACGGCGGAAAAATCCAGCTTTTTTCTCATTTCTGGTATCGTTTTTGGTGTCTGACATAACTATCTACTCCCCCTTTTCCATGTTCTTGTCTACGTTCTTGTCTGTGGTTTTGACGATGGTCTTGTCCACATTGTTGACAATATTTCTACGATTCTCCGCCTGCAGCCAACGGCTAAACATCATTCCGGCTACAAATAAAGAAACCACGGATATTAATGCAAGAACCCCAAACAGGGTTTTGTCCGGTTCATATAAATTGGCAATAATTACCGTGAAGTAAAGCAGACAGACAAAACACAACATGGTGATGCTACGATGATTTTCACGACCCAGGCCGGGCAGAAATAGCAGTAACGGCAAGACCGCTATAATCAGCAAAGCCGGGGCAGTACCGCTGAGTAGTCCGTCACCAAATAAACTGATGATCAGAGCTACATAGGAAATCCAGGTAGAGATTCTCGCTACGCGAAGATTACGAGTGAGGTCACTAAATACAGTAAGCGGCAAAGTATCTCCAGGTGCGGGTTCGGTAATAGGTCAGTCAGGTATTTGGCCTTATCAAAGCGCGGGGTTTTTAGCGCATTGTCAAAGGATGTCGAGAACAGCTTCCGGTGGTCTGCCCAGTGCGGCCTTATTGCCAACTACCACAATCGGCCGCTCGATCAATTTGGGGTATTTGACCATATAATCGATGAGTTCATCTTCACTGAGATCGGGATTCTTAAGGTTATTTTCTTTATATGAGGCCTCACCCTTACGCAGTAACTGGCGAGCGCCAATACCTAACTTGTCGAGTAGAGATGCCAGCGTAGTCTTGTCTGGCGGCGTATCCAGATAAAGAACAATGTTCGGCTCGACGCCCCTGTCGTTTAATAATTGCAGGGTTTGTCGTGACTTGGAGCAGCGTGGGTTGTGATAAATGGTGATCATGTAATCCTGTACAATAATTGTGGCATTTAACGGTGTATTGTAATGGCTACATTCAACGAGGGCCAGAAATGGTGATCTCCATAGTTACTGTCAAATCAAGGTTGATAGTAGTCGTTCATTTTTTTCAACATCTGATCCACCGCTACAAAAAAGATGGCTGTGGTGAAAGTGCCGCTGCGCTCACTTATATGAGCCTGTTTGCAGTGGTTCCTCTGTTGACGCTGATCTATGCCATGTTCTCAATTATTCCCTCTTTTCAAGGTCTTGGCGAAGACGTTGAACGATTGCTGTTTGAGAATCTGATGCCCCACAGCAGCCAGGAAGTGGCGCAATATCTGCATGATTTCTCTTTGCAGGCTCGAAATTTAAGTGCGGTTGGCGGTTTTTTCCTGTTGATAACATCCTATCTGATGCTGACCAATATTGAGAAAACCTTTAATCGTATGTGGGCAGCTGTGGGCGCCAGGCGTGGATTGGCCAGTTTCCTTGTGTATTGGGGAGTGATGAGCTTCGGACCGCTGCTGATTGGCGCCGGGATTATGATGCACACCTACCTGCTGTCTTTTAAGCTAATTGTCGATGAAGTAGATGCGCTCGGTGTCACGGCTCTTTTCCTGGAATATCTGCCGTGGTTTATGACCTGGGCGGGCTGTACGCTGTTATTTGTGGCTATGCCTAATTGTCGGGTAGTCATTCGTTACGCAGTAATTGGTGGCTTAGTCACCACAGTTTTGTTTGAGCTTGCCAAGGGATTATTTGGCTTTTTTGTAAGTCATGCCAGCTATACCACGGTGTATGGCGCTTTTGCTGTCGTGCCACTATTTTTGTTATGGATATATCTGTGCTGGATGATCATTCTCGGAGGTGCTGAGCTGGTGCGCTCTTTGGAGACTTTTAGCCTCACCTCTTACCAGCGACGCTTGCCAGATCTGGTCGCCACCCTGCTAATTTGTTTCGAATGTCTCAGTCGTCAGAGCCGGGGTACTACCATTAGTGACCGTGACATGATTGCGCTCGGGCTTGACCAGGAACAATGGCGGACCTTGCGGACAATGTTGCTGTCAAATCGAGTGCTCGTGTCAACGGATGAGGATACCTATGTGCTAGCTCGTGATCCGGCGTCGTTGACGGTATGGGAATTGAATGCCATGTTGGGTGGTGGTTTTACCGATATGGTCGATATGAGCGCCAGGAAGCTGGTCGCCGATTACCCATGGTATGACCGGTTGGAGTCAATGTTTAATGAAGCCAGTGGTAATGCGCGAAATTTGTTTAGTATTACTATGCAGGAATTGTTTAGTGAACAATCGAAACCTTCATAGATTGTCAGGGAGTTTCTGATTAAGTCATGGTCTCGCATTTTGTGCTCACAATTTCCCGCATCTTTGTTGCCTTAAGTACCTACAGTGGGCGCAAGTTTCCGCGATGCCAAACGGGTATAGCAAACCTGAATATTCCCAGTCATTTATGTCCTTCAGGATACCACCCGCTGCGTCCAGGTTTGATCAAAGGCTCCCTGGCATCTCTGGCGCTCCTGCTAGCCGTTGCCTGCACCCCGCAGGAGCAGACTTATCCCACCCTGGGTGGTGAAAATGTCGCCTTATCGCGCCTGGAGGGCAGGGTTGTATTTATCAATTACTGGGCTGAGTGGTGCCGACCCTGTCGGGTTGAGATCCCAGAACTCAACGCTTTTGCCAGCCAACATGAGGACGAAATAACCGTTCTGTCTGTTAATTTTGACGGCGTCAGCGGCGAGACCCTGGTCGATCAGGTTGCTGCGATGGGTATCGAGTTTGATACTTTGCTAGTGGATCCGCGTAGTGCCCTGGCCGCGCCCCCCAGCGTTGCCTTGCCAGAAACACTGGTCATTGGACGCGACGGCAAACTGTATAAAGTACTTCTGGGTCCGCAGACTCTGGATGGCCTTAATGAAATGCTGGAGGGTATGCCCTGAAGGGCTTACGCTGAAATGGCTTGTGCCTGGAAAGGCTTAACATGAAAAGGATGGCAGACTATAAAAAGGGCACCTCTAAAACCATCTGTGAGCAACT
>QNFP01000432.1 GCA_003645535.1 Gammaproteobacteria bacterium | reverse complement strand
AGCCAGGGCCAATAGAGTTTTTCCGGTACCCGCTTTTCCGGTCAGGGCTACCAGACTGATATCTGTCTTGCAGAGGGCATCCAAAGCAAATATTTGTTCTGCATTTCTGGGTTCTATACCGTAGGCTCTGTTCTTTTCAAGCCGTTCCAATGATTCTTCCCTGGCATTATACCACGCCAGTGCGCTGCGACTGCCATTGCGCAAAATAAAATATTGATTTGCGATTGGTTCTGCCGGCAAATTGATTTCTGAAATCTCCACCTTTTCATCTGAATAGAGTCGATCAATAATTTCCGGATCACACTCTTCAATAGTGTGTCTTCCGAAATAGAGAGAATTGATGTTGAGTACTTTACCTGTTTTGTAGTCTTCCGCTTCCACATTGAATGAAAGTGCTTTCATTCGCAGATTGATATCCTTGGAAACCAACACTATCTTTCTCCCCGGATATTCCCGTTTCAGGTGAATTGCCATGGCGAGTATTTGATTGTCCGGTTTCTTCTGCGTTAAAATATCATCGATCTCTTTAGATTTGTCATGAAAATAGACAAAGAGCCGCCCTTTATCCTCTCCCAGTTCAACTCCCTCACGAAAAAATTTCTTACTTTGTATAGCCAGTGAGTCCAACTCACGGATAAATTGACGGGCCTCAAAATTAATGTGATCATTTCCCCGTTTGAATTTATCTACCTCCTCCAACACCACCATAGGGATAACCACATCATTATCTTCAAAGTGATAGATCGCACCATGATCAAACAGAAGTACATTCGTGTCCAGAATGAAAATTTTTACCTTATCTTTTTTTGCTATATTCAATACTGCCTCATCAGGTATTTATTTGCAAAAGGAAAAATGTCAGTCCGCTGAATACTACTCCAAGGGTTATAAGTCCCAGCAGTATAACTGTTGTCAGTTTTTCACAGTTGTGATATTTTGCGATCAATGCATGTCGAGACAAATAATACATTACTAAAATATATGCTAAAGGCGTTGCCAGAAACAGATAACCGGGCCATAGTGCATTTCCTCCAACGAGATTATCCAGTCCAATGATTGTCATTAGTAAAGCAAAAACAGGTACCGCTGTTGCCGTATGTACCGTTAAAAAGAGAGCAAACAATTGCTTCATTAACCCTCGGTACTTTTGTGATAATAGGCTGAGGTAAAATGAGGTGAGAGACCAGAACAGAATTGTTAAAATTGGAAATATAAAAATATTTATCAGGACGAAATAATATTCATTGAAAAGAAAAGTATCGGCGGTTTGCAGATATCCATATAAACGTAGATAAAGTTGAAATTTCTCCAGCATTGTGGTGAGAGCCGGAAGGGTTATTAGAAATAGCAGGTAATGCACAAAGAGATAAAACTTTACCGATGAAAAGACGGGGTTTTCACAATCCTGGCGATAAAATTGAGCGGGATTGAATAATATTTCAGATAAAGATCTGAAATACCTGCTTATAAAATTAACACCCTTATCTTCCAGTATATTCATATATATAAGCTATTATCCAATTGTTTTTATTAATATATATTTTACTACTTTAAATTAAAAGAGATTTTTTTTTCAAGAAACGTATTAACTTTATGGGCGTATTAATCATAATTATTTTGGATGATTGGTGTTTTAGGTATGAACGGAATATTGGACGAAAGAGATCACAGTAGTAATATTTGGCCGTTTATTATCATTTCTGCCATTTTGCACTTCTGGCTTTTGCTCGCATTGGAACATTTTTCCAATATTTCTGATCAATTGCAATATTCGGAAGATCAAAACCGTCCCATCACTGTCAATCTTAAAAAAGTAGATAAAATAGAACCGGAAAATTTGTTAGTACCCGACAGGCCGACTCTGATAGAAGAGAACCCTAATGCCAATGAAGAGATTGTTGAAAACCCTGATATTTTATCTACGAAAAGTTCCAGTGCTCAGGAGGGTGGAGGGGAGTCTCCCAGTAAAGATAGCCCACAGGCTGTTGAAAAGGCAACAGATCAGAACTATTCCACTATTGGCGCAGAGGGGTTTTCCAGCGCTCTGTTGGGTGAAAATTTAGCCAAAGGAAATGAAAGCGTCGCTGATCTCGAAAAAAAGATCATAGAGAATATACCGCCTCCCAGTCCCAGAAATGGTATGGGCGCCAGTTTCTCATTGAGTAGTTATGAATGGGAATGGGCACCGTGGGTTTTAGATCTTAAAAAGAAATTCGGACAGAAAATCAGTCCGCCTCCGGTCTACACTCACCTGGGGTTGGTTTCGGGTGTTACCCGGGTAAAATTTGTAATTAACCGGGATGGGTCCCTGGCATCATATACGGTTTTAAGTCATCGCGGGCATAGAGTTCTGGAGGAAACCACAGTTGAAGCAGTTGAAGCAGTATTTCCGTTTAAAGCACTTCCGACGGATTTTCCAGATCCTAAATTGGTTTTAATCGGCAATTTTTTATATCCGGATCTACGTAAACTATATAGAAGATAGGAGCAGTTACAGATGATCGAAATGTTTTATAAAGGTGGATTAATGATGTATCCCATCGCTTTTGCCTCGATTGTGGCACTGGCGGTTTTTATCGAAAGAATGTGGGCTTTGCGCAGGATTAATATTTTTTCAACCAATCTGGTTATAGCCATTCGCAATATCAAATCAGATGAAGATGTAGAAAATTTGAAAACAGTAGCCGCTGCTCAGGAAAGCGTTCTTTCACGGTTGGTATTGTTCCTTTTACCTTACCGTGAACTGCCCATGGACGAACAAAAAGATATTATAGAAGAGCAGGGGAGACAGGAAATTAGATTTTTGCATCAGCGCCTGGGAATTATGGAAACCATAGCCGGCGTTGCCCCTCTACTGGGACTGCTCGGAACAGTTCTTGGAATGATCCGTGTTTTTGCCGGTTTGAATATGGCGGGCATCGTAAAAGCGACCTCACTTTCCGGTGGTATTGCTGAGGCTTTGATCACCACTGCCGCAGGGCTTATTATCGGAATTCCCACTCTGATCGTTTACAATTACCTGGAGAGTATATCAAAAGAGCACATATTGGATTTGGAACAATACCTCAATCAACTCATCCATAATCTCAATTTGTT
>QNFP01000431.1 GCA_003645535.1 Gammaproteobacteria bacterium | reverse complement strand
TGCTGTGTATAAGGAGATTCCCATTCAAGAATTTCATCAACATTAGCAAGACTGGACGCATTAGGAATAACGATTACTCTACCTTGACCATTGGGCATTGGGTCGTCACCAACAACCTCCCTCCAGTCATCAATAGACCAAGAGTATGGGGACGCCTTCATGACAGTGAGCCTAAACTCTCTATCCTCTTCCACTGGCGACGAGTACGCAAGTATGTATTTGCCATCCCATCTTGGCACTAGCTGAATTTGAATCGTTTCCCTAATCACGTCAAGCCTAGTAATAAGAACCCATTTAGCGAACACGTAAGACGCACCATTAATCGTTGCCCTATTAGACGACTCAATGATGCCCATAATCTCTGGCGGCAAGCCAAGGCTCTGAATAACAACGTCACGCTGAAATTTACGCAAATCAATCAATTGCATATTAACGAAGCTCTGTCCAAGCTCCTGCACTTTAACTTCTTTGCCAATGAAATGCGGCCTACCAACCTTGAGATACCCGCGTAGCTTCTGTAGCCATTTCTCTTCTGCTCGCTCTGCTTCCTCTGGACCCAGCCCAGTGCCGCTAATCAGCAAATCTGGACGTGCGCTATTCTGAAAGTATGCCTTCACATGCTTGGCTGCGTACTCATCAGCGGCAAGCTCATCAGAAATAGGTCCAGCCACACCAACTGTACTCTCGTAGGGATCAGCCGGGTCAGGATCTCTAAACCACACAACCTCACTAATGTCTAATTCTTTTGGCATCCCATCTGCTATTAGCTTGAATTTAGAATTACCATTCTTCTTTGACGGTCGTTCACTAATCCAATTTGGCGGGATGGGCCATAATCGTTTAGGCTTACCATTCTCATCCTCTACCCACCAAAGAGCCTCACCGGTCAAATCGATATGAAGCTGAGTTAACTTCATGAGGCCGTGCCCAGTGATAAATGGATTGGGATTAGCCAGCAGATCAAGCATTGGGTGTGATACAGTTTGCTCGATAAGCATTGACTTTGATGCGATCTTGCGCATCTTACTTCTTGCTTCATTGCTGCCAAACTTTAGCGTGGGCACATCAATGAATACCTTCTTGCTTCCTACAATCTGACTGACTGACTCCATGTACCAAGGCGCAGCAGCAACGCCATCAGCGACTTTGCCAAACGCCGCACGTAACCACGGCATTCTTGAGTACGCTTTTAGCAATAGCTGATCTGTAGGCACTGCATCTTTAACATTCCTGGCGTAGCCCAGCAACGTGGCGGTCGTGGAGCCAGTCTTGAACAGTAGTCCGGCGGCGAGCTTTAATCGAGTGTATCCGCTAAGTTCATTCATTTCAATAACCTACCGTTCTAAAGTATGATGTCATCAGCAGTAAGAACCGTTCGGCAGACATCTTTCAGGTCGTCTCCATATAAATACGGTACTAAAGAATATAGCGTAGAGTCAAGCTCATCCGGCGATTCCCCGATTAAATCTTGAATCTTTTCCTTTTTTTCTAACTGTATTCTATTCGCCCTGTCAAAGATGTACCTCACTACAGAACCCTGTCTAAGCAACGCCTCATCATTAGGAATCGATATCCTCTTCTCAGCTAGCCCGTCTCGCGCCAGCCACGCAAGCTCAGTTCTGGTATTGGCAAAACGCCCGCTGCTAAGCGCGCTCTCTGACCCGTGCCATTCTATTAATTTAATACTTGACCCTTTTAGCAGTGGCCTTATTGTATCAACAGTGCCAGCGCCAACACCGTCTGCATCAATTACTATGTAATCTGCCCCAATCTTCTTTCCTACAAACTCAGCCTCAAGGGCTACCTCTGCGGTATCCAGGCCGCTATACTTTTTCATCGATTGCACAGCTCCGCCTACAGCCACAGTGAACACTGTGTTATTGTCACCGTATCTGGCAACATCAACACCAAGCGTGATAAACGCATTAGGATCTCTCTCCAGCTTCAACGATTGTGCAGACTCAAGCATATTGTAATTAAACAATCCATGCTCTAGCGTGTTGGGGAATTCGCCAAGCACCTTAACTCGTACCCACGGATGCTCAAGCCCATACATCTCTATCATATCCGCAGCCCACTTATTAGAGACGTTAGGGGAGTCCCTGTACGATATTGTCATCCTGTTCCATTGAGCTTTATGCTTATTGAATGCCTTAAAGAACCAGCCCTTGGGATTATTGGGATTGCCACACGCAACTACTTTTACTTCCGTCTCAGTTGACAGGGCGCCCTCTACAGCTCCCCACACTGCATCATCAACACCGGAAGCCTCATCAATGAGGAATAGCATATGCTCAGAGTGAAACCCCTGCATGCCCCACGCCTCTCCTGCGCTGCTTTCAGTTTTTACGACCCTAGCAACACGAGCTACCGCAAACCACTCCTCTGACTCCTCACGCAAATAAAATCTAGTCTTCTCCCACTCGAACCATCTCCATAGTTCACCCTTGCTCTGCCTGTACCATTTATGCAGCTCGGGCCACAGTTTATCGTTTAGCTGATGCTCTGTAGGTGCAGTGCAGGCAACACGCGGGAATGGACGAGTGCTTACCCACCATAGTATAAGCCACGCTAACAGCGCCGTCTTACCTGGACCGTGACAGCTCTTAACGGCGTTTCTTATATTCTCTCCGTTGACTATCATCCTCATTGCATTCTTTTGCCACTCTTGCGGTGTAGCGCCAAGTATATTAACAGTGAACCCTACTGGGTCGTTAACATACACCATCCACTGTTCGGGATTAGGAACACGTCGCTTTAAATTCGCCATTCTCTCCGCCCCCCTTCTCTTCTCCAATGATAGGAGTAACGTCAATAATATCTGACTCAAGCACATTAGGTTTAGCCGAAAGCTGTTCTCTGCTTACGTTGTATGCACTCTCGACAAATGTAGCGAAGCTGAACGTGGCTCCATCAAACGTAACTGCCTTATCAAGCCCAAGCAGTCTGCTTCTTCGTTCCTGACAGCGTAGTATTGCGTCCATGTATTTTACTTCCGGTATGCGCCCTGCTCTGATTATCTTAACGACAGCCATCTCATATCGTTCAGCTGCCTTATTCCATATCCTCTCTTCTTCTGTCTCCCTTGAATCTTCCTT
>QNFP01000430.1 GCA_003645535.1 Gammaproteobacteria bacterium | reverse complement strand
TCATTTTTGGGGCGTTTATGGTTGACCACGCTCTGAATTTTAGCTGCCTCATATCAGCACCCACGCTATCAGCCCCACCACAGTCATAAC
This sequence comes from Gammaproteobacteria bacterium, assembly GCA_003645535.1. Classification (GTDB taxonomy): domain Bacteria; phylum Pseudomonadota; class Gammaproteobacteria; order Pseudomonadales; family Porticoccaceae; genus HB2-32-21. The sequence continues at coordinate 3,029 of QNFP01000430.1, read as the reverse complement.
GCTCGCAGTAACAGCAGAGCCGCACCAGAAGCCAGCCTGCCAGTAATAGCGGCAGGCATCTTTGAGTTCGGTTTCGTCGTTCATTTCAATGTCCTCAATTTGAGGTTGCGCCACCAGATACTAAACCAGTGACTAATGCGGCAAAAGGTGCGTCGACAATGAATATCGATAACCCACATATTGCGGGCCGATGTCGCATAGCGAGTGGTTGGCTTTCCGCAGAATGAGCATGTCTCTTTGTTCATATCAGTTCCCCCAGTGAATATTGCGCATACCGCACAACGCGCCCAGAACGCTTGGAGCGGCGTTTAACCATTTCAGTGTGTATCGGGTATCCTGAGTCCCTTAAATCGCATATACGGGCCGCTAAACGAAAAACACGTAGGTTGTTCATGGCGAAGCTGGCTGTAATGCTCTTCCCCGTTCTGAGATGGGATAGAATCTCGGCGGCTTGGCTTCTCATGCTGCCTTCTCTAATCTGTCCCCACGCAACTCGATAACCTTGGGCGATTCCCTTGCCTCCTTTAGCAAGTCCACGAATGGTGGGATAATTTCATCTAGCGCCTTTTGAAAAACTGGATCAGCGTCAACAGTAATAACAAACGGTTCATATTCAGGATGGTAGGACATGAAAACCCATTGCTTTAAGCCAGTAACCCACATAGAACCCTGGACCTGTGCCATGTAACCTTTAGGGCATACACCCTGTAATAAATACGATACATGGTTGATAGGGGAAGGGCATTTAATTTCTAGCCCCATATCGCCACACAGACCATCTGGCGAGCATCCAATTAACTTGGACTTATCCTTGTAGATGAAACCGATTTGCTCAACTTCGGAGTCCACCATAAACTCATAGGATTCGCGGGCTTCGGGTTCCATTTCAACGCCTCGCTCCATCCAGTAGCTAGGGCGGATATATTTCTTCTCGCCTGTTACCCATTCGGCGGTTAATTCATACAGGTAATCATTAGCCTGCGAACTGGGTTTCTTGGATGCTGTAACCAGGCGGTCAAATCCTGACGCTGATGCAACGCCTACCTTCGCAGCAAACCACTCCGGGCTACCTTGATCGCAATCTACCTTAATCATTTGTTCGCCCTCTTTTTCTCAAGCATACTAATCGCACGTTTTGCCTGATTGGCTGGAATAGTTCCAAAGGATTCCGCTTTAAAGTTTTTCAGGAACTTGGCTTCATCTCCCCCGACTTCCTCAAATAGCGCCTGAATATTCAAGGCTATTTCTGAGCTGACATAACTGGCAGGCATTCCGCCATCATTGTCATCCTCTGTAGAGGCAAGACCCAAGATTGCATAGAGGGTGTACCGTTGCAAATAAGTCACGGTTGACCCGATAGCCTGGATCGAGTTTTTGCTGCCTGATGTGTCAGGGTTCGCACTCATTGATGTACATTCTTGATGCCCCATTTGGTGAGTGACGCAGCAAATAACTGTAATCAGTTGATTTTCACCCTGTTCGGTCTTCCAGCTATGCGAAAGGCCGTTTTCCGAAAGCTGGTCTTTAATGCTGTTCAGTGTATGCGCCAGGCTTGCGTACTTGCTGTTGTGCGCTGTCTTATCTTTGGTGATGTTGCCAACACTGGATCGGAACGCAGTCATGGCGATAATAAATGCTTTCCTCGCTTCGGTTTCTTCCCATCGCTGTTGCAATTCCATCAGCTTTTCAAGGCGGTCTAAGTCTGCGCCCTGATCAACTGCAATCGCTAACAACTGCGCGGGGGTAGTCGGTGCTAGTGCGGGTTGTTCAATGGTTGCTACTTTGTTCATTATCTTTCCTCCGGTGGCGTGTTTTCAATGTCCATAATCTCAGCCTTGATGCGGTCAAGGTCGGATTCTTCGATGTACGGCAGGATGTCCAAACCGTCTAGGTCGATTTCATTGACTGTTATCTCAGCAGGCCAGCCAGGGTGCGCTCGATCGTTCGGGTACAGAACCTGTTTTTCTTCTGGCTGAAAGTCGTAATCTACGACTACCTTGATTTCTTGATGGATCGCGTATTTCATTTCATCTCCGGTGGTTCGGGTAAGGGCATCCAGTGGGTGACTTTTATCCAGTCGCTCATTCGGGATACGCCACTAAATATTCGCGCAGCATATCTTTGAATCTTTTGCGCCCTTGCGCAAATCGATACTCATCAGGGTTGATTGCTACGCCCAATCCGTATATAGCATCCTCCATAAATGTGCGGTCGGTATAATCTGCATAGCCGTGCTGCCCGGCATAGGTTCCCCAGTATTCTGCTAGGGATTCTGCCGCCTTAACTTTGTCTATTTTGCCGCTCATTTCGTCCCCCTTATTTTGGCTTTAAGAATAGCCCGCGCCACATCAGTTTTAAACGCCAGCCAGGCTGCGGATTGCATACGCTTCTCAGCATTCGGGAGCTTGCAGGTTAGTGCGAATTTCATGGCTGGTGGGTAATCGCTAAAAGGTTAGCTTTTCTGGCTTCGAGTCCATCAATTGAATGCTGGAGCCTTGCCCTGGTTCCAGTGATTTCCTCGTCAATCGCAGTTACAGCCGCTTGCGTGATATCGGTAATATCGGGTTCATCAACTTCAACCTCGCCGACAAATATATATCCTTTATCAAGCCTGTCGGCTATTTCGGGATCATGGAATACAGTGAAAGCAAAATCATAATCACCGTTTAAATAGTATTCGTGTTCTCTGATGTATATTAAAAGTTTCATGCTATCTCTCCAGTGTTGCGGGGATCGTTCTCCCTGCATTTATCATTAAACTCGTCTTCACAGTCCTCGCAAGCACGCTGCCAGGCATCAGGCTCGTTAGCACCCTCGCCTAACCTCATGGTGTAGTAGGTCTGGACGTTTTCGTATATGTCGTTGCCGTTCATGTCTAACGCTCCATTTCGAGATAATAATCAGTCAAATCCGCAGCAGCCCGCTCGATGATATCTATCGCCTTTGTATCAGGCTTGACGTAAAAGGTGTTCCACGATGCTGCTACAAGGTCGTTGGTCAGGATTTCAAACCTGCGCTCCCATTCGTCT
>QNFP01000429.1 GCA_003645535.1 Gammaproteobacteria bacterium | reverse complement strand
CGTCCAGGATAACACGCCCATGCAGCGCTCAAATGTAAACTTGAAACATTTAGTCAAGCGCCAGTTACAAGCTACCGGGCGAAACGTGAGCACCCTGACCTTAGAGGGCGCCGAAGGGCAAACTCTTACCACATCCCAGGTCAAAATCGACCAGGTTAAACAGGCGATTCAATCGAACCCGGTGGTGATTGCGCTCGGTTCGGGCTGCATCACCGACATTACCAAGCACGCTTGTTTTGAGACAGGGCAGATACAGGATGAGGTAATTCCACTGATTGCCATTCAAACCGCAAATTCAGTTTGTGCATACACTTCACGGATGACGGTTTTGACCATCAATGGTGTCAAACGAACCGTTCCAAGCCGCATGGCGAATGTATTGATTATGGATACGCAGATTCTGCAAGACGCCCCACCAATCTACCGTACTGGCGGTCTTGGAGATGTTGCGGTCGCTGCGGTCACTTTTGCCGATTTGCACCTCGCGGCGGCGCTGGATATGGGGAAGTGGAATCAACTTGCCTACGAGACCTCGTCCGATATCAGAAATATCCTTCTTGGGCAGCACGCCTCTATTGCTGACGGCGGCATAACAGGACAGGAGGTTGCCGGCAAGTTAATGGCGCTGGCAGGTCTTGCGTTGACTCTATGTGGTGACTCCGCGCCACTTTCGGGTTATGAACACATGACCTCGCATATGCTGGATATGGCTGCAAAGAGTAACGGCAGGGCGGTTGGAAACCATGGTCATCAATGCGCCCTTGCTGCCGTTTTGAGCCTTCTGCTTTACCGTCATATAATTGAAAAACTGGATGCCGGGGCGATTGACATCAATACTTGCTACCCGGATGAAAAAACCATGCGCCGCAGAATTGATACGGTGTTCAGCCAAATCGACGCAAGCGGTGCCGCAGCTGCTGAGTGTGCCAGCGATTATATGCAGAAGTTGGGAAAATGGCGGCTGGCCAGACCCCGGTTCGAAACTTTCCTGAGCCATTGGGAGCAGGAGAAAACCCGGCTGCAGAAGCATCTCATGTCGCCAGAGCAATTTATCGATCTGTTGTACAAAATCGGCCACCCGCTACGATTTGAAGAACTGGAGGTTCCACTTGATCGCGATGAGGTTCGCTGGGCCTTTTACAACGCCCATTTGATGCGCAAACGCTTTGCAATTGGTGATCTCGCATTTCTCGGTGGATTTTTTGATGAGAGCTTGTGCGATCAGATTTTTGAGGAATTCGATCATCTGACGAATGCCAGAATAAAACAGGGGGGTTAGCTTGACTAAATATATTGTAGCAGCCGATTGCGGAACAACCGGGTCGAAAGCCGTTGTTTATGATCTCGCTGGCAAGCCGATTGCTTCGGGATACCAGGAGTATGGTCTGGAATTTCCCAACCCCGGCTGGGTCGATCAAGATCCGGAGATGCTGTTTGAAACCTGTGTCAAGGTCATCGGCGACGCGGTGCGTAACTCAAAGGTGGCTGCATCCGATATTGGCGCACTGTCAATGTCAACCCAGCGCTGTACAGTCATTCCGGTTGCAAAAGATGGTAAGGCGTTGCGCAAAGGCATTTCCTGGCAGGACAACCGTACCGACAAGCAGTGCGAGCTGATTCGCCAGCGCATCGGTGCCGAGCAGTTTTATGACAACACAGGGCTCCCGGTGGCGAATGTGTGGAGCCTGCCAAAGATCATGTGGATTCGTGAAAACGAACCTGACCTGTTCAGGAAAACCGACAAATTTGTCAACGTACAGGCCTATTTAAACAAGCTTTTCGGGGCCGATGGTTTTTATGACGACTACTCCAATGTGTCTCTTCACGGCTTGATGTCGGTGACAAAGCTTGAATGGATCGACGATTTCTTACGCGCGACAGAGATGCCGCGTGACAAGTTGCCTGAACTCGTCAGGTCTGGTCGCAAGGTAGGTGCCCTCAGCAAATCGATCGCTTCGGCAACCGGATTACTGGAAGGTACACCACTGATCAGCGGTGGCGGAGATCAGCAATGCGCGGCCGTGGGCGCTAATGTCATAGAGGAAGGCGATTGCGAAGTCACGCTGGGCACGGCTGGAGTCACCATCTGCTCACTCGATCAGCCAAGGCTTGATCCCGAACGCACAATCCCTTGTCTGGTTCATGCCGTTGACGACAAATGGACCTGTGAGGGCCTGCAAAATGCCGCGGGAGCAGCGTTTAAATGGCTGCGGGATATCCTCCAGCAAGGCCATCAAAACACTACTATCGATTACGACTACCTCACCAGTCTGGCATCCGAATCTTCCGCTGGTGCAAATGGCCTGACCTTTCTTCCCTACTTTGCCGGTGCGGGTGCGCCGCTGTGGAACGGCAGTGCCCGTGGAGTTTTATTCGGTATGGGACTGGGTAGCAACCTGGGCGACGTCACCCGTGCCGTGATGGAGGGTGTCAGCTTCGAGACTGCTTCGATCCTCGACAACTTCAAGCGTCGGGGAATAACAATCCAGGAAGTTCGGGCATCGGGGGGCGGTGCACAGTCAAAGCTTTGGGGTCAGATTCAGGCTGACATTTTCGGTATTCCGGTGCGTCGACTCGCCGTGCCGGACGCTACCATTTTAGGGGCCGCCGTACTTGCCGCTTATGGGGTCGGAGTCTATGAGACTGTTGCCGAGGGAGCAAAGGCGATGGTACATACGACGACAGATTACCAACCAGATATGAAAACGCATCAAATCTACCAGGAAAAGCGTAATCACTTCGACCGGCTCTACAGTAGTTTGGACGAAGGAAATTTGTTTTAATATCGCCGTAGAGCCACTTAAAAAAAGAATTATCAGAGGCTTGGAATTTTGCCGCTTCCGCCTCCATTATCATTCGCGCATATTTCATAATTCGATTCCGGTAAATCTCCGTGGTTTACAAAAAATTATTCCACTTGAGGCATTGGAATGGAAAACTAAGCACCCATTGGCGCACCTACGATAACCTCTTTATCCCCCCGCGCGCTCTGCAATCTCAGCGCCTCTGCGAGAACCCTTACTTTAAGGTAGGCGGGCTAGGCAATTTCCTGCTGATGTGCGGCGACAAAGTCGGCCATGCTGTTGAATTCCCACTCGATCGTATAGTCGCCCTGCGGCG
>QNFP01000428.1 GCA_003645535.1 Gammaproteobacteria bacterium | reverse complement strand
CAGAAATATCGTGTGTTATTCCTACTCCGTTTAAGCTACCAGCGAACGAATTGAGCTCATCCGTGAAATGATATGTTCCTACTGAGGGTACATCAAAACTAATTTCCAATGTCCCATCGATATATTGATAAGACATCGAATCGAGTACAACGTTGCTCACATTCGTCAGCTCAAGGTATTTTTCTCTGTTCTTCTGAGAGTAATAATCCAGATTCTCATAAAAGTCACTGCCATAGTTTGGATTGACATCGGGGGACAACCAGCTTGCAACCTGTTCTATAGTGAATTCACATGCATCCGCACAGGTTGTTGTTCTCAAACCATTTGATGCTTCACAACAATAAATTGCTTTGCTCAGCAGCTCACCGAATAGATGCATGATCCGCTTTTGCAATATCCCATAGGTCTCCGGGACACCTGCCATCTCAAAGTATATGCGATTTGCTTCAACCTGAGTAATTCGCGAAATGCCCGAAAGAGCGTCTGTGTTCAAGCAAGGGTAATCAGGATCTGATATTGGAAGATTGACTTCGACAACTACTTTTTGGTCAAGCTCCTGAGGTGTTGAGATACGCGCGAATATCAAATAGTACTGAGTTGTCAACTCTGTTCTGATCGCTTCAAACAGCTCATCCAATCCCTCCTCATATTTTTCCGTATGGAGATAGGCCCCAGCTTCATAGACCTTGAAGTCTAATTGGTACTCCTGCGGCCAGATAGCCGCCAAGTCACACGCGGCACTATTAAGGTCATGTGCACTTAGGTCAAGTTCTTGACCGGTTGCATCATCTAACCGTTCATAACAAGTCTGACCTTGAACGTCAAAAGCATAGATAGACGCTAAAACGAAACCGAATATCAGTACCACTTTTGTGAGTTGCTCGAATCGTATCATTTCGAATTTAAATTTTACAATTATTGCCTTCTGATATCCACAGAAATCACCACCGCCGCACTCAACGGACTAAACCCTCCATCAAAATGCCGTGCCATCACGCGGTACGTATATTTGCGGATATCAGTAGTACTTCCCCCTTGCTGTGCCCCACCTCCAGTATCTACGTTTGGAACACCCAGCTCCAAATCTTCCCATCCAAACTGACCCGGGATGATCTTCCCCATTTCTCCAGAGATGACATTAAAGAAGTTAATCCCTCCACGGCCATTCGTGGTCGCATAGGCTTGCATCGGGCTATTGTCCACTGACCGGTAGATCAGAAAATTGTGCAGACCTTCCAGATCATCGTAGTCCCATGTCAGTCCGATGAAGGGGTCTGAAAATCCAACAGGGGCGCCTTCATATGCCTGGAGATTGGTGATCGTGCCTCGCAGTCCACTATCGTACGGTGTGACAGTCCGTATCTCGGAGCTCGTCACATGCCCTGCGTCATCCTCTGCCAGTACCCGAAAGTCGTAGGCGTACAGATGGCTCGCGATTGTGTCGTAGAGGTTGCCACCGTTTTCGCCTATTTTGAGATGGTTTTCATAGCCAGTGGCGATCGTGCCATTTATGCCATATTCTACCAGTGTGGACCACTGTAATCCACCTTCTCGTTTCCTTTGGATCTTGTGAACAATGACATCCGTACTCGGACTTGCAATCCACTCGATATGGAGACCGAAGTTGGTCGGATCGAGTCGATAGAGCACAGGACCGGCAGGAGGGATAATATCCGGTCTGGCCGCAATGCAGACAGTAGAAAATTCCGAATAGTTATGTCGCGTGTCTGAAGATCGCACCTTGAGATAGATGTTTTCCGTCAGTGTCTCCAGTGTTGTGATATAACTGAAGTTTGGCTCCTCCTCATGGTCTGTTGTCACCTGTAGAAATGGTGCATCCTCGCTATTCCCGGCAAATACGGCATAACCCAGTAGGTCTGGTTCTGTCAGCGTGTCCCAGGATACACTGACCGTACCGTCATCAGATACACTACACTGGACATTTTGAGGGATACCGGGCGGATCTTCGTCGCTCAGCTGGAAGAACTCTGCCGGTGAGAAGATATCCACCAGAGCTTTGTCGTAGGAATTGATTCGGTACACCGCCGATGCCAATGGACCGGTATCTGTCCACTCACGGAGTGTGCGGTTTACAATTGCGACTTCTTCGTATGGGGTATTTCTTCGTGGAGCACGAAGAATTTTGCCGTAATCATGCCTTGGCAGCTTAACCTGCTCAACACATTACAGCTATTTTATTTATCACCATAATGTGAGTAGGCACTCAAAACTATCACAGTAACTATTTTGTCCTTAATGTCGTAAACCAATCGATGCTTCCTGTTGATTTTCCTTGAGTACATTCCTTTTAAATCATATTTGAGTAATTCAGGTTGTCCCGTTCCAGTTCTTGGATGCGTCAACAGTTCAGTTAAAAGCTGCTGTATCTTTCTAAGCGTGGCTTGATCTCCAGATTTCTTATGTTTTTCTATATCTGACAAAGCTGCCTTTGTAAACCTTATTGTGTAGCTCATATACCCAATAGTGCACTAATCTCTTTGGATGTTGAGACTTCCATCATTTTTCCTTTATCCGCTTCTTTAATACTGGCTTTAATTCTACTGACCATCGCAGCATTAAAATACAGATCATCATCACTGATAGGGGTTAATATATATGATTTATCTTTTCCTCTCTGTACGATAATTTGCTCTCCTTGATCTACTTTATCAAAATACAAACGCTGATTTTGTCTAAATTCTCTACTGCTTATCACTAACATCGTTTCTTCTTTATGTGTACCAATATGGTACAATTTACTAAAAATATGATGCATTACAAATACATCAAGTTATTTAAACAGCCTGCCTTGAGTTTACCCAAGGGGATGATGTTGCAAATTTCAATTGAAAAGTGAGTCACTCTAATCCACCTTCTCGTTTCCTTTGGATCTTGTGGACAATGACATCTGCGCTCGGACTTGCAATCCACTCGATATGGAGACCAAAATTGGTCGGATCGAGACGGTAGAGTACCGGACCGGCTCGAAAAACGACTAATAGAGCACATCAAACTCTAAGCCTTGAACATTGGGTACATTACACCTCTTAAACGAAGGATAAATGCCGGTCAAAGCAGGGAAAATAGAGTCACTGATAGCTGATATCGAGCAACTGGTCACAGCAGTTACTGCCTATGCCAAAACCCATAAGGCAAAGGT
>QNFP01000427.1 GCA_003645535.1 Gammaproteobacteria bacterium | reverse complement strand
CCTTCTTCCGCGGAAAAGGTTGAATGCTCAGAGATAAAAATACCAATCATTCCCGCCGCCAGCATGGCCTTAACAATTTCATCCTCATTTTTATTCATTTCTGCTGCCGCGCCAAACAGTGCTCCGGGAAGCGCGCCACAGGAACCGGCGGTTGGCGCCGCTACGATAACGCCCATGGAACTCTTAACTTCCATTATCGCCGTTACATAGAGAATAATGGTATTCAGCAAACCACCGTCGAGTAAGCTATTTGCATCCATCTTCTCTTTAAGGCCCGCAGACTGGTTTGGCAGAATTCGATCTTCGTAATCTGTTCCCTCCAGCCCCTCCTGTAGGGATCTGTCCATGATGCGCACGATATGGCGCATTTTATCAATGACTGCATCTGCACTGATCCCGCCACGGGCGCTTTCATACTTTATGGCCAACTCACTGAGGTTCAGATTTTCATTTTTACCCTGTTCCAGCATCTCTTTGCAATAGAGAAAAGGAACTTCCAGATCTTTACGTGAAAGAACAGGTAAAACCGGGTCTAAGCAGCGTACAAAATCAGCACCGGCAATCCCTTCTACCGCTTTCAAATCAGCCGGGCTATATGCTGTAGAACTTTTTAATTCAATGAAATTTCTGTGGCCTTTATGTCGTTTTATGAAATCATACGTTATGGAATCCGGCAGTGCTGCCTGAATTTTTTGCAGATCACTTCCATAGATGAGCAGTTCGTAGTAATCTCCGTTGATTGAAACGGGGGCACTGTCAATTTCCTGGATCTCGATCATACCACCACCGGATGAGATCGCTGTCAGGTTGTGGGAAATTTGCGAATTGGAGATATTTATCCGATAGGTACTGGGGTGTTTTGCGTCATAGCTTTTATAATTGACTTTAATATTAATACCCGCTTCCCGGATAGCCTCCCGGTAATTTACCAGATTTTCATCATCAGGCTGCCAGCCGAGTAAGCCTCCATAAAGGCCCATATCCGTACCCTGGCTCTCATGTGTTGTAACCAGAGAACCGTTGGGATCATAATCAATTACCACGTTTTCAATTTTTCCACCGATTAAATCGCGCGCAAGCAGGCCAATGCGACAGCCTGCCGCACTGTGAGAACTGGAAGGCCCCCGCATAACCGGACCGATAACATCATTAAAAATACTTGAAACGGCCATTTAACCTCTATAATTTAAGGCGCTCTGAATTTTTCTCAGTGATTTCCGCTTTCACTCTGCCCGTATGAGATATACCTTCCGGCTCAAATAATATAAGCTTGACATGCCCCTGTGGAACAACCTTATGCTCAATACCTCTTCGAACAATGTAAAATTCACCGGACTGCAGAGTAACGTTTTTATCCTTTTCATGGATGTCGAGGGTTCCGTCGACCACAAAGAACATTTCATCTTCTTTTTCATGTGTATGCCAGGGAACCTTATCACCTTCCAGGCGCACGACCTTCACGTGCTGTCCGTTCAGGTCACCGACTATTTTCGGTGAGAAAGTATCTTCAAACATCTGAAAGCATTTTTCGATATTTACCACTTTTGCCATTTGTTTTCTCCAGGGGTATAATAATTATTATACAGAATTCTGTTTAATATTGGGCCATCTTTAATCCATAAATAAAGAAATAATTCCCTGCCATAATTGATAAATACCAAAGACGAACAGTGCAATTGCGGATAATGCCAGCAGAATTTTACTCACCATTGGCCCTAATTTCCGTGCAAATCCAAAAAGGATAATAATTCCCACCAGGGTTATTACCATGGTTAAATAGAAACTGAGAATCAAGGTTATGCCATTTATGGGCGCTATTCTCCATGCCTCGAGAAATATAGGTCCCAAAATTAAACTCCATCCTAAATAGGGAGCGGGGTTTAACAGATTCACAAAAACTGCATTTAATAGCGTTTGCCGGCCGGACTCAGTCGAAATGTTTTGATCGGCATCAAACTCCTGCCAGGATTTAAAGGCGCCGTATGCGAGATATAAAAGAAACAGGCCGCCACCGATTCTCAAAAAAACAATAAAACTGTCCGGCATTGTACTGAGCAGAAAAAGAACCAGGGTGAGAATTGGTATATCGCTGATAAGCGGTGCAAATGCTGCCGGCAGAGTTGAGCGCCACCCCTTTTTTAGCGTCTGAGATATGATGTAAGTCTGTAGTGGACCCGGCTGCACAGCCGCTGCAAAGGCAAATGTTATTCCAAAAATCATATAACTCAACACAGTAATACCCCTTCTCTTTACACGGATTATTTTGGGGCTTCTTCAAAAAGGCGATTCTTCAACATAAGCGAGTAGAGCGACCATATGTCTGGTGTCATTGAGGCCTCCGGTTTTTATTGGTGATTTGGCTGAGATTAGATGGAATTCTACTTAAGGTAAATAATAGGGGCGTTTTATCTGATTTACAAGAAAACATCCATCATGTTTAATTTTTGTTCTTTAAAAAAAATGTGTTTTTCCATATTGCAAGATAGTTATAGAAAGGTGTATCAGCGCATCCGGATATAAGTATAAACATAATTAATAGATAGTAGTTCTTCATAGAAATGAATCTTTGCACTTATGGATAATGTTCAACGGCTGGATCCTTCAGACAGATTTCACAGGGTATCAAACCGCATGAAATAGAATTACCAGAACTGTTGCAACGAAAATAGCCACAACCCAGTACCACGTGGTCAAAAATTTAGAGTCTTTATAGCGATCTAATAGAGTTTCAAAAATTAAGGCCACAAATGGCGGTATGGCCAGGGCCAGGTAACTCAGTGGTTCGGCCAGCACCCGCTTTGATACATATGCCATTATAATAATACTGGCGCCTGTTGCCAGGGCAATATGAATATGGGGCGACTTGATCATTTCTTTGAGTTTTGACATTGAGAGATCCTTTTCGTTTTACCAAAGCCATAGAAAAATCAGCAGGTCAAATAGAGCCAACAATATAATAAAAGCATAAAACCTTATCAGTATTTTAAATTCAGCGATCTTTTCAGTAAATATTAGCTGGTAACCGACAATGCCATCTGCTAAAACGAAAGTCATTAAGGCGATTGTTATAGCAAATAAATTAAAATTAATATAGAAGATATAGAGCAAACCTCTGGTCGCTACATGTATTACAGAAGCTGCTGTTCTTTCAACTATCGAAAGAAAAATTTCCCAGT
>QNFP01000426.1 GCA_003645535.1 Gammaproteobacteria bacterium | reverse complement strand
GGCTTTTATCGCACCCAAAGGTGCCAGCCTGATAGCCGCCGATTACTCGCAGATCGAGCTGCGTATTATGGCCCATTTGTCTGCCGACGCAGGCTTGCTGGACGCCTTCAACCAAAATCTTGATATTCATCGCGCCACCGCTGCCGAAGTTTTTGGGGTAGCGCTTGAAGCTGTCTCTGTCGAGCAACGCCGCAACGCAAAAGCCATAAATTTTGGCCTAATTTACGGCATGTCCGCCTTCGGCCTGGGGCGCCAGCTCAATATTGGTCGCAATCAGGCACAGGAATACATTGACCTGTATTTCAGTCGTTATCCAGGTGTGCGAGAGTACATGACATCTATCAAAACACTTGCTGCTGAACAGGGTTATGTGGAAACTTTATTCGGTCGCCGTCTCTATCTACCGCAGATCAATGCCCGTAACGCCATGCAACGGCAGGCAGCCGAACGAACTGCCATCAACGCACCGATGCAGGGCACAGCCGCTGACATCATCAAAAAAGCCATGATCTGTGTCGATGCCTGGCTAACTGAAGAACAACCTGGCACGCGCATGATTATGCAGGTTCATGACGAACTCGTCCTCGAAGTGCCGGACGAGAACGTGGATGCGGTGCATGCTGGCCTGAAGGCGCGCATGGAAGCGGCTGCAGATCTCACCGTACCGCTCATTGTCGATGTAGATATCGGCAATAATTGGGACGAAGCACACTAAAACCACCACCCTCAGTTTTACAGGCTATATATGGCTTTCCAGGCTAATGGCTTTCCAGGCTAATGGAAGTACAGGTCGATGGAGTAATTGATTTTTAAGCCATCTACTTTTCATAAACCTTCCTGTATCCCCCTGTCCAATACAAAGTAACCCAGTATCAGGCTATGCATGGATTGCTTATTATGTAGCGCTTTTTTAACTTCGACGTCAGGTGCTTTCATTAACCAGAAACTTCAGCAACGCAGCCCTGGTTGCCATTACCAGGGGTTTTTGACAGTCGCTATCGAGCCAATGGCAATGTAAATTATTTTTTCGTGAACCTTTTTCCTCCACCCGGGTCATATATACCGTTAACAAAGTTTCCCCTTTGTTTTACAACGGCCGGGGCCACCTCTCCCTCTAGGAATTGCCCCAGCCAAATACTTTACCGGCGCATTATGGCGCCGGTTTTTTTTGCCTGACGATATTTGTCTGATGATATTAGCCTGGCGATATTAGGCTGGCAGTAAATTGCTGACAGACGCCTGAGCTTAACGCGGATGAACGCCAGCCGGGATAAAAGCTATGCTGAAAACCAGCCCTGAAGCACCTCCTCCAGCGCTTCAACACCCGACCGCTTAAGCGAAGAGAACGCTTGCACAGTTACTGCGGCCTCCGACGCTTGATTCTGTAATTGCCGCTCGACCTTTTGCACAGTATTAAGCGCGGGGCCTCTTTTGAGCTTGTCTGCTTTGGTTAACAATATATGCACCGGCATAAAATTTTCGGCCGCCCAGTACACCATTTGCTGATCAAACTCTTGCAGGGGATGACGAATATCCATCAATAAAATCAAGCCCTTAAGCGACTGTCGCTGCTGGAGGTACTCAGCCAGATGCTGATCCCAGCGTTGTTTCATCGCCTTAGGCACTTTGGCATACCCGTAGCCGGGTAAATCCACCAACCGGCAGCTATCGGTCAGCGAAAAGAAATTAATAAGCTGAGTGCGTCCGGGGGTTTTACTGGTACGTGCCAGCTTACCCTGGCGAGTCAATACGTTAATAGCACTCGATTTGCCCGCATTCGAACGGCCAGCAAATGCCACCTCACTGCCCGTATCCGGTGGACACTGAGTTAATGACGGGGCACTCTGTAAAAATCGAGCACTGGCAAAATCGAGAAGGTCACTCATAGGGCGCGATTATAACCCTTAAATTTATTGATCGGATTGGTATATAATGGTGCGGATTTTTTTGATGCCGGCTTGTATATCGGCATTCAACATTCAACCATTTCCAGTCATTTAAAAAAACCGAACGAGCCCGCTGATGAAAACGACTTTCCACACCGCCGTGGCGTTAATCGCTGTATTACTATCTCCTTTTGCACTGGCAAGCGGTGACGCAGAGTCCGGCAAAGCCAAAACTGCTGCTTGCGGGGCGTGCCATGGTAAGGATGGCAACAGCTTCGTCGGCAACTACCCTTCGCTGGCCGGCCTGGGTGAAAAGTATTTAAGTAAACAAATCCAGGACATCAAATCAGGAGCTCGTACTGTCCCTGAAATGACGGGTATGCTCTCCGCATTGACCGATCAGGATATCGCCGATATCGCCGCCTATTACAATGGGCAAACCAGGAAACCGGCAGGGGCTGAGGAAAATACCAAACAGCTAAGCCTTGGCGAAAAAATTTACCGCGCAGGCAATCTGGAAACCAGCGTATCCGCCTGTACTGGTTGTCACTCACCATCAGGTAATGGCAACAAGCCCGCGGGTTACCCCGCTTTGGGTGGGCAATATGCTCAGTACATCGCCAAACAACTAAGAGCATTCCGAACCGGCGCGCACGATGCAGAAGACCCTTCCGCCAGACTCAATGATGGAAGTAGTGTGATGCGTGGCATGGCTGCGCGCATGAACGATCAGGAGATTGATGCAGTATCCAACTACATTTCCGGCCTGCATTAAGAGCGCTGGAAAGTAACAACACTGAGCAAGACCGGCGGAAGAGGAAAAAAGCCACTAACTAACCAGAGTGAGGCGACGCTATGATAAAAACACTAACCACACTACTGGCAGCGATCACCATGTTGCTAGCTGTTAACAGCCATGCTGCAGACAACACTGATGCCAGCGGGCAGTACGTGGCGGGAACAGATTACCAGGTGCTGGAAAAACCGGTGCGCACCAGCGACCCAAAGCGCATCGAGGCAACCGAAGTGTTCTGGTACGGCTGTAGTCATTGCTATAAATTTGAGCCAACTGTAGCCGCATGGCATAAAGCCTTAGCGGAAGATGTAGTCTTTGTAAGAAGTCCTGCCGTCTGGCACCCAAATATGGCTTTGCATGCTCGTGCTTATTACACCGCCCAGGTATTAGGCGTACTGGACACCATGCATCTGGTTATTTTTGAAGCCATGAACCTGAAAAAGAACGCACTAGGCAGCGAAGATGCCATCGCCGATCTTTTTGCGACCCATGGGACAAACCGTGAAGAATTCAGCAAAGT
>QNFP01000425.1 GCA_003645535.1 Gammaproteobacteria bacterium | reverse complement strand
TAGTAACTTTAACTTTTAACATGCCAGGCACTCCAATTATGTTATAACAGATGTTATAACGAAGTGTAGCCCGGCTTAACAAGTCGGTCAATCGGACGTCCGCTGACGCGCTGCCAATTACCCAGGCGCTAATTTGAAGGAGATGATTTGCTTTTTGCGCCACTGAGCAATATCAGGTATCCGCTAAAACAATAAATGCTTCTCTGACAGTGACGAATCCGCAATAGAACCTTTCCGATATTTCGATTAACTTATCTTAAGCAATTCAAAAGTAGCAAATAGGTAGCACAGAAATTTTGCTATGAGCTTTTATTATCATAAGCTATTGATTTATATGGTGGGCCCAGTAGGGCGGAGACATGCGTTTTTGAAGCGCTAGTTTCAAGCATGTCCGTAGCGCCGTCAATCTGGGATTGATGGCTGGAATAGTCTCTCTGAGGTCCAGCGGGGCTGACCGAAGGGAAGGAGTGGTGGGCCCAGTAGGACTTGAACCTACGACCAATCGATTATGAGTCGACTGCTCTAACCAGCTGAGCTATGGGCCCTGAAGACGGAACTGTTATTTCTGAATCGGGTCAGGCGGCGTATTTATAGCCGGAACCTTTAATCTGGGGTCCTTAATATCGACCCAGATCGCGGCCAGCATTATAAAAGGCTTTATGGCTATCTGCCAGAGTTCGCATCCATGCCTGGCAGTCTATTTGTCTGTGATGTTACCTTTTAAAAAGCTACTCATCCAAAAAGCTGCGCATATGCTCTGAGCGGGAAGGGTGGCGTAGCTTACGTAGTGCTTTGGCTTCAATCTGGCGAATACGCTCACGGGTTACATCAAACTGTTTGCCGACTTCTTCCAGGGTGTGATCAGTATTCATATCGATACCAAATCGCATCCGCAATACCTTTGCTTCCCTCGCGGTCAGCCCGTTGAGTACTTCATGGGTGGCTTCGGTGAGGCTCACCTGAGTAGTGGAATGGACAGGGGAAGCGACGTTGACGTCTTCTATAAAATCGCCCAGGTGCGAGTCTTCATCATCGCCGATGGGAGTCTCCAACGAGATAGGCTCCTTGGCAATCTTGAGGACTTTGCGAATTTTGTCTTCGGGTAACTCCATGCGTTCGCCGAGCTCTTCAGGGGTGGGCTCGCGGCCTTTTTCCTGAAGCATTTGTCGTGATATTCTATTCAGCTTGTTGATGGTCTCAATCATATGCACAGGAATACGAATGGTTCGCGCCTGGTCGGCGATGGAACGAGTGATGGCCTGGCGAATCCACCAGGTGGCATAGGTAGAGAACTTATAACCACGACGGTATTCGAACTTGTCGACAGCTTTCATCAAGCCAATGTTTCCTTCCTGAATAAGGTCAAGGAACTGCAGCCCACGGTTGGTGTATTTTTTGGCGATGGAGATCACCAGTCGCAGGTTGGCTTCCACCATCTCTTTCTTGGCACGTCTTGATTTGGCTTCGCCAATAGACATGCGTCGATTGATATCCTTGATCTGGCCAATTGTCAGCCCGCACTCTTTTTCGATAAGGGTAAGCTTTTGCTGCTCGCGGGAGATTTCGTATTGACGCTGTTTAATGGCGACAGCATAGGGTTGTTTTCTGCGCGCCAGGTTGGCCGCCCATTTTGTGTTGGTTTCGTTGCCAGGGAAGTTGTCAATAAAATCCCGGCGGCTCATGTTTGCTTCGCGGATGCAAATTGTCATGATATTGCGTTCGCGTACACGGATGCTACTGAGGATCGTGCGTACATTTACAATTAACGGGTCGTACTGCCGCGGAGTTAATTTCAGGTATTGAAATACACCGCCCAGCTCGTCCAGGTTTTTCTGCGCAGAGGCATGGGTGCGGGCATTTCGAGCCAGGGAGCGCTTGGTTTTATCATTTTGCTTGCGGATTTCTTTAAAACGGCGAATAGCCTCTACTGGGTCGAGGCCGCCTTCGTTCTCGTCCTCTTCATCGTCATCGTCGTCGGTGGCGTTTGCCGCTTTTTTATTGGCTTGTTCCAGGGCGGAGGGCACATGCTCGACCGGATTCAGATAGCCGGCGATGATATCGGTGAGTTTGCGCTGTTCGAGTTCGACGAGGTCGTATTCAGATAACACTCGGTCAACGGAGCCGGGCCACTCAGCGACAGCTGACATTACTGCACGGATACCCTCTTCAATGCGTTTGGCAATAGCAATTTCACCCTCGCGGGTGAGCAGCTCCACTGTGCCCATTTCACGCATGTACATACGCACCGGGTCGGTGGTTCTGTGCTGTTCGGTTTCTACTGCAGCTAACGCAGCGGCAGCTTCGGCAGCGGCTATTTCATCAGGAGAATTTTCGCCACCATTAATCAACAGAGTGTCTGCGTCAGGGGCTGTTTCAAAGACACTAATGCCCATGTCGTTGATCATTTGAATAATGTCTTCAACCTGATCTGGGTCAGAGATATCCTGGGGCAAATGGTCGTTGACCTCTGCATAGGTCAGGAAGCCTTGCTCGCGACCCTTGGCTATTAGTTCTTTGATCCGTGATTGTTCGTGGGCCTCTTTACTCATAGAATTTCCGTGGTTGCAGGGGTGGGAAAATGAAACGCGCAATTGTATCTTATTTATGTGGGCTTGTCTCTCGATTACAAGTGTAGACGAGACTCATTTTTCTGCAGGTATTTTTTTTGTAAGCAGTTGTTTTACTGCAAGAATTAAGTTTGCGTCAGCATTCTCAGCAGTGAGTTGATGCCACAGTTGGACAGCGATTTTATGGTCTTCATCATTCAATAAATGCTTGTTGAGCAGGCGTTCAGCCTGCTCTTTTACGGGCAGCTGGCGGTCCGCATGGCGGAGCAGGCCGGTGATGATATCCCTGGCCTGAGCACTGTTGGAATCCGGGGTATGGCCGGGCGCTGAAATAAGATCGCTAGAGACAATCCTCGCCAGGTGCTCACCCTGCTCCTGGCCATGAATGCCGCGCCAGTAGCCGAGTAGATGATTTAACGTGTAGTCGGGGTGTTCTTTGAGGAGGCGGATTAGCGGCAACAATATCTCTATACCTGGAGCATCCAGTGTTTCCAGTTGAGCGGTATGGTCATCTTCTATGGTTGCCGCCAGCCGGGGGTCATGTGCCAGTAATGCGATCAGCCAGTGTGCCGGAGATAATTTTACTTTTTTCTCTATCTGTGGGGGTAGAGTGGGCCTTTGGTCAGGTGGCTCAT
>QNFP01000424.1 GCA_003645535.1 Gammaproteobacteria bacterium | reverse complement strand
TGGCCTCTGCGCCGGACATGACGCGCGCTTCTTACCTCTTTTTCCTCAAGCCCGTGATTGCCGCCATTCTCGCGATTGTTATTTTGGGTGACAAGCCAACATGGCTGCAGGTGAGTGCGATCGCCGTCGTTTCCGGTTCAGTTTTAATCGAAATTTTCTGGCAGCGCGTGATGCCAGGTGCGCGTAAGCCGAAGTAAACGTACTCGCGCAGCCGGCACCAATTCAAAGCCCTCGATTCAGGAACTTTTCCTTTGCCTGGTAGAAGCCTGGGCTCCTCGTTCTGATTTCAATCTTTAGGCTCCAGTAATCGCGAAATCAAGCGCGGAAATTATCTCATCTCTCATATGGGCAAGGGATCCGATCGGATTCTTTAGAGATTTTGACGGCATTGAAGCTATCTGTGGGACCAGCAATAGTAATTGCTTGTCCTCATATTCAATTTGTGGTGTAAGCAAATCCAGTTTCTCGTTCTTGAAATACTCAAGATTCCCCAACGGAACAACGATCCTTGTTGCAATGTCTGAAATCAGTGAGTTTTGAATATCTACGATGTAGGGAAAAATATTCCGGGTCTTGCTACTGGGATTAAGATAGACATCAAATTGGGACATCAAAATTCTCTGAACTCATCACCAAAACAGCCGTGGACCTCGACGAAATCATTGTAGGCCTTTATGGCGTTGTTATTTTTCTTCGCCCATTTGCGGGCCTCGGAAGTGGCCAGCTTTTGTTTTAAAGCTTCCTCGAGAGTTGCCGAAAGGTTTATTTTCAATTTTCTCGACTTTTCCAAAAGATCACTATTCACACTCAAGTTGGTCGGTTTCTTGGGAGCATTTGAATCAAATAATGTTTCCATTGTGCTAAAACCCTCGACATAGGTCAGGCAATTATGCGCATGCATATGCGCATAGTAAAGTCCTGCTTACCGCAATTCAGATGTTATGTACAAATAAATTCCCAGGTGATTATTTTGGCTGGAATTACGATCCGACTTGTAATCAGTAGGTCCTGCGTTCGATTCGTGGTGCCGAAACCAATTCAAAGCCCCTTTTAAAGGGACTTTTCCCTGGATATCTGTAGTTTAAGCTCTGCTTTCGAGATGCAGACTTGAAAAATCCCGGCCCGATAGCAATTACTATGAATACCATTGACGTGGTAGCGGAAACTATCCAGGATTAAACAATGCGATACAGGCAAATGGCGGTGCAAATTTTTGCAACCCTGTTCTGGACATGGGGCGGTATTTCCAATGCACTGGCATCTGGCGTCAGTAGCCCGGATTTAGAGCAAGTCGGTGGGCACTTTGCGATCATCGCCCAGGCGAGCAATCTTTTTGGCGGATATGGACCGACCGCGATGACTATTGATATCAAACCTGGGGATTCAAAGAATATTATCAGCGCCAGTTCCGGGCGCGTGATCCCTGTCGCAATTCTCGGATCAAGCGACCTCAATGTAACTGCGATCAATCCCCGTACCATTAAGCTTAACGCTGTCGATGTCATGCTGGTTGGCAAATCAGACAAAAGTTTATGCCACCAGACGGATATTAACGACGATAGCTACGAAGATCTCGTATGCGATGTGCGCACCACGGGCTTCAAGGTCGGGGAAGGCGAATACAAGATTATCCTCAAGGCAGCAACCTATAAGGGGGAGTCGTTAATTGGGGAAGGTCGAATCAAGATTGTACTCAATTAGGGAAATTGATATCTCATCTACGTTTCAACTCACTGACCTAAACGTTCTCGCGCCATATTTATAAGCGGTGTACGACCCCCATGCGCTAAACGTATCTTGATCCCATTGAAGTTTGTCGAAAGCGGTTGGCTAAAATCGTACTTTGACATCGGCTGAATTTGTAACGGATTGTTTGGTCTGGCGTTTTAGCGCTTGTTCACGGTGGAAAATGTACAGGCCGCTGGCGATGATCATTGCCGCGCCACCCAGGGTCCAGGCGTCCGGCAAATCATCGAACAGCAGGTAACCGAAAGCGGTCGCCCACAGCAGCGAACTGTAGCTGAATGGCGCGACTACCGAAGCGGGCGCCTGGCGAAACGCGCGAATCAGGCACAGGTGCCCGATACCACCGGCGATGCCTGCGAACACGAACAGCGGCCAGTCGGAGGCGGCCACTGGCTGCCAGTAAAATGGCGCCACGGCCGACATCGCCAGGGCGCCCATTATTCCGGTATAAAACAATGACGTCATCGGCTTGTCGCGGGTCCCCAGCTTGCGCGTGAATATCTGGTAGATGGCATGGGTAAACGCGGCAGTGAGCACGATCAGGATGCTCAGCTGGAAACTTTCACTGCCGGGTCGCATTATCACGACCGCACCGGCGAAACCGATCGCTATACCGGCCCAGCGGCGCGGGCCCACCTTTTCGCCGAGCAGGGGGATAGAGAGGATGGTTAGAATGACCGGCGACATGAACATGATGGTCGCTGCCGTGGCCAGCGGCAGGAAGCTGATGCCGAAGAAAAACAGCACCGTGGTGGTAAACATGAACAGGGAGCGTAGGGACTGGTGCTTTAGCGACTGGCTCCTGACCTGCGCGCCCAGCTGGCGCCCCATCAGCAGGGTGACAAAAACCACGTGGAAGAAAAAGCGCGCCCAGATAACCTGCGTTACCGGGTAGCTTTGCATCAAGTACTTTGCGGTGGAGTCGAGGGTGACGAACCAGAACATGGTGGCCAGCATCCAGGCGATGCCGAGTAAATGATTGTCGGTGGAACGTAGCGACGAAGCTGGGCTAGTCAAATTTCAAACAATCCCTGTGAATGAGCACTGGTTTTTATCAGCGCGAGAAAGGATGCTCATTGTAAGTCGATATCAAGATATTCTCTATGCTCGCGATTACTCTCATTAATCCACGAGTTCGTTATAATGGCCGCCTCTTGAGCAGGAATACGTAGTAGGTGAAACAAGACACAACCCAACAGGCGCTAAAGCAGTTAAGTCTGGGTCTTGGCCTGCTGGGTCTGTGCTGTGGCTTTCTGGCGGCTTATGGCGTATTGGTCGGTGATGATGAAGGCCGTGTGAACCTGCTGTTCCTGCTGCTTTTATTCGCCTTTCTGCCCGTGGCGGGTTTGCTGCTCAGCATCTTTCTGTTGGTGAAAGGCGGCGGCAAAGGCCTGGCTGGCTGGATTCTGGATGTTCCCCTGTGGCCACGGCATCTGAACCTGGCACTGTCGCGACTGAGTCTCACTCACGG
>QNFP01000423.1 GCA_003645535.1 Gammaproteobacteria bacterium | reverse complement strand
TTTTTATCGTGCTGGGAACCCGGCTGATACTGGATGTGGATATTCTACTGTCTGTCGTTAATGAAACCATTGTACTTACGGTAGGGCTGATGGTTGGACAGGTACTGTCCGCCGGGCTGGCTGCCCGTTATACCGGGAAATTTCTCTGGGCGGAGAGCTGGATGATTGGCTTTGGCATGCTGGGGAGAGCCGAGCTGGCCTTCGTTGTAATGGATATCGCCTACGTACAGAACAGCATCATCAATGAAGAAATGTTCTATACCCTGATGTGTACGGCCTTTTGCCTGAATATTGCGGTGCCACTGACAATACGGTGGTGGAAGCCGCATTACGAAAAACAGGTACAGGGCTTAGACCTCGATTAGATTCACAAGCTTGAGTAAGCCCTTCACGCGCATGACCTGCCCCTGACTTATGGGCTCTCTTTATACGCTGCAATCAACGCAGCGCGTAGCCTCGGGAACAGCCTTCAAACGCGCCTTGCCAATATTCTCGCCACAGCTCACGCAACTACCGTAAGAGCCTGCTTCAATTCGATCCAGAGCCGACTGTATGGCCAGAATCGACTGGGCGGTCTCATTGCCGATGGCGTCCACAACCTCGTCATTTTCCCGCTCCTGGGCCTGTTCCGCTGAATCGCCTGAGTAGCCGTGGGTAACATCCTTTTTGATGCTGCCCAGCCTGGCCTTCATAGCTACCAACTGCTGCTCCAACTCATTCTTCATTATTGAATAATCCATAAAACAGCCTCCGACTCAGGCAGCAATCAACATCTTGTACAGCTCATCTTTCAAGTGAACGCGCCGTAATTTAGCTTCTTCTTCGGTAATTGTGGTAACCGGAGTAACTTCATTCTCCATATTCTCAACACTGCGAGTGAGTGTATGATACTCCTCAAACAAATTGCGAAAGTGAGCATTGCTCAGCTTGAGATTGTGGATTTGATCCTTCAATGCGGGAAATTCGTGGACAAGATCATGATGCTCTACAGACATATTCTTTACTACTCCTGGGTTGCTTGAATGAGGTACAGTTTCATCTTAACAAATGAGCCGGGTAGAACCATGACTCAGGTCAGGAAACTCACCCGCGAGGCGCACATATGTATAACGAAGAAAAAACACACTCACTGCTAATCGGCTACCTCTTATGGATTTTTGGCTTTATGGGTGCCCACCGATTTTACTACGGCAAACAGATTTCCGGTGCCATCTGGTTTTTCACCCTGGGACTGCTCGGTATCGGCTGGATTATTGATCTCTTCCTGATTCCCGCCATGGATAGAGAGGCAGACTACCGCTTTGAGGCCGGCCCGATCGATTATGACCTGACATGGATATTGCTTACCTTTCTGGGCTTCTTCGGCATTCACCGCTTTTACATGGGCAAGGTTTTCACAGGCCTGCTGTACCTGTTTACCCTGGGGCTTTTTGGGCTCGGTATTCTATATGACTTTTTTACCCTGAATGAGCAGGTATCGGAATTGAACGAAAACGGGGTGTAAATTTGAAATCTACTCCCCCATCAAGGTTAATCCCAATATTGCTGTCAGCCACACTGCTTGTCTGCTGCTCAAGCCCCGTTATAGATCCCCCCAAAGATGAATCAATTCCCTCCGAGCCCCTGTTTACTCTGCTGGATGCCTACAGGGGCAACGAACAGTACTTTTTGCGCTATGCCAGAGGAGATAAGATTTACTATGCAGCGGGTGAACTGAAGTCCCGCACATCCCTCCCGGGCACACAGGAAAATGCAACATATGACACGCCGACGGTAACTCCCCTCAACACTGAACCCGGGGACCCCTGGCAAGAACTGAGCCAACAGCTCACTCCTATTCCCGTCCTCGGCGTCTCAGACTGGGCAAAGCTACGCAGCCAGCTTTTTGCCGACATCATGTCCAGGGAACCCAACCAGGGGGTGGCGGTGAGCTTTGACCGCCTCGATTACTTCTTCTTCTACGACAAACTGGGAAACTTCCGAGCCAGGCGCCTGATGGACAAACCGGCCTGGTATTCAGTCAGCAAGTATATAGACCTGCGAAAAAACTTTGAAACCTGGCAACCGGTTCTGGATAAATTCATGGCTGAAGCCGGCATCGAGTCAGATGATGTCATATTCAACACAGGTGGCCTGGACAATGGTTCAATTCCATTTTTGTACATCAACACCCGCTCAAAACTGATAGTACTGGTACAGTACGATGAGCTGCCCGAATCGGTGATTGAGGGTGTTCCGGGCGACCACTTTCTGCAGGCCGCCTGGCACTTTCTGGAAAGCCACACCTATACCATAGCAATGCGTCCGTTCAGTTCATTGCACAGTCTTTTGTCAGTGGTTTCTGATACAGCTCTGGAAACAGGCCGAGGCCTGATTTCTGCTACTAATTATGACGAACCCATTCCCCGGCTGAATGATGGCCCGCCAATGGATCTAACACAATGGGAACAGGACCTGGACGCCCTGTTAAAACGGCCTGCGAGTCGTGGAAAACTCAAGTTCCTGGTTGATGGTGATGCCTTTTTCCCACGATTTGTCGATGCACTAACCTCGGCAAAAGAGTCGGTGGACATACGTACTTATATCTTCGACACAGACGATGTGGCGCTGAGCATAGGCGACTTGTTGAAGCGCAGGTCGCGCGAGGGTATTGATGTACGGGTTTTGTTTGACGGCCTGGGCTCAATAGTCGCGTCAGGGGAGCACTCCAGCAGCCTTCCCGACAGCCACCGCTCACCTGTATCGATCAAATCCTACCTGAAGCAGAATTCGCAAATAGATGTTCGGGAAGTTAATAACCCATGGCTCACCGGCGACCACGTGAAGACCATGGTAGTAGACCGGCAAACGGCATTCCTGGGAGGAATGAATATCGGGCGCGAATATCGCTATGACTGGCATGACATGATGGTTGAAGTTCAGGGCCCCGTGGTAGATGAAATAAACCGGGAATTTCAGAAGGCCTGGGGTAAGGCAGGTTTTTTTGGCGATTTCAGTAAGTTTTTTGATTTTAGGTACTACGACTTCAATCAGCTTAGCGACGGCTACCCGGTAAGACTGATCTACACCAAGACCGGGCAGCAGGAAATTTTTACTCTCCAGCGAGAGGCCATTCGCCGCTCGCAGCGTTATATTTATATCGAAAACGCCTACCTCACCGATGACAGTTTGATGAAAGAACTAATACTGGCTCGCCGTCGCGGGGTGGATGTGCGAGTTAT
>QNFP01000422.1 GCA_003645535.1 Gammaproteobacteria bacterium | reverse complement strand
TGCCAGAAATCATGATGAACACTACAAAAGATAATGAAGTTGAATTCATACAGTCAGAAGTTTCTTCACGTGTAGCAACCTATTATGACCCGGAAGATAATATACACACTGATTTTGTGCCAAGAACCAAGGCGGAGATAAGTCGTATCGTCAACGAATTTATGGCAGGTGATATGACGATTACAGGAGACGAGATCGATTTACCTGAGTCATTTTTAAGAACACCGACACAACAAGATTTAGATGGCAAAGATTGTTACGAAAGAAAGGAAGTAGTCAAAGCATTATCGAAACTTCAATATAAATTAATCTCCTTACAAAATAACTCTGAACCACTGACTACGAAACAGATAAAGAAAGAATTACTGGAAGATATTCGACAAGATGATACCGAGATTGTCGAGAAAAAAGTCAACTTGCTAGATGAAAGAAGCATTGATTTTGTGGGCATGATGTTTGATGCTATTACCGATGATAATACTATTTCAGAAATCATTACCAATCTGATTAAACGCCTGCAGATTCCCGTGATGAAGATCGCTATGTCCGACAGCAGTTTATTTAGTAATGAGGAACATTCAGCTCGAGTTATCGTTAACTTGCTAACAACAGCCAGCAGGGGCATAAATACAGAGAAAGATCGTCTATTTAAAAATTTAGAAGCTATCGTGGACAATATTTTAAATGAATACGATACTGACATAGCTGTGTTTGATAATGCAGCTCTTGTTTTACGAGGCATAATAGATACTGAGGAAGATGCAGCCAACCATGTTGAAAAACAACAACAGAAACAGATTATACAAAATCATGCACGTAAAATTGTTACCACGCAATATAAAATTGTGGCACGGAATAAAAAAATTCCGGACAATATAAGACCACTTATTTTAAAAAACTGGTCAACACTCATGCTTAACCGATACCTTAGGTTTGGTCGTGGTAGTTCACAGTGGACACAATCTGTATTGTTATTAAAATTACTACTTAAGTGTATGCAGCCAATCAAATTTAAATCTCAATATACGATGGTGAGCAACAATCATGTCGTACTTGCGGAGTCAGTCGATGATGAGTTAGCACAGACAAAACAGAATAAACAAGATATTTCATCTCAGTTAACGCTATTAAAAAGTCATTTTACAACCATCATCGGTGATTGCGACTTTCAAGAAATTGACGACAATGAAAAGCAACGTACAGAAAATGAATTGAACCTTGATGATGACGAAACTGAATTGCTTGAGATCAAACAACAAGTAGAGAAAGCAGAACAAAAACTGTCGATGCTTGCGAGCGATACTAAACCTGGCGCCTGGTATGAGGTATATACAGGCGAGAACAAAGCACTGAGACGACTAAAGCTTTCGATTATTCTAAATGACGCCGCTCAGTTAATCTTTGTCGATCGAAAAGGGATAAAAGTAATCGAAAAAGATGCGGACGAGTTTGCCAGAGAGATCGCTGATAATCGTTCTCGTATAATTGCAGATCATTCAACTTTTGATCACGCACTAGGTATGGTTATCGGTGCTATCGCAGCTTAATCGACTCTGACGGTAAACCGAACGAAAAAACTCGGATGATTACTGCCATCTGAACCATTAAAATCACCCTTTGGGTTAACTGCTATACAGATGACCTTAGGGCTGCTTATGTCATAGCCAGAAGCATCAGTTACTGGTACAAGAACATCGATACTACAACCAGTATCCGAATAAAATTGCACATCATCTGTCTGGTCAGATAGATTAACAAAAGTATAAGTCAGTCCACTAGCGTTAACCCCATCAGCAAACTGAACGGGATTAAAAGGCGCAGACGCTGCGCCAAAATAAAAAGTTGTCTGCGTGTCGGGCAAAGGGTCAGTAATATAAATCGAATTGTTATCTGCAAAGCCAAATCCGCTATTGATTGTCTCTACGGTGTATTCGATATGAGAATTGGGTATCGCTTTAGGCGATGTAATATTGACAGGGTCTGATGTTGTAGCACTGGTTTTCTCTACGCTGATATCAGTTGAACCGACACTGAAGGTTTTTGATTTACTATCAGTTACACCTTCAACACCTTCATTAGCGACAACATCAACAGACCATACGCCATCTGGTGCTGGTGCCGCCTGTATAGGATAGGGCGTCTCGAATACTGCTATCGCGCCAGATGCACCAGATTCAGGAATGGTTAAATTTACGGTAAATACGGAAGGCGGTGAATCAGGATCATTTACTGTGAAATCTACACTGGAAATATCGGCGAAACCAAAAGGATCACTTACTGTCGCTCGTAAAAATACTCCGTCGCCAGCTACATACGAAAGGTACTCAGTTGGATCTGGATAAGCAATAGAATGAATACCGATAGCATCTACATTTATCACCGTGTTCGTATCCAGCTCTACCAGAGAGGCACCACCTGCGTCAGCACGCACACGGAATGTTCCGCTGCCCGAATTCGTAACCACCAGTGTAAGATAGTCACCCGCAGAAAAATTAATTACTGAAGCATTGCTTATAGTAAATGGTATAGCTGTCGGTCCACCAGATGTCCATGAGAAAGAGTCACTTCCAATCGATACACCACCGCTTCCATTGATGAACAGCTCAACATGAGCTGTTCTTGAACTACCAGGGCCTGTTTTCTGTAGAGTTAATGATACTGAAATATCATTTTCTGAAATAGAAAATGAAGACTGAAAAAAAGGTGACTGATCAATATCGACCGAAGAGCCTGAAGTAAGACTTAACGTTGTATTTGCTGAAGGAATCACACGTGTTAATACTGGTGTGGCATTCAGACTGTCTAGATATAATTGTTTGGTCGCAGCAAAGCTTCCCTGCGACATCAGTAAACACAGGAAGGTCAAGCAACAATTTCTAAGTTTGTTTTTCAAACTGTTCATATAGTATATGTCTTCTACAGACAACAGTACGATCTCATACGCCTAGTATAATAGTTCGTTATTCTTGAAAAGTCTGAGTCACTTCAAGTATCTGCTGAAATGTACGTTCACTGTCGTTATAGTTAACAGGTATAATCTTATCAATACCTCCGTACGACAGAACCAGGCCTGGAAAACTGTTTACAGTCATCTCTCTTGCTAGCTGCACTTCATTCAGCAGCAGATTTTGACAGATATCACTATTAACATCCTCGACAAATAGCTCAGGGTTGAGCCCAATGTTTTTAGCTAGCTGTGTTAAAACTTCAAGATCTGAAGG
>QNFP01000421.1 GCA_003645535.1 Gammaproteobacteria bacterium | reverse complement strand
TTTATCTCCATCGAACGCTTTACCAGCTTGTCCGAAGAGGGCAAACTTTGCTCTCTTTCCTTTTGGGAAGATGAGGCGTCGATCAAGCAATGGCGTGAGTTTGATATGCACCGGGTGGCACAGGAGAAGGGTAAAGCGGAGATCTTTGCTGATTTCAGGATTCGGGTTGCAGAGGTTGTGAGGGATTATGGGATGAATACTCGACAAGAGGGCCCCGAATAGCTAGCATCTCTTGCTCACGCAACAGTCACACACCAATAACACAACATCTTCCTTGTCTGTACGGACCATCAGATTAGCAAACAGCCCTATCGCTTCACTATCCTCTGCGATAATCTCTCCTCCGAACTCGGTGACCCAGGTTACAAGATTCTCAAAGCGTCCTTGACAGCTTAGTCTATATTGTCCGGTCGATTATTGTGGTTTGGATTTGACTTGATTGAGTAAATTATGAGAGATTGACTCCTTGAAAATTTGCATGAGGATTGTCGCTAAGATGGATATCACAGTGTTTTCTAATGTTGCAGATCAGCAGCTGACAATCGCCGGCAACTTACGAATTCAGAATCAGACCTAAAACAGGAGAACAAGAGATGAGAAGAGCATTAGTTGTATTATTGATAGGATTATTTGTAACGCCCGCACTTGCTCTGGAAAGTCCATGGGAGCAGAAACTCCCTTTTGAAAGTGCGACCATCAACTATGATATAACTGGTCTCACCAGTGGTTCGAAAACCATTTTTGTGAAAGATTTCGGACGTACCTCGGTTGAGTATAGAGAAACAGTCATGAAAATATTGGGCATGAAACAAGAACAGAAGGAGTTTATTCTGACAACTCCGGACTGGGAATATACTGCTGATCTGGTCGCCAATACCGGGACTAAACATGCCAATCTCACAAAATTTCTGACCCAGGAATTTAATAATCTTTCCAGGGAAGACCAGAAAAAAGTGATAGAAAATGCCGAGAAACAAGGCATTACCATGATTAAGGACATGAACGGTAGCTTCGAAAAAAACGCAGCCGAAATTCTGGGTTACTCTTGTGACAAAGCAACGGTGATGGGAACTGTGGTTTATACTATTCATGGTTCGGAATTATCGTTAAAAATTGAAAGCAATACTATGGGGATGAAATTTAATGAAATCGCGACAAGCATCAAAAAGGGTCGTGTCGATTCCTCCAAATTTGAGCTGCCTGCCAATATCAACTTTAGACATGACAAAGAGGCTGATCAGATGGGTCAGACTCAGGCAAAAACGATCATTGAACATCTGGTGTCGGGTGAACCGATCATAACTACTGCAGGTGCAACTCCGAAACAGCAGGGGCTGAACAACCAGGAAAAGCAAAATCAGTCAAATCCGGAACAACAACTGCAATTTCAAAATATTATGAAAATGTTTGGCGGCAAGAGCGACTAAGGTGTTTATAACGATTCATTTTTCAATTTGTCGCCGATAGGTTGCCGGAAAGTTGACAGTCTTTCAGTTCCTTGGAATTTGTTGTCACAGATACAATAGAAATTGAGGTGTTACGCCATTGGAGAGCATAATGAGGAGAATAGGGTTTGTTTTGTTTGTTTTGTGCTTAGGTTTTTGCCTGGGTACCCCAAAAAACGTCAATGCACAGTTCTGGCAAAAGCTTGTAGATCATGTCGAGAAAAAGGTTGCATCTGAAGCTGAAAACAGAGCGAACAAGCATACAGATAAAGCGGTTGACAGTGCTTTTGATACCGTTGAAGACAGTGCCACGGGAGCTGCTAGCAGTGAAGAAAACTCCTCTTCCGGGTCTATTGACAACCAGGGGGGAACAAGCAGCGATGTTGCAACGGTAAATCAGGATGAGAAGTTGGAAAGAAGCTCACCAAACATTGAATGGGCCAAATTTGATTTTGTACCGGGTGATGAAATTATTTTTGAAGATGGACCAGGTTCTGATGAAGAGAATGGAGAGTTCCCGTCTCGCTGGGATTTAAAGAGTGGCAATGTTGAAATTGCAGAGGTTGATGGAGAACCAGCGATTATTTATTTGTCACAATCAGAGATTGTCCCCTACCTGAAGAAATCAAATGAGGATTATTTGCCAGAGGTATTTACTGTAGAATTTGACGCATACTTTGCACCTCTGAAATACAACGACAGGTATTATGTCTATTTTTACGATAGAAAAAATCAAAAGTCTAATGGTAGTGGTTTTATGACTATCTATGTGAATAACATAAGATTTGAGAACTCAGACATGAATTATCCAGGCAAGGAGCGAGGCAACAGGGATGCAATTGGCGGATGGAGGCATATCTCAATTGCTTTTACCAAAGGAAAGCTGAAGACCTACCTGGATGACACAAGATTGATTAACATTCCCCACTACGAGAAAAATCCTTCTGGAATTACTATCGCTGCCGATGAGCATGATGATACTCAGAAATTTATTAAAAATATCCGTATCGCCAAGGGGGGAGTTAAATACTACGATCGCTTTCTATCTGAAGGAAAGATCATTGTAAATGGGATCCGTTTTGATGTAAATAAATCGAATATAAGGCCAGAGAGTAATGGCGCAATCAATAAGATTTTCAAACTTATGCAGAAACATTCAGATGTAAAATTCAGCGTAGAGGGACACACAGACAGTGACGGTGACGATAATCAGAATCTGGAGCTTTCAAAATCTCGGGCAAAAGCAGTGGCCGACAGACTTGTAAGTATGGGGATTGATGCCGACCGGTTAAAGTCTAAAGGTTGGGGAGAAGCAAGGCCGATTCAGAATAATGATACTCCTGAAGGGAAAGCAACTAACCGAAGGGTGGAATTTGTCAAGATTTAACAGGAAGTGCCCCCGTCCAGACGGGGAGTTTATACTTCACAATCCTCCGACCCTCTCTAGACCGAGAACCACAATTGGCCCCGAGCCGGGGACAGCCCCGTGAGCAACCGGGGTAGTCTCCTTAAGGTCATTAGAAGAATAAGCGAAAGAAGCACAGATGGATTTGGAGAGATTGCTAATTTAAGCGCAACGCACTAATAGATCGACACCTTTTTTCTTGACATATCCACACCGACAAAAGTATAAGTACCAGTTCCTGAGTGGGCCAAGGTCCGCAATCAAAGGTACGAAAGCGAGGTGAACAGGCTATGTACGCGGTCATTAAAACCGGAGGAAAGCAGTATAAAGTTTCCGCAGGCGACGTGCTCAAGGTCGAAAAACTGGATGGTGCGG
>QNFP01000420.1 GCA_003645535.1 Gammaproteobacteria bacterium | reverse complement strand
TATAAGAGATGGTATATTAACTAAAATAAACAAATTAACTGGAAATGAAGATTGGTCAATGTATTATGAATTAGATGGAGTTAATGATGTGCTTGGAGGGCATATAATAATAGATAACTCTGGAGATGTTATAATTGCTTATTCTAACTATGTAGTAAATGACTCACAATTAGTTAAGGTGAACCCATCAACAGGCTCAATTATATGGAGTTATTTAACTCAAGAGGTAAGAGCATTACAAATAGATTCTTCTAATAACATTCTATATCTCAATGCCTCTGATTATGGAATCAGGCTCAAAAAGTTAGATTCTTCAGGAGCTGTAATTAACGGCATATGGGTAGATACTACTAAATTTATAGATCAAAACAGTGACGAGGATATGTTTATTACTGTGGATACAAGTGATAATATTTATATAGGTAGTAATGATAATCTGTTCAAATTAAACAACTCATTAGCGGTATTGACCTATGTAACAACTAATACAACCTGTATTAAAGTCAATAGTGCTGGTGATGTATTCTTAATAGAAGGCAACTCTATTAATAAGTTAGATAGTAACTTCTTATTTGATACAAGAATGACGTTTGGTGGTGGTGTTATTGATTATAGAAAGGTGAAATTATTAGGTAATAACTTATATGTTGATAATTTCTGCTTTTCTCCAGGTGATGTAATTGAAGGAAATTATGGCCCAAAAACTTTAACTGAATACGGAAATCAAACAGCTCCTACTACCGCAGGTAGTATAGTTGATTCAGCTCAGAATGCTCAACCCCCAGCATCCACTCCAGCAACAGGAAGTTATCTTCCTGTTGAATCTACTCCAAGTAGTATAAGTGATGGAGTGATCTATTATTAAGATAATTATATAAATAACAGTAGCACTTAGACCTTAGTCCTGGTGCTATCACCCATAAGGAGATAAACATGGCAGGTGTATTAACTTTTGACCAGTACCTAGGCGGTGCTGACCAATTACAAATGATGTCGGCAGTCCCATCAGATCAAAAAATAAAAAATTACAATTTCAATACAGACATAACAGGTTGGGTATTTAGTGCCACATACAGAGTTATAATTCCAGATAGTATTGCTTGTGACAGATATACAGGTGACCCAAACTTCGGTAGCTCGTTAGTTCTTGGTTCCTTCCCTCAAGCAGTGGCCCCAGTGCCAGTGGTTAAAGATGCTCTAACAGGTTCAGTTGATTTAGTTATCCCAGCAGATATGTATACAGGTAAGATGATGCCAAATGCTCGTCTAAATGTTCCTATCTCTATTCTAACTTTTACATGGAGTGATGGTGGAACACCAGAAGAAATAAGCACTCACAGATGGGGCATTATGCAAACATTTGAATCAGATGTAGAGCCTGGCGACCCAACTCAAGAAGTGGATTATACAGAATTAACAGTAGGAGCATAATATGTCCTATAACATTACAATAACAGATGTAACAAACGAAATAGTTGTCAGTGAAGAAACGAATGAAATAGTTGTTTCTCCTACAGAAACACAATTAATTCTTAGTACTGATTCAATAACCGTACCAGGTGAAACAGGTCCAGAAGGACCACAAGGTGATACTGGATTAACAGGTCCAGAAGGACCGCCAGGCACAGGTGATGGTCTCCCAGGTGGCACAGCAGGACAAGTACTAAAGAAAATAGATAACACAGATTACAACACAGTATGGGCAAGTGATGTTGGTTCTGTAGTTTATACGCAGGACTCACAGCCTGCGTCAGCAGTTGAAGGCGATAGATGGTTTAACACTCTTACAGGTCAGCTTACAACTTATGCATCGGGCGCATGGCAATCTAATGTCCTTGATGGACAAAACTTTTAAGGAATAAAATTATGTCAGATATTATAAAAATCAAAAGAAGTGATGTAACCGCAACACCAGCAAGTTTAGCTACAGGTGAAATCGCTTACTCAGAACAAAGTGGAAACTTTTTCATAGGTCGTATCGCAGATGGCGTGCCAGTAAAAATTGGTGGTAAAACTGATGTTGATAAATTAGCAACAATCGATGCCAACGCAACAGATGATCAAACAGGCGCAGAGATTAAGGCCTTATATGAAGCTGAAGCAAATGCTTTTACAGATACAAAAAATACTAAATTAGGTACTATTGAAGATAGTGCAGATGTAACAGACGCAACAAATGTTGATGCGGCTGGTGCAGTTATGGAAAGTGATGCCACAACAGCATCTATGAGCTTCGTCGTTGATGAAGATGACATGACAAGTGATTTAGATACTAAAGTTCCTACTCAACAATCTGTAAAGGCTTATGTAGATGCTGAAGTAGCAAGTGCCGTAGCAAGTGAGATGACTTATAAAGGATCTTATGATGCCGCAACTAACACTCCAGATTTAGATACAACTCCTGTTTCTATTGCCCTTGGTGATATGTATACAGTAACAGTCGCTGGTGATTTATATTCTACTCCTATAGTAGTTGGTGATACTATTATCGCAAATACTGCTTCCGCAGGTGATGGTGATTGGGTAATTGTAGCAGGTGATTCAGTAACAGATCATAATGCTCTTACAAATATTGGTACTAACACTCACGCACAAATCGATACTCATATCGCTGATGCCACAACTCACTTTACACAAGCGGGTATTAGTATTACTGAATCTCAAGTATCAGATATGGGTAATTATCTTGAAAGTCTTACTGGTCAGAGTATTAACAACTTAGGTGATGTTGATGTAGGTGCCTCACCTAATACCTTTGATATGATGATATACCAGGGAGGTACTGGTAAGTGGGAAGACATGGGCTCACAAACCTTCTTCAATAGTCATGGCATCTCTGCTTTCTTTGATGTAAGTAATAACACACAGGCACCAGCTAATGGAACGGTTCTTACTTATAACTCGAGCACTTTCTTATGGGAAGCGACTGCACCAACAGGTGGCGGCGGTTCATCTACTTTCGTTGGATTAACAGATACACCGGCAGACTTTGCAGCCGCAGAGGGTAATTTCGTTAAGGTTAACTCTGGCGGAACTGCTTTGATTTATCAAAATGGATTAGACGGCGGTTCTTTCTAAATAAATACAGTGAATAAATATTCACCAAACACAACGGAGGCCATATGGCAGATTTAATAAAACTAAAACGAAGTGCGGTAGAGGCTAAAACACCAACAACCACAGATGTGGAATTAGGTGAATTAGCCATCAACACATATGATGGAAAGT
>QNFP01000419.1 GCA_003645535.1 Gammaproteobacteria bacterium | reverse complement strand
TGAGTTTGAATCGACTTATTTCGAGCAAGCTCAGCTAGTGTTCGCATGTATAAGAAAAGGCAAGGTGACGCTACGCGCACTTGCTTAAAGCGTTATGTGTCGCTCACAATATGAGGAGAGCTAAATGAAATCGATGAGCTGCAAGCAGCTTGGTGGTGCATGTGATCTGGAATTCCGCGCCAGTACATTTGAAGAAATGGCCGAATTAAGCAAGAAGCACGGAATGGAGATGCACCAGAATCAAGATTCGGCTCATCTGGAAGCGATGCAAGCAATGCAGGAGCTCATGCAGAAGCCTGGAGATATGGAAAAGTGGTACGAATCCAAGCGGCAAGAATTTGAAGCACTTTCAGATATCTAGCTGGCGTGACTTGCGCAACATTAACAAGTCAAGGCTGCATGGCACCTTCGGCGCAGGACGCCGTTACCGGCGCTGTAGCGGGCGTTATGAGGCTCCATGACTATTAAGCTATCCCTGGTGCCGTCAGACCAAAAATCGCAACTCGGTGAGTATCTAGATCGTTATCTAGTGGAACACTCCCAATACAAGGAGATTCAAAATGGCCCTTTATCCGCCGCGGAGTACATTTACTTCCCAGAGTACTGGCGAGAGGAAGGCCGGTACCCATACTTTATCTATCGGGACTCGGAAATAGTTGGATTTATTCTAATCAGGACTGTCTTCAGAGACGAGGGCTCTTTCCTTCAGGTTTCGGAGTTTTATATATTGCCTGAGTACAGGAGAGCGGGCGTTGGCATTGAGGCTGTAAGTCTCCTGTGGCAAAAGCTCCCTGGATTCTGGGAGCTTCATGTACTGGGCAACAATTCATCTGCTAAAGTATTTTGGACAAAGTGTTGTAATGCCTTCGCAAAGGGTGGCGTTGAGGTCCATGAAATGGCAGCAGAGGGCGGGCTTCGTTATCAATATAATTTTGCGGTATGAATTGCCTCATAAGGCAAGGCTGGCGGACGTCACAAACGCATCACGTGGTGCATATAGCCCTTTGTCATTTGGAAATTCTGTTTATAACCGAAATGCGTCTCCGCGGAGATTTTGCTATCAAGATTATGCCCAGCACAACATTAACAAGTACAGGCTGGGCGGACGGCCTAATGGCCGCCCCGGTTGTGAGCGTTAGGCAATAAATGCAATAACGAGAAGGTCAATAATCATGAAACAAGTATCAGTATTAACTATGATGTTAATCTTTATTGGAATGGCTCAGGTTTCTTATGCCGACAATAATGGCTCAATGGAACAAATGAAGCATCACAATATGAAGCATTCAATGAATGACGAAAGGATATCTCTCGGTCTCTCGCCAAAAATGAAACAGCATCAATTAGCAAATATGAGGTCTCATCTGGAAGCAGTGCAAGCCATTATAAGTTTAATAGCTGAGAAAGAGTTTGAAAAAGCATCTGAAGTGGCTCATTCAAAGCTGGGATTGACAGAAGAAATGCAAAAGATGTGCAATATGTTCAAGAATGATGATTTTAAGTTCTTGGGGTTGGCATTTCATAAAAGTGGAGATGTTCTGGGTGAAACGTTGAAATCAAAAGATACACACAAATCACTTCGTGCATTACAAACTACGGTGGGTTATTGCGTACAATGCCATGCTACTTTTCGCCAATAAATACTTACAGTTAGTCGGCGACTATGCCTAACGAGACGCTGTTAGCGCCACTAAAGCGACTGGGACGGCCTAACGGCCGCCCCAAAGCTAGGCGTTATGCGCCAATACCGAGTGAGTTATTAATATGAGTAATAAAATCAGCTATGTGGAATTCCCCGCTCGAGATATCGGGGCTACAAAAGCTTTCTTTGAGATAGTGTTTGGTTGGAGCTTCGAAGACTATGGCCCTGAATATGCGGCATTTTCTGATCAGGGAATTGACGGAGGGTTTTTTCAATCTGATCTTGCATCCTCAACACAAAGTGGTGGTGCTCTGATCGTACTTTACAGCGACGATCTAGAAGACTTGCAGAGCCGAATCGAACAAGCTGGCGGCACAATCGCAAAATCAATATTTTCGTTTCCCGGAGGGAGGCGGCTCCATTTTATAGAACCTAGCGGGAATGAGCTGGCAGTATGGTCCGATGTCGGCACATAACAAAAGCCGGCACAATAGCGCAGCAAGCTGCGCTGGACTCGCTACACTGTCTTCCGCTCGCCTGTGTCGACAGCGTTAATTGCCCCTGATTCATTTATCGCGCGAAAGTTTCATTTAGCGTGCGAAGCTACAACACATCCGCCCTTCAAGGTTTCCCTGCCAGTCAACTAAAAGCGCACTGAAGATCAAGACAGTTCCCGTGGCCGCGCGTACCATTCCCTGCTAATGCGATAATAAACAGGCCCGGAACATGAGCAGTATCCCCAAAGAACAGATTTGGACCAGTGAACTGAACGAGCTGGAATCAGTCCAGGGCGGTTTCAACCGCGACAAAACCATCCGCTTTTACGATACCACTCTTCGCGACGGCGAACAGTCTGTTGGCGTTTGCTTTACCCCTGATGAAAAATTCGAAATAGCCTGCAAGTTGGCAGAGATGGGTGTCAGCCGTATCGAGTCCGGTTTTCCCCGGGTATCTCCCGAGGACACCGAGGCGGTCGCGCGTATCCTCGCCGCTGATATGGACGCCGAGATATGGGGTTTTTCCCGCTGTGTACAGGGGGACCTGGATGCCCATATCGAACTGGGCACCGAATACGTACTGATCGAAATTTCCACCAGTGACGTCAAGATGGAAGCTTACGGATTCACCCGTGAGAAAGTTCTGGAGCGAGTCGCAAACTCTGTTAAACACGCCAAAGACAATGGTATTAAAAAGGTCAATTTTTTTGCCGTGGATGCCACTCGCAGTGATCTCGATTTTTTGCGCCAGGTATACAGCACAGCTCTGGAGGCAGGCGCTGACGAAGTTTCCGTGGTGGACACTATTGGCGCCTGCGCCCCCGAGGCGGCGGAGCACCTGATCCGTCTGGTGAGATCCTGGGTGGGTGAGGATGTACTCATCCACTGGCACGGCCACAACGATTTTGGCCTGGCGACAGCCTCGGCAATCGCAGCAGTGCGCGGTGGAGCCGACTTCATCCAGGGCACTATTAACGTCATGGGAGAGCGTGCGGGTAACGCGGACATCTGCGAGGTCGCACTGACCCTGCAATGTTTGTACAACGTACCTGTCGCCATGGACCTGAGTAAGGCGCGCGCGATTTCTCGCC
>QNFP01000418.1 GCA_003645535.1 Gammaproteobacteria bacterium | reverse complement strand
CGGGTATTTACCAGTGTGGCTTTCTCAGTATCGGTGAGGAGTTGGTCTTCGACTATCTGACCAATGTCCTGCTCAAGGTCGTTTTGAGTTACCTCGGCAAGGTAATCGGTATAGCTATTAAGAGCGGCGTTGTACATACCATTGCCCACAGTGTTTCGAGCTTGATAAATGTCGAGCTGGCGAAGCCCATGACAAACTTGCCGGAAGTCATCGATGGTAGCAATCTCGGACAAGGAGCCCTCCACCAAGCCAGCTTCTACCGACCAGTTGGACAAGCCACCCTTGATAGCGCCCGAATAATTCTTTGCCGTCTTGTGAGATTTACCAATAGACACAAGCCATTGTTCAAAGTTCATAGAGAGCACTTATCCTTAGCTGTAAAAAGTCAATCTCGGGGGAATGAGAGTACCCCAATCTACTTGCAATAAATACATCGCTACTCCTTCTGGATGCACCAAGCACTAACGGCCGTCACGCTGTAGCAATGCCCCCACCGCCATCTCGTAATCACAGCTTTCACCGCGCCAGTGTGGAATACATGTCTTATCATCCACATTGGGTGCCAGGCAACGTAGAGTATGAGTCGGCGTCTCCGCGGAGACGTTCGGAAACTGTGGAAAGAAACTGGACTGTATTTTCCTGCCAGCGGGTGTTGCAAAAACCAGTTGCTGATCGCTGGCTGTTTTCTTCACGCTTATAGTGAAACAGCCCTGATGCAACTGACGGTGATGTGCCCGGCACAAGGCGACAAGGTTGTCCAGACTGGTGTCTCCGCCATCCGCCCAGTGCTTTATGTGGTGGGCATCCAAATATCTTGACTCACAACAGCCAGGCACGCGACAGGTTTTATCCCTGATATTCAGCGCCCTGTTAATTGCAGCTGGCACGGTGCGGGTACGGCGCCCGATGTTGAGCACCCTGCCCTGCTCATCTTCCAATACCGTTACCAGGCTGGCATCGCAGGACAGGCGTTTTGCGGTTTTGGGTGATATCCAGTGCTTATCATCCATATTGCAGTGCCTGTGTGCATGGCCGCTCACATGGCCGTGCTCCCGCAGGGTATTGATATCTACATGCAGCATAATCTGGCAGCGCTCGCTGCCCTTCATACCCTGAAACTCGGCATTCTCGTCGGTAGTGGCGAGAAAATGTTCCACGATGGCAACGAGGGCATCGGCGCGGGTGTGTTGCAGCAGGTCTTGAAAGTGTGTGGGCTGCTCTTCTTCGATAGCTTTGGTAAACGTCTCCGCGGAGACGCTTTTTTGTGTGTCTTGCAGCTCTTGCTGCTTTTCAAGCTGCACCGGCGCTGCCACAGCCTCAATGGCTTTGACTACCACGGCACCGACTTCTGCCGGCAGTTTGGCGTGGATTACCCACATGCCATCCTGGCCCTGATAGTAAACAAGTTTGCGGTCGTTTTCCTGCTCTGCTTCTTGCACGTCCTCATTCTTGGCTTGCACGCTCTTGTATTTGGCCACTACTTTTTCTACATGGCTGGCAGTGCCATGCCGTGCAATCATTAGCAGGAAGTCTTCATTTTCTGGCGTTGCTACCCGGGACATGGCGCGCACCTTCGAGTAGCTGATTTCTCCACTGGCAAACGATGCGTCGATTAATGGCAACTGTTGCAGGCAGTGGGCCACTCGCACTTTCTCCCGCGATGCCCCTAAAGCGATACCGCATTTCCAATTAAGCCAGTGGGCGCAAGAGCGCACGGTACCATCAACGTTCCAACCTTTGCGTAGGTCGAATTCGGCAATAAGTGTCAGCAGGCGATGATTAAGGGCGTTCATCTGGCCGGCGAGGAGAGTAATTTCCTGGCCCAATTTGTCATCGTAAGAGAGGTGATTTTTAAGCGGAGGGAGAGCGAGGCTGGTCATGGCGGCAACCTATTATACTGGATGTATGTACAGTATAATTTACTACTGAAGAGCATTTCAGGCAAGCACTTTATGCTTGTTTTATAGGGGTATTTCGTGTTTTTCTAGCAAAAATATCCACCATCAGCATCTTTATGAAAACAGCGTGCCGCATAACTCGACCTCTGGTTAGAGACTGGATTCTATGTTGGTTCATCCCGGTCGCACCGCCGGTAAACCTGGTTTGAGCAATGGCCGCTCATAGGTGCGGAAGAGATCGAGCAGGTTGTACTGGATTTTTTCGACGAACAAGTGCATAGGTGGTGGAAATCTGAACTCAGTCCACGCACCAGACCCATAACTGCCTGAGTATTTCCTCGACCCAGAGGCTTGGTGAGAATTGGGGACAGACCACAATTAATGGGAAATTGTGGTCTGTCTCCAATTCCCTTTTTGTATCTATAGCTATTGTAGTGTCCAGTACTGTTTACACCAACAGTCGATACCCCCACGAAAAAGCGCCACACATCAATTCAGGTGTTCCGACTAGAAATTGAACATCTGCGTTACTTTGTTGATATACCATCAATTTTTTAGTCCACCTTACGTGCACACAGCACGCCGCAATAAGCATAATAGCCTAATATACATTTGACACAATAACCTACTAGTGGTAAAACACAATAACCTAATAAACGGCAATCAAGAAAACCTAAGAACCATAGAAAGGCGCAAAAATGGCTACTCCTGCAGATAAACTGGCGTCTTCCCTGGAAGCTCTGCAAAAATTGCAGGAACAAGGCGCTGTTGCCATCCGTTCCAGGCAGCTCACAAGGACGAACCGTGAGCGTCTTACTAAAAATGGTTTCCTTCAGGAAGTCATGAAGGGTTGGTACATCCCCTCGCGCCCCGATGAGGCTGCCGGTTAGAGATCGGCCTGGTACGCCTCATTTTGGAAATTCTGCGCGGGCTATTTGGAAGAACGCTTCGGCGATAACTGGAGCTTATCACCGGAGCAATCACTTACCATCCACGCAGAAAACTGGAACGTTCCAGAGCAACTCCTGGTACGCGCAAAGCGCGGCGATAACAAGCCCATCACCCTGCCTCATAACACGTCGCTATTTAACCTTCGCTCTAGCCTACCCCACCCCGATCAAAGCACAACCAACCAGGGTCTACGTCTATTCTCACTACCCGCAGCGCTTATCGCAACCAATTCGGCCACATACCGTCAACACCCCACGGATATGCGAGTTGCGCTCGCTATAATCCAGGACGCATCAGAAGTACTCAGTCTGTTACTGGACGGAGGCCACTCCAAGGTAGCGGGGCGGCTCGCCGGAGCATTTCGCAATATCGGTAAGGAAAAGAT
>QNFP01000417.1 GCA_003645535.1 Gammaproteobacteria bacterium | reverse complement strand
TGGGAGACTGATTTTTCTGAAGATCCGTTCTTGGCTCTGGTCGAAGAACTGAGAGCTGAAATCAGTACCTTAATGGAGGACGACCCTTCAAGGGGAAAGGACATCAGCAAGAAACTGAAGAAGAGTTCCATTGCGATCGCCAAGAAGGGCGTTCCGATAGCACTTCGGGTGTTGACCTCTGGCCTCCTGAATATTGACGAAAAATCTGAGGATCAGATATCTGAACTGGTTTCTGAGATAGCGAAGGAACGAGTCGACGAATATTCGAGGAGAAAGAACAGTATCGGGGGATT
Source organism: Gammaproteobacteria bacterium (assembly GCA_003645535.1). Taxonomy (GTDB): domain Bacteria; phylum Pseudomonadota; class Gammaproteobacteria; order Pseudomonadales; family Porticoccaceae; genus HB2-32-21. The sequence goes on along the minus strand of QNFP01000417.1, from coordinate 2,955 downwards.
CAAAAAGACTCTCAAAGATCTGGTCAGTGTTCTCTCCAAAGGGGAGGGGTCCGAAAAACCTCTCGTGATTTTCATCGACGAGCTGGATCGCTGCCGGCCCCCGTATGCCATCTCCCTCCTGGAACATGCAAAGCACCTATTTTCTGTGCCAGGAATTGTTTTCGTGATTTCTGTGGATCGCACGCAACTCTCAAACTCAATCTGTGCCGTCTACGGGGAGCGTTTCGATGCCGACGGCTATCTCCGGAGATTTATTGACCTCGATTTTGTCCTCCCTGATCCACCAGGAAAGGACTTTGTACATCATCTCTTTGAGACGATGGGAATTTTTGACCTTCTTGACCAGCGTAACCACCATAAGGCCGATCAGGAGAAGAAAGAGCTGTATGACCTTCTCAACCTGATTCTACCGCCTCTGGGCCTCAGCCTGAGAACCCAAATCCATATCTTCTCTCGGATCAAGATTGTGATGATGACCACCCAGGAAGGGCACCGAATTTTCTCAAAAGAGCTTGCTCTTCTGACAGTCCTTCGTGAGTGGAATCAACCTCTCTTTGAAGAGTTCATTTCTGGGACGGTTGACCCTAAAGAGATTATTGACGTCCTCGAAAACGCGTCGGGGGGATCAATTTTTCTGAATAGGCCTGGCTGGTTTCTTGAGGGCTATATTCTCGCGATGGGTGCGGAAGTCGGTCGAATTAGCCCACTGATTCAGACCTATAAGAATAGAACGAAAGATGGCTCAGCCGACCAATTCCATTCTCGAGAGAAAAGGGCTGTCGATGTGTACAACCAAATTCGGAAAATGGAAGAGACAGGGACGTTTCTCCGAGCCACCGCATCCCGTATTGCGTTCTCGGATCGGTTCTTGAACCATCGAAATTCGTGATGTTGAGATGGAGAAGAACAGTGTCCCCTGTAAATTCTGAAGTTCTGGAAAGCATGGGCGACGAAACGCTCAAGAAACTCACCTCAGACCTCACCGAGAAGCTGCGCAACAGCACCACAGTCGACTGGCAAGTCCGAGACAGCGTCAGGGCAAAGATGAGGCTATTGATCAAGCGCCTCTTGCGCAAGTACAAGTACCCGCCTGAGGGCCAGGAAGCGGCGGTGAGGCGGGGGATCGAACAGGCTGAGGGTTGTGTGAGGAATGGGTGGAGTAGGTTTGTGGCATTCAATGATTCTATTGAATGGTGTTTGGGTTCGGAGGTAACAATGGCTGCGCTGTTTTCCGCTGGCACAGTTTGCAGGAGGGTTCGGTGACTGCTATTCATGGCCTGGGTTCACCAGTCGCGGGGGTATTTGGAAATGAGTCGGGTCTTTCGACTGTCAAATACGTTGTTGCGGGGGGCGGTTCTTTCGAGATTATCGATAATCCTAGAGTGAGCATGGCCATCTCTACCGAGAAGAAAGCTGCTGGCCGGTGGGATGATCTCAAAGTGTCCCCGGTCAAACTGGGGATGACCTCGAGCGGCTTCGAAATTGCCTTTCGTCCGAACCGGTGGTCGGTATGCCGTGGTTTTTTGAGAGCTATGGAGGAATACGACGACGTCTGGAAAGCCGGTAGACCGGTCGAAAAGGGTTCCTGGGTTCATTTTCGGGGACCAGGCATTCTAGGCGTTCACGCAGTGGTGCTTGCTTCTGTCGAATACGGTCAGAACGGGCGTATCTCGAAGGCTCATGCTGTGCTTGCTCGGCGGGATCCGCTGCGGGTTAGCTTTAACCCGGGGTGTTGGTCCCTTTCCTTCGAAGAACAAATCGACTTGGTTCAGTCTGTTCCTGAGCAACCCGCCGAGGCTACCGGTCGTGGATTGAGAGAGGAGTTTGATACAGCATTGGGTTCATTTAAATTGTTGGGTGGGGTTTTTGAGCCCCGAACCGGCAACCTGGGGCTCGTTACCGTGAGCATTTTCGATATCCCGATCGAGGATCTTGTTGGGACCGCTCAGAGGTTAGGAAGTCGTGGTGAAAACGACCTAGTCGTCGGTATGCCATTGGAGTCCCCGTTCATTGAACAACTGAGGCGTGAACGTTGCTTTTCCACCGAACTTGCAAATCAATGCGTAGGTACGCGAAAGGCCATCCCACCCGGGGGGCTGCACCCTACGACCTTGGCCCGTCTCGAATTGGTGACGGGGCTTCTGATCGACCAGAAGGAGAAGATATGACCACGGAAAGACGAAACAATCGGCCGACTCACCAAGTTTATGCTCAGTGGTTGGACGGGGAGGTCCTGTACCTGAACTCTCACGCTCATTTTGCAAGTGAGAAACTTTGGGCGCGGGAGGTAGGAGAATGGGTGCGCCGTCTCAAACTTAGTCTCCTTTTTGGCTTTGAATTCATCGTGAACGACGTGCAGATCATCGATAGTCGCGTTCTTCTCAGCTTGTTCTCGAATCAACAGTTTCGTTGGTTCGTTAGAGATTTTCCGCAGTGCCTGAAGCTGCGAAGCAACCCCCATTCCGTGGATGGGACTGCAAACGACGACCGGCGAAGCACGGTACTCGCTGGGCTGAAGAGAACCCAGGAGGAAAATTGGATGTCCTCCACGTTTCCTGGCCCAAGGTGGACGAAGATGCTCGCGGACGAGATTTTGGTGCGCCCTGAGTTTGATTTTGACTACTTGTGCTCTCGGGAAGCATTCGGGAAGTTACAGGAGGAGTGCGAGCCCGAGGAACTGGGCCTTCTTAGGGGCCTGCTTCGGGCATGCGATCACTACTTGGCTACAACCGGCTCCTACGAGCCTGTTCGAAGAGATTCATGGAAGAGCTATTTTAGTGTATTGCAGGAAACACTTGGGATGAGTGATATCCCTGATCTCGAGCATTTTGAAAATGATGTGAAGTTCCTTGAAAAGAGTCTCACAGGGAGCAGCCTTCATCGACGATCTGATGTTTTGGGTCTTCTGGTGGGCTCTGGTCAACCCAAGTCTTTGAGACGAAAGAACCCCACGTG
>QNFP01000416.1 GCA_003645535.1 Gammaproteobacteria bacterium | reverse complement strand
TGACATGGCCAGACCCACGGCTCATCGAACATCATCACTTACGCCCACGTTCCGTCGCCACCCTCGCGCCAGTCAGGGCCACCAGCGATGCCCTTGACGAGGTCGAAGTGCGTCTCGTGGAAGACCATGTCCTTCTTGTTGGCGTCGAACTCTGTGACCTGAACCATGGCATTGAGTGCCATAGATGCGGCCATCATGTTCGCGGCGATGGTCTGTTCCTCCCCGGTCAGAGTACGAACTGCGCAATCTGGTCCATCAGTTGGCACGACTTGCATGGGAGTGTCGAATTCGTCGTGCATGTATGAGATCCGAGGTGTAACGTTACTGCCATCTCGTCGGACATGGATCTGACATGTTGCCGTCCATTGCTCGTTACCAGGATTGATGACAGTGAAGTCGGATCTTCGGATAGCAATAGCATCGACGAGCGAACGGACATCAAAGTTGTCCACGGCAAGGATGACTCGATCGTGATCTCGGAGTGTGTCTTCCGCCAGAGTCTCGTCCAGAAAGTGGGGAATGGTGATGGGATCTCCAAGTAGACTAGCACCGAGCCGTTCTGCCTTGTTGGCCAGGATGTCATCGGGGTGGAACATCTGCCGGGCGAGGTTCTTTCGTTCGACGTGGTCGCCGTCGATGATGACAAGTTCGTAGTCTCCTTTCGTGAGGGCGATGAGGTAGTGCTGGAGCGGGCGGGCCAGCAGCGAGCCGGTTCCACCTGCTCCGATGAGGATCGTGCGGATCATCGCGTTCTCCGGTCGAAGTCTGGGGTCGTGTAGACAACGGGGACGTTTCCGTTGAGCCGAGGCCAGATCGAGTCGTAGTTCATCAGGTTGGCTGCTCTCTCCCAGAGTGTCGGGATCTGGGTGACATCGTAGAACCCGATGTGTCGTGGGCTGAGAAGGTAGATGGGCCCGTCGGTAAATCCAGGCAAGGGGTATTCCGAGGCCCAATCATGGCTCTTGGCTCGAAGCAGTGTGACGAAGAAGCGATTATGCTGCGGGATGTTGGCACCTGGAGCCCTGATGAGGTCATCGAATGTGATCAGGGGGTATCCGTTGTCAGTTCCTGTGACCATCCTATCTCCATTTCTACTGGGTAGATGACGTTGAGGTCTATCGGGTTGACTATTCGCAAGCTTGCGAGTAGGACTCGTATCTCGTTTGGGATCTGTGTCTCGTTGCCGACAAGGACATGGAGGCGGGTCGTTCCTTTCCAGTTCATCGGAACGATCAGGGCTGTAGTGTTCTTGATCCTGCGAGCCGTCTTCATGTCGGGAACGCAGATAGCCACTCCGATCTCTGCCGGGCGTGGCTGTCTGCTTTCACGCTCTGCTGCGTAGCGGAGTAGGCCCCTTATGAGCGCTGAGGCCATGCGATGGATTGCGAGATGGTTGTGATCTCGAACTCCTTGTCGAAGATGGCGATCAGCGCGAAGAGCGCCTTGGCAACGCGTTCGAGTTGGCTCAGGACGTAGACACGACTCTCTTCGAAGTCTTGATTTGGTGAGATAGAGCGGAGAGCAACGACAAGATCGTTGACCTCGATCGAGAGGAAGGTGGCTTGGGTTCGGAAGTCGAACGATGTTATGAGCGTCATGTTCGTGATGCGGTTCACGACACGGTACATCTCGTTGACTTGGGTTTCTTCGATGCTGCTCCAGGCGATCTCGTGGTTGACTGATACACGGGCCTGCATCGTTTCGATGCCCGCATAGAGGTAACAGAGGCTAGAGACAACGCCATTGTTCCTGCTGATGAAGGCTGGGTTCCAGGAGAAGTCGTTCGAGACGACGCTCTCTGGGATAGTGCCTTCTGCGGGCACTTCGATCTCAGGCATTCTTGTCTTCCTTTCCCGTTCCCTCTGCAGAGATCGCGGTGTACTGGATGTTGACATCGAGGTAGAAGGCGAGCTCAACGAGGTCGGCTAGGTCCTTCAGCATCTGCTCGCGTGCTTCCTTCGGATCTGCGCTGTAGTGGCGCCAGTCGGAGTTGATGCGTTCGGTCATGGTCAACTCTGGGTCGTACTTCTTGCCACTCTTGGTGTGACCGATCCCGTAGCGGTCCCAGGAGAGAAGCTCGTCATCATCTGCTTGAGCAGAGACGTATTCGAGCCACTCCTCGTCATCATCGTACTCATCCCAGATGTATTGGCTGATTTGGCTGGAGTATTGTCCCTTCCAGCCAGAGTCCTTGTCGGATTTGGACTTGGGCTTGTTCTTGCCCACGAACCCGATCTGGTATTTGGAGAAGACGGACTCTTCGACTTCGAGGGTCCAGTCGATGGGAAAGATCTCGAGGTCTTTGTCTTCTGGGTAGGGGGTCGGGACCCACTTCGTCTCAGTGATGGTGTCGAGGTCCCACTTCTCCCAGCGGATACCGGAGAAGACGATCATGGTGTCTTGGGAGATGCCACCCTTGTCTTCGTCGCGGTCGATGTGTCCGAGGGTGATATGGAGTCCATCGTTGTTGGCTGCGTCTCCGGTGTCGGTGCCGGAATGGAAGGCATCGAAGTCGCAGTGCGAGTGGATGGAGCCAACGATGAAGTGACCCTCTGCAAGCTCGCACTTGTCGGTGTAGTCGACTCCGCTGTAGTCCACCTTTTGCTCGGGGGCATACAGGTGGTACTTGCTCTTTTCGTCAAGGGCAAGGAGGAGGGCGGCTTCCGTGGTGCGAGTGTCGAAGATGTGGCGGAAGAAAGCGAGGGCTTGGTCGAGGATGAGCGGATCCATTTTTGGGATGTGCGGGACGATGTATCCGTTGTTCTCCGGGACCGGGATGTCTACTCGGTTGGGGATGTCCTTGAGCGGGATCAGCACCTTGCCTAGCACTGTCTTCTTTGCGATCCAGGGCTGGGCGTTCTTCTTGCCGTTGTAGAGGTGGATCGTGGGGATGGAGATATCTGCCTCGATGATCTCCATCGGATCATCCGGGGTGGGGCCAAGGTCGAACATTACCACTCCTCGCTGTTTTCTTCGTCTGGTTCCAGGTCCTCAGGATCATAGTCGCGGTCCTCGTCGTAATCTTCGAGGCTGGTCCTGTTGTACCAGTAGGCCCTCGTTCCGGCTGGACGATAAGGCATGTCCCAGGAGTGTCGCGATCTGCTGGCGGTCACTGCCCAGAACTGGGCTGAGCTAGTGGGTTGATCGAGGATATCGTCCATGTAGCGGCTGTTCTCGAATTGTCTTCGCAGCACTCTTGCTATCGGTGTCTCTTGGGCGTTCCGCCTGCGGCTGATCTGGCGAAAGAGTG
>QNFP01000415.1 GCA_003645535.1 Gammaproteobacteria bacterium | reverse complement strand
TCACTATATGCTCCTTGATTAAAGGTTGGATGAAAGGGTAGTTGGAAAACTTCTGAGGCGCGGATTATATAGAAATAGAGCCTTGCTGTCCTTCTCTGTTGGTGTAGCCGGGAGGGATAACTCAATAAAACTGGAATAAAATCAATGAAATGTCCGTACCCTTACAGATATTTCATCACATTAATCGAGCCGGTAGCGACCTGCAGGGAAGACTCCAGGAACCAGTCATCAGCACCATTTTTAGAAGTCTCCCTGCTACCAAAAAGCCTTAAATATTACCCAGAAACTCAAGCACAGCGTTGGTAAAGATATCGTTCTGATCACCAGCCACCATATGACCGGCATCTTTTACATCGACAAATTTGGCGTGGGGCACCAGCTCCAGGAATTCGTTAGCGCCTTCCATGCTGACCACGTCGCTCTGCTGGCCGCGCACCAGCAATGTGGGCACCTTGATATTCCGCGCTGCATCGGCCAGGCGATCCGGGAAGTTCATCCGTTCAGCAAAGCGTATGCCGAGCATGTCGGGATCCCAATGCCAACGGTAACGACCATTAGGCAGCTGGCGTAAGTTCTTCTCCAGTCCCGCCAGATTTGTTGTCCGCTTGCGATTGGGTGTGTAGGCGGCGATAGCGTCCGCCACTTCTTCGAGCGTTTCAAAACCTTCGGGCTTTTGGGTCATAAAATCCATGATCCGCTGCACGCCCTTCGTCTCAACCCGTGGCGTAACATCGACCAGCACCAGCGCTGAACATATCTGCTCGGCAGATTCGCCCTGAGCAGTCAGTGCAGAACCACCACCCATTGACGCGCCAACAAAGGCGGGCAGCTTGTCGAAAGTCGCCGCTACTGCGCGGATATCAGCAGTAAAATTGTCTACAGCGTAATGTTCTTTTTCTTTGGCCCAGTCACTTTCCCCGTGGCCGCGTTGATCCAGGGTCACCACATACCAGCCTGCCTGGGCCAAAGTTCTGGCCGCGCCACCCCAGGCATGCCGGGTCTGCCCACCGCCATGGAGGAACAGCACGGGATCAGCAGACGGGTCGCCATAAGCGTCGCCAACCAGCTTAATATCGTTATTGCCACGAAAAATTTTCGTGTGTACTTCTACCTCGTCAGTCATGTAAAGACTCCTGGATAATTTGGATTTTAATTCGTGATTCAGTTGCCTAAAGCATAAGGCAGTCACGCATGGGATACCAATGCGCTCAATCAGCTATGTCTGTGATTCCGCGCTAACAGTGCTTGACTGGCGATTCCTACACTAAGCTTCGAGCGCACCCAGCAGATAATTCCGGTACTGGTCTAACTCGTTCATCAAGCAGCCGCAGATTTCCATGGCGGGCAAACGATAACGATGGCTTTGCCGGGTACTTTTATCCACAGTTATGTAACGCGCCGCTTTTGGCGGACCACCGTCATCCTCGCCCACACCACCAACTCCCATCAGCTCAGCGACAGCGGTGCGCTGCCCGTCAGCAAGGAAATAGTTGTCGGCAATCCACAGGCGACCAAAACGATAGCGGGCTTTGACCTTCTGCTCGGCAATAGAACTCCATGTAGCACCGGTATAAGCGAAATCTTTTGGTTTCTCGCCGATGTGTCTTTCCATTGCCGCATCGGCAATTCGTAATTCTTGCTCAATCTGGTCGCCGTCAGGGTCAGTATATGAAAGCCGACTCAGGTTTGGATGACTGACCGTATGGCCACCAATTCCCCAGCCAAATTCAATCAATTGCGCTATCTCATCCCAACTCATGACCTTGCTGGCAAGGCGCGAGTCATCCATCAGCCCGGTATGAAAAAACAGAGTGCCGCGATAGCCATATTCTGCCAGCAAAGGCTGAATCTCTGTGAGCATGGTTTTATCAGCATGGTCAAAGTCAAACATGACGGGTTGCGCAGGGATATCACCAGTGCCCGGCTCGGCGCCATCCATCAGCGCCTCCAGCTGGTCATATTTGATAGACTCGAAGCCCAGTTCACGGGCCAGGGCGAACATCTTGCCAAGGTGTTCCGGCATCAAAGGATATTCGGCCCATTTTGAGGTGGTGCCGTGGCAGACGGTAATGGGGATTTTTAGCATAGCGCGCCAGTCACCAGGCGGTAAAACTAAAGGGCATCGTAAACCGCGCCCAATAACTTCTTACTCCTGACATCACCAACCACGGCCTCGGCGCGCATCTTATTCATGGCAAAGGTGACACAGACGTGGGCGTCCTGATCGATGATGACTACTGAGCCACCGTAACCGCCCCAGAAACAGGTATTGGGGTTTTTACTAAACGGAAACGTGGGGTTCACCAGACCATAGCCCATGCCGAAACGAACATCCATACCCAGGAACAGATCGGTACCGTTTGATTGCTCCTCAAGCACCCGCTTTGTTCCGGCTGAAGACATGAGCTCAACACCAAAAGCCGAGCCGCCACAGGCCATAGCCGTTTGAGCACGCGCCATAGAGCGGGCATTACCGTGACCGTTAGCAGCGGGGATTTCGGCCTTGCGCCAGGCCGAAGTCTTCGTCCAGGCAACATCGAGTGGCGTGCCGATACTGGTCTTTTCTGCCACCGAACCGGGTTCTGGAGAAAACTGTTCTGCGAGGGTAATGGCAGGCGGAATAAGTTCAGCAATATTGGTGTGTTGCTGATCATCAAAACCGATATGGAAATCAGCCTTCATTGGCATGGCCACTTCTTCTCGAAAAAAAGTACCCAGTGAACGGCCATCGACCCGACGCACCAGCTCGCCGATCAAATGCCCGTGGGTTAAAGCATGATAGCCACTGGCCGTGCCCGGTGGCCACCAGGGGGCCTGGGCGGCGAGATGGGCACAGGAATATTCCCAGTCATACAATTGCTCCGGCTCCAGGCCGCCCTCAAACCCGGACACACCGGAGGTATGCCCCAGTACGTGGCGAACCAGCACATCCTGTTTGCCATTTTGGGCGAACTCCGGCCAGTAGCTAGCTACGGTAGCATTCAAATCCAGTTGCTCCCGATCGGCCAGCATCAAGGCACACAGGGCCGCCATGGTTTTGGTCGAAGAAAAGACATTGACGATAGTGTCCTCGGTCCACGGTGTTTGTTTAGCCTGATTGGCAAGGCCTCCCCATAAATCGACAACAAATTCACCTTCGACCGTTACCGCGACACTGGCACCGACATCCAGATCACCGAGGTTTTTTTCGAAGGCCTCTCTCACACCATCAAATTTTTTATCGCAGGTACCATGACACTTGTCATAATCGGATAGTTCATAGTT
>QNFP01000414.1 GCA_003645535.1 Gammaproteobacteria bacterium | reverse complement strand
TTATAGGAACTATTCATGATAAATAAATATTCTCTGGCACCGGTTTCCATCGTATTTTCCATCGTATCTGGATAAGAAAAGCCATCCCAGCCCATATCCCAGATCAAGTTGTTGGATCCGCTGGGATCTTCAACAAAGCAGACATTTACACGGCGCGGATTAGCGGGGTCGGAATCATCAAATGCTGAAAAGGGCATTTCTCCAATACCTTGCGCGAGATAGTCAAAGACAGGACCATTTCTATCATAAACCTGTCCTTTACCAACATAACCGTTGGCGTCAACTGATGCCTGGTCTTGCCACACTGTATTTACCGGTACATATTCCGATTCATCCAGTGTTGAGCCAAAGAAATTGGCGCCGATATCAAGACCGCCGAAGAGGCCGGCACCACCCCAGTTTACACCGGACATCCAGCGATTACCATCATAATCCCAGCCGGCAAATCCACCAGCTGTCGGGCCTGTACCGAGCACTCCAAGTCCTTCGACGAGCGGTGAAAGCAGTCCGTTCTCATTTTCGTAATTGCTTATCAGAGTATCAGTTCCACGGACCAGATTAAAATGGGTCGGGTCCGCAAATGTCACCGCATAATCGCCGGTAACCGTTTGAGACGGATTGACAACATAAGCCTCAACAGAGCCGGTAGAAGCACCTGCTTCGCGAGTTACGGTAAGCTGCTCATTGATCGCATAGTAGTCATTACCCGGCAGAGCCTGCTGAGCAGTTACAATCGCAATAATAGGAGCAGACTCCAGGGAAGGAGTAATATCATTCGATTCGTTGTAGTTATACGCGGTAACGGCAAAGTTATACTTTTTACCCGGTGTGAGAGGAACATCATTGATATAATCTTTCTCAACGACAAAATATCTCTGGATACCGGTGTTGGTGCCGAAGCGTATGGGTTTAACAACCAGAACACCTGTTGCATCATCAAATACCGGCGCTACAATAAAACCGGTCAGGTTGATGAGATCAAAATTCGCTACCAGTTTCGGGATACCGAGATCATCATACTGAAATACGGAATAACCTTCAAAATCCCAGGCGCCGGAAGGAACTTCTTCTGTATCATGGATAATATCTGCATTTTGTCCCCAATCCAGAACGATTTTATCCTGCAAGGGAAAGGATACTACTGCAGGTCCTACCGGTGGTTTGGCGATATCAAACAGACCATCATAAGCTGCCTGAACCACGTTGTCTGTGAATTTCAATTTACCAACTGATTTTCTGAAATCAGTGGAAATACCACCAAGCACACCAACGACTAATTCCTGCACATCGTCTGGATTCAAGGTAAATGGACCGGAGGACATAACCATACGGCGGTCACCGGGGCCATAAAGACGGCCATCGATATCACCGGAGAAAGTAACCGGATCTCCAGCCAATGGGTATTTTGTCTCTTCAAAGGTAACTGTATTCAGATAAGACTCTGTAGGCGTCTCAGTAGCTGTCGGGACAAAACCCTGCAACATGTTATACCATTGCAATGTTCCTGTGTACTCTCCCTGATCAGGATCAGCTATGGGAGAACCTGCGATAAAATAAGAGTAAGATGTCATGGGCAGGTTTCTGTAATCAGGCAATTTCTCTAAATTAAAAATAGCCGTGTCGCCGGGGCTGGGCACAATGGGTCCCTGTAAAAAGTCATAGCCAACAGCGCCGGGAGGAAGTTTAAATGCATCAAAATCAGGGTCAGTAGGCGTGCCATTATAGGCAAACATGATCGAGAGAGCAGTATCACACCCACTGTAATCATTGGCATACTGGCCAACATCCGGATCACACCATTGCGCCAAATACATGGAATCAATAGTAAAAGCCGATTTGTTTACCATACGGAATTTTTTGAAATAGACATCTCCAAGTTCGTCAGTTCTGGCATAGCCAAAAGTAGTTACCTGAATTTCCAATTTCATTCCCGGAGCACCGGCTAAGTCTTTGGATCTGGAATCATCGAAGTCATTAAAAGCATGCCACAGCACCTGATCCGCTTTAGCCAGACCGGGCTCTTCTTCGCCATCCATTATACCATTGTCATTATCATCATAGTATGGTGCCCCTTTCTCCCAGGGCCATTCATTCCAGTCTCTGGCATAAGCTTCTGCTACTGCGGCAATATGATCATCAGAAACATCAGATAAACCGATCTCAAATATTTCAGACGCATCCACTTGCAGAGCAGAGGGACTCAAGCTCAAATAATCACCGCGAATTCTGAAGATCCTGGCAAGGGGATCGTTTTCCCAATCCAGGGGAACACCGGCGGTTACCCATCCACTATAAGTACTGGTGGAATAGGTACTGCCGCCAACTCTTTTGGCCGGTTTAGTAGGATCGGCATCATCGCCGCGTACCAGACCGCCCCATACAAGTCCGTCTTCATAAATAACGGATACTTTACCACGGGGAAAGAAACCACCACTATTTCCAGATACCAGGATGCCACTATTGCCATCCCGTCTCATAATGGTGGAAAAATTATTAATATTAATAAAACTTATTTCTCCGGCATATTCTTCCTGGCCTGGACTTTTGGTTAAAAACGTATTCTTAACCTGGCCGTCTGAATCATACTCTTTGGCCCATCCAGTTCCGGAGGAGAGAAAAAAACCACATCCAATCAGAAACAAAAGGATGTATCTTTTTAGGTCTACTTTCATTCTAACCTCTTTTCCTATTAGTTATTTTCACAATTAAAATGACAATTTCAGACCAAGACGGACCTGGCGGGGAATTCCCCATAATTCGCCAATTTCGCGAAATGTTTCGCCATTCTTAATATTCACGTCATTGTAGAAATCTCTAAATTCGGGGCCATAACTAGTAATGGCCGATTCCAATTCCTTGGCATCAAAATTATTTATAAAACCGTCATCTTCTGCAAGACCTGTACGAGAATAGACATTTAATACATTTTGTGTATCGAACAGATTCAATACTTCCAGATAGATATTCAATGAGAGTGTATTGACCAGATCAAATGACTTATCCAACCTCATATCAAAAACAAAGTTCCATGGAGTTGTAGAAGAACCCAGCGGCTCAACTGGCTCGCGAGAACGGGTATCGGTTTCAAAATCAACAGCTGATCTGGCAAAAGAAGTTTGACCATATGCGCCACCAGCCAGGGTAAATGGATGACCGCTGTTGAAATTAAAGATAAAATTCAGACCAGACTGATTAAACACCGGACCGCCGTCATTTTTCGCGAAGCGATAGTCCAGGATCACACTACCTTTGTGGAGATTGTTAAAAT
>QNFP01000413.1 GCA_003645535.1 Gammaproteobacteria bacterium | reverse complement strand
GTATTCACCGAACGGCTCATAACAAGGGACATCGAGCTGTATTTAAAGTTGTAGAGGGTGAGATTATCCGCTTATGTTCTGGGAGCCTATATCTCGATTTGAAATATGTTATAATGTGCATTATAATCTAATCATCCAGCAACAAGTGTTGAAGGTATAAAGATGACGACTAAAAGTGAGAGGGTGACTATTTTGACGTCGCCGGATTTTAAGGCGTTTTTGACGTTAGAGGCCAAAAAAGAGGGGGTTAGTGTGTCGGAGCTAATCCGCGTCCGTTGTGAAAGCCCCGCCGCGATCAATGACGAGGAAAAAATATTGCTCGCCCAGCTCACCAAAGAACTGCAGGTGGCGACCAAGCGAGCGAATGCCTCTCTGGATAAGGGGATGAAAAAAGCGGAGTCTGTTTTACGGCAAATCAAAAAGAGAAAAGCCAATGCTTAGCGATACGCTCAAGGCTGTTAGGGAAGTATTGCTCTTGGCCGACAAGGTAGACCGACTGGGTCAGACCTTGGAAAAAGTTGCGATTGAGGTCAATGACCAAGACAAACGAATTGTTCGCCTTGAAGCCTTCGTAGAAATGGCAATGATTAATCAAAATCGGATTGACGCGAAATAGCCGTCTTGATGCTATAGCGTTAAACTCAATGGCCATACTACTGTGTATTTTGACCCAGCTATCCACCATGCGCTCAAAATGAAAGCCGCCTCGGCAGACTTATCTGTATCGGAATTGCCGATCGCGTGGGCGGCCAGGCTGCAAAAAATTGTCATCCAGGGAATTCTATCGGGTAAGACAGGGTGTGTATCGTATCATCTACGAAATTCTTGACGACCAGTTGATTGTTCACATCATCAAGGTAGCGCATCGCTCGAAGGTTTATTGATCAAGGGGGAGGTGTGACTACAGCTCTATGCTGTTGCGGAAAAACCAGTTGGCCAACTCTTCTTCGCTGATATTGCCAGCGGCCAACCCAAGAAAGACAGCGGCGGCCTCGACTTCAGTGGCTTGTAAAAACAGGCCGTTGAGTCGCAGAAAACCTACCGAGGCGTAGAAGGCGACTCGTTTATTCCCATCGTTGAATGGGTGGTTCGAGGCGATTCCGTACGCGTAGGCCGCCCCCAGTTCGTGTAAGTTGGATTCTGGGGTGTAATGGATGATGTTAACTGGGCGGGCAAGGGCGGACTCCAGCAATCCTTCGTCACGTATTCCTGGAAGCCCGCCCTGTTCGTTTAAAGTTTTCTGATGGACTGCGAGAATGACGTCTTTGCGTAACCACTTCGGTTGTGTCACTTAGCCAGTTCCTTCAATGTATTGCGGTACTGCCGACCGACCACGTCCATAGCGGCCATCTGTTCCTCGAACTCAGGATCATAGGCAGAGATGCTATAGCCATCCTCGGCCTCTATCAGGTATATGTCATCCCCTTTAGCCACGTTCAGGTGGTTCAAGGCTTCTTTCGGCAGTACGACACCCGCGCTATTGCCGATTTGCTTCACTTTCAATTTCAACATGGCTATCGCCTCTTTGATTTTGGCTCGGACAGTATGTAATTACATTTGTAGTCACTCTCATTATAGACGTTCTGCTTGGGAAGTCACATGTTGTATCTCGCTACACTAGTGCAAGCAGGAAGAAGTGCGCGATGGAATCAGGGGAAATCGCAACGATAATGATCGGGACGATGACGACCGTGACGATTGAGGCTCTGTCAGCCAGGTTCAGTCCGAAAATAGCCATTTCCTGTTGCGATAAAAATACCGTTTGAAGCGCCAGCCCCACTTGGCATCAGACTGGGTCATAACATAGAGCCGCCCGCGCTCTATTGCAGCGATAACATCATCGACAATACAAAAAAGGGCAGCCTGTTATCGCCCGGTTTTTGAGCCGTTAAGTCAAGTAGTTCGCATGGAGTTGCGTAATATGAATTAGTTGGCCAGAGAAGTAGGGCGTGGAATGTCTGCGGTTTTCTCGCGCGCGACCACATATCACAAAGAAAAGGAAAATCAGATGAAAACGCTCAGTTATTATACGTTGGCTATTGGCACTGCACTATTTTTCAGTGCTGCCGCAAGTTATTCGCAAGCAGATACTCCACAGAAGGAGGCCTCTCTCAGCACTGCGCAAATTACTCAACTGGCAGAGGATGCGTATACCTACGGCCTGGGTCCCATGGTTTATTATCGTCTCTATTCTGAACAAGTGATTAGAGACACAAAAACACAGGAAGTGAATAAAATCACTCACCGGCGCAAATTATCCGGCCATGAAGAGCGTGGTGGGCAGGCTCCCAATCATGACACCATCTATTCCCTCACCTGGTTTGATGTGGGCGACGAGCCACTGGTGGTCCAGATCCCCAACTATAAAGACCGGTTCTACGGTATTCAATTAACCAGCATGTTCCAGGACAATTTCCAGAATATTGGTAACTCCATGGCCTACGGCAATAGAGATGCCTACCACAAAGAGTATACGTTTATGCTGGCAACACAGGATTGGCAGGGCGAAGTACCCGAGGGTGTTGAGTTAGTAAGAAGCCCCGGGGCGATAATTCATTTTTTACAGCGCACCTATGTAACACCCAATGATGCAGACGACCTTTCGCTTGCTAATATTTTACAAGATAAGCACCTGAGCGTTCCCCTGAGTGCATGGAATATGGGAGTTAGAGACGCCATTGTGCACGAGCCCCGGTTGCCAAACCTTGTTGAAGATGGTGAATTAGGGTTTCTCGGTGGCCTGAATATACTGCTAAACGCATATCCGCCTGCCAATAAAGCTGAGCAGGAATACATTGAACAATTTAAGGCCATTAACATCGGCACAGGTAAAGATTTTGATTCAGGCAGCTTGTCGGCCGAAACGCGTGAAGCCTTATTGGCCGGCATTGAACAAGGTAAGAAAAAAGTTGATGCCCTACAGAAGAAAGGCCTGGGCTATACCTTAAATGGCTGGGCTTTTATGGATGATCGGCAGGGTAATTATGGCAGTGACTACCTATTGCGCGGCGCTTCCGTATCCTTAGGTGGCATCGTTCCCAGGCCTCAATTCAATAGTTATACGCTGACATTTAAGGATAAAAGTGGTGAGCTGCTGAGCGGCAAAAACAACTACAAAATTCACTTCAATAAAGAAGAAATTCCCCAGGCAACGGCTTTCTGGTCGCTGACGGCATACACCCCCGATTTTTGGCTGCCTGAACTTGAAGATAAACGTTACAAGCTGAGTAACTTATCGCCAGGTATTGCTTATAACAAGGATGGCTCGCTG
>QNFP01000412.1 GCA_003645535.1 Gammaproteobacteria bacterium | reverse complement strand
TTTATATTAAAGTCAAAGCGTAAATCACGGATCTTTTTACCACCCTTTTGTACAAATAAAGGAGATCCTTCTATTACAACAGGTGGGATATTCTCCGTGCCAAATGTAGATTGAGGCCTTATGTCAGGTAACTCAGTTCCAACAAAAGATCTTATAGAAAACTCTCCGCCAGATGTACCAACTAGAATATCGTTATTATGGCTAAGCATCCAGTTAATTTTATTAGATGATTGAGACCTTAAGTAATGGCTTACTGGATCACTAGCTAAAATAGTCGCGCCAGGGTCTATCGTACGATCATTCATAAATTCAAAAAGATCAAAGTCCTCAGACTTCCAAATCTTATTCGGCTCCTCATTCGTACCACCAAAATATAAAGAACCATTATGAGCCACTACAGATCTAGGGTAATTTGTTAATCGCCAAGCTGGCTCAAACCACTGAGTAGAACCTGTCGTCCATACCGCATCCAAATTTTGGAATATATCCATTGTAGCATTCTTAGCATCTACCACAGTAACTAATACCGCATAACCTACTACACTAGCATTTTGGAAAGCCCATACAGAACCTACATAAGAGGAATCAAATATATCTACACTGCATACTAAAGTAATACCATTACCTGCAACCGCTCCCGCGATCATTGTAGCAGTCGTTATATTCATATCCTTTACAGGATGAGCTAGAACCATTGCCAAATTATCTACACTATTATCTATATCCCTAGTCGACACATACGCCTGCCGAACAACTAAATTATTCTCCGATAATCGAGCTATATAAAATGGAGTAGATTCAGGATGAGAAAAAAACATTACATCGCCAGACTGTGAGTATTGGATCCCTTGTATACTCGCATCTGTACTAAATATCTCTTGGTTTATAAACGCTAACTTTATAGTAGAGTAACCAAATAATAAATTTTGTACTATAGCAAGGTAATCATTATCAGGGTTGTAAAATTTTATGTTAATAGCATTCGCAGAATCTACACTAAATAAAATTAGATATCTTTCCGTATCCGAGATAACAAACGATATTACCCTACGGTACTCAATATCTAATACAGTAGGTAGAAAATTATACTCATCTGCTGAGGTCATTTCACTATCACTCAATACTAACTGTGTACCCATTCTACGGCGTAAACCACCCTGTTGAATAGGATACATATTCGTAATATCTTTTGCACCCTTCCTGTATAAATCAGAATCAGTACGACCATACAAACGAGGAGTTACCTCACCACTAGAAAAACTATTTAAGATATCATTAAACCGCGCCATTTAGTTCCTTATATCTATCCAAGTATCAGATTCAACCTCCTGCAAAGATCCCCTCTCCTGAGAACTAAAACTTCTTGCCTGCCCTAACTCGTATTTATATTCTAACTTCAACTCTCGAGCCAATGAAATAGATTGCACAATAGAATAGGCAAAATCTTGGGCCAGTAGTAAAGCCAAGACCTCGTCAAAATCAGGCGTGAATACTGTCGTGTCTGTCATATCAATTAAACACTGTATCTTTATTGTAACAGCATCCGCTAAAATAACTTGCTTGTTTGTAGTAGGGCTATTCTCTAAAGCCCATGATGTTGTTGTAGCCAAATCAGTCTTTAATATTCTAAGAACATTAGAAGGAATAGAAAACTCATTCGTATATATATCCGAAAAAATAGGTGTGTTACCAGAAGCACCTAAGGAAATACTACGCTTAGAAAAATTCCATGGATGAATACGCAAAAGCTTTTTGCGCATCTTATTATATTGCTCATTACAAATTCTTGCCGACTTCGTCGGATCAGATAAAGAACCTATACGAGCGGCCCCCACTTTCACCAATGCTGAATTACATATCTCAAGAGGAGATGATGCCATGAGGACCCCCTATAATTTTTAGTCAACTGTAATATAAGCCTCTAACAACCACTCATCTGCTGCACTAGACGCGGTAATCTCAGTCACTGTCGCTGTAACTTGAACCGCAGCACCAAATAACTTTCTATAACCAGGTCTCGCAGAGTCAATCGCTTTACGAGTAAAAGCTGCATCACCAGGATCAAACTGATCCGATGTGTAGAATCCATCCGCATCCGCTGCCTCTAAAACTACACCGTACTCGTCAGTTTCTACCGAAGCATCCCAACCTAGATCCGCTTCTCCTGTAACCCCTGCCGTAGGCGCTGTAGCAAACATTTCAATTAATCTTGCACCTTTAGGCATTGTGAAAAAATTAACGACCGCACTAGTCCCTAACTCGTCTGAAGCAGACTTAGTATAACCATCTGAAATGTAACGAAGACGAGAATAGTTTAAAGTGACATCCTGCTTAGCCTCAGGCTCTTGATTTAATAAGGTAGCTCCATCTGCATAAAGCCTTCCTGAAAGTGTAGACATTTTTAATCCTCCAAAATAAAGTTAAAACAAAATTCAAAAAGCTATGGCCCCGAAGAGCCACCACTTACGCTTCCTTACATAAACCAATAACAACCTTCTTCTCTTCCATTCGAGTGGCACCAATTCCCATTGATACATAAACTTGAGTAGAATAAGACTTACCAGGTAGTCTATCAATCTCTGTCTGGATATCCGCAGCCGTTGCTAATAGTAAACCATCTTGTGCCCAGAAAATTGCTCTTCTATGACCAACAACAGTTGTACCAGAACCAACAACACCAGTTGTAGTATTCGCAGATAATGCATCTACCTGAAGATCTAAACGCTCTGTACGACAGAACTTAAATCCCATATATGTATCAACATCTCCCATAACTAATGCACGAACTGTATTATAATCAGCACTAGTCACCTCTGTCTCTGTCAGCATGTTCTCAAGCTGAGAAGATGTCCATGCACCAAAACGAGGAATACTTTCGTCAATATCATTACCATCTAAAATTTTCTTTATTTTTCTTAATAGAAATACATTCATATCAGAAAATGCAGCACCTGAAATAGCTTGATGCTTCTGAGTAGAAGGAAGAGCAACCGAAGTAGAACCATCCTCATCAGCATAAGCAGTACCATTAGCAGCCGAAATAATAACATCATCCTTAGATCTACCCATTGCCCACATAGCAGCAATCGCATAGTCACCAGCTGGATTTTGTATCATTTTTCGTAGATCTTCTTTATCAATTAAATCAGCCCACTCATAGTCAGACAAGGTAACTCTTCGTCTAGAATGAGGTGTATCGATCTGAGGCGTATCTGAATGCCTAGAAACTTTCTTCTGGGCAACTACAGCACCAATACGATCGTAGAACTGA
>QNFP01000411.1 GCA_003645535.1 Gammaproteobacteria bacterium | reverse complement strand
TGTAGAACACGATCCGGAATTGCCTGATAGACTGCGCCTCTCGAAATACCACAAGGAAAGCAGCGCTATTGATGAATAATGTTTTGCTTAAGGTCAGGTTTTGAGAAGTGGTAGCACCTAGTAGAAAAACAGCATTCTTAAACCCATTATCCAAACTCTGCTTTTATCAGGATTCTTCGCAGGGTTTAACAATAATTGGACATCCGGGGTGATGGAAAAATTATCGCTCAGCTGAAACTTGTAGGATGTCTCCAGCACCCATTCGTCTCCAGCACCCTGCCCATGTGTTTTTTCTGATGGCTGGGCCCAGCCCACGCCCACCGACAAGGCGTCATTAAATTTGTTGGTAAGCTCCACACCTGCACTTATCGCACTCTCCGCCTGAACCCCCGCCCCACCATCCGAGTGACCAAGACGCACAAAAGGCAACACTGTATCGCTTAACTGCCACACGCCGCTGGCAGCCCAGCCACTGCCGGCGGGTACTCCCGCCAGTGATCGCCCGTCTTTGTGCCAGTAGGTGAATTGCAATAGTTTATTCCGGCGATGCTCGTACTGTGGTGTCCAACCCACTTCTACTGCCGTTAACCATTCTTTCTCCCGGAAGGTATCGAGGTCGAAGCTCCCATTGACGGCATTGCCGTCATAGATATGGGCGCCCAGCCAAAACTGCTCACTCACAAAACCCTTTGCTACCATACCCAGGGCGCCGATGCCCGAGGTGCCAAGTGTCGGGTTAATAAAGAACGACCGGTTTATAAAGCCTCGGGTAAAGGTCTGGAAAGGCATGGAGTCCAGGTAACTGGGAAAAGCCAGTCGACCCGCGGCAATACCCGACCTGCCCTGGTTGAACAGTTGTGTCCAATTGAATACTGCCAGGTCTGTATCGAAGTCGGGGGTATAGGCGAACCCGGTGTTGAGAGCGGCAGCGCCAATATTAGCCGCCAATTCGCTGGGTGCCTGCCTGCCCCAAAGAGCATGGCGATTTTCAAGCCGCCATTCCAGAAAGCCGCGATTTTTTCCCTTTCCCTCGAACAAAGTCCAGGTGCCCTGGAATCGAAACACACCGCCTGCCGCAGTCTTATCACCCGCACTGGCACTGGCATGCTGGGCCAACAGGTAATAGCGGACGCCAAAGGCAACGCCGTGATCGTCTTCAAGTTCTCGTTTTGCGTCAAAGTAGGGGGCAAGAAGGTGGTTTTCCGGATCAAACTTAAAACGTGTAGCTTTTATTTCGTCGGCGCTTCGCAGATCCTCGCTCACCCCATCGGGCCCACCAAACACGGGAATATCATCATAGCCGGCCTGATAACCATCGTCTTCTGCCGCCCCTGCGCCTGCGCAACTGTACAGTATTGCGATTAGCAACTTAGCCGAATGTCTGCCCCACTTCATCGCAACATTATAGTCCGAGAACATTTTCGCTAACAGACTATCTGGTCATACTCAGCGATGGCATTCCGGCCCTAAAGCCCCAGGCAGTCGAATTTCGTCCAGCTCAAATTGACACCGAGGCTAACATTTAGCATTCTGGACAGGAAAATACCAATGCGAACACAATGTAGTATTCACCTTGGGTTGAAAAGAACAGTCACTAATTCTCCTGCATGAAAGTAGGTAGCAAATCTACATAGGTCAATGAATATGCGCGGACAGCAATTTCAAAAAATGTCAATTCGGCGGCTGGTACTGGAAGTCATTTTTCTTACTATAGCCGTTTTTTTTGCGTTGGCTGTAGATGAAGGGTGGGAAGACTATGAGAACAGCGAGGCAGCAAATCTGGCGTTGTCCAGAGTTCTTCTGGAGCTGGAGGGAAATGAAGTTCTCATCAGTGAGGCAAATGAACAGCACGGGCTTGAACTGGCCAGGTTTCAACCGGTGGTTGAACTGTTAAATACGCAAAAATCTATTCCAGAAGGCTTTGATGCCGCAGTGAATTTCCAAATTTCCATCATGCGCAATACTGCGTGGGAATCAGCCCAGCTCACAGATGTCCTGAGATATCTACCCTACGAGAAGGTGCAAAAATTTGCTGCGGTGTATTCATTACAGGAGTTGTACCAAAACCAGACTATGCAAATATTTAACTATCAGGGTAGCGTGGAGTTTATTGGTGCAAATGCAGATGTTCAACTTCAATCAGCCTTCCAAAGGCTGCTTAAAATATACGCGATAGAACAAGCTCTTCAGACGGCTTATGCTCAATTTCACGCTCTGGGAAATTCAGACAGCAAGTAATCACTCTGTGAGGCGTCATTGATTGAAGCGCGCACCCAAGTCGATATTGGTTTTGGAATAAATATTATCAGGCAGTTATTTCCGGCCCCAGCGACCTGATCAGCTTGGCCTCTGAATGGGACAGTTCTTTATCAACTTCAATCAAGACCTTAATAAAAGCGTGCGCGGCAGCGGACAGGGAGAGCCCTTTTCTCGTGACGATATGGTAGTCTGTTGTCAGCTCTGGAATACGAAACGGTAAAGCCTTAAAAAGGCCAGATTCCAATTCATCTGCTGCAATACCGTATGTTCCCATACCTATCGAATCACTCTCACATAAAACAGTCTTTATTATTGCAAGGTCATTGCAGATATATTGTTGTAAAGCTTTGGGTAGTGCACTTGCAGCTCTACCTGAGTAAAACAATCTACTGAGTGAGTCTTTTAGCCTTTCTGGAATGGCCGGGCCTATCAGCGGGAAAGATGCCAGGTCACTAATGCTTAACTTGTCTTTTTTCAGCAATGGATGATTTTTTCTACAGAAAAAAAGGCCGGGATGACGGATAAGTCGGGTTATTTCGAAACCCAGCGATTCGTCCAGTTCGCTGGTTTCCGTCACCATAAAATCAAACTCCTCATGCACCCACCGCCCGGGAAGCTTCCGCCAGTCACTCACGCAGACTTCAATTCGAATCTCGGGATAGAGTCTGGAAAATTGAGCAATTACAGGTGCAAACAGCACAACTCCCGAATTCGGTCCGGCACCGATAAAGAGTGACCCGTCTGACAGTCCCCGATGGCGTCCAACATCCTCCTGCATGGCGTATGTAGATGCAATGATGATACCGGCATGTTTGAGCACAATCTCGCCAGCCTTCGTGGGCTGTACGGTTCTGGCTGCTCTATCAAACAGACGATCTCCAACTTCTTTTTCCAGTAGCTGGATACTACGGGTAAGTGTAGGCTGGCTCATATGGAGTTCTTTTGCGGCACGGGCAAAATTTCGGTGCTTGGCCAGCGCTAGGGCATTGCGCAACAGTCGTATTTCTATCATACG
>QNFP01000410.1 GCA_003645535.1 Gammaproteobacteria bacterium | reverse complement strand
CTCCAGACGGCCCCTTACGTGCAAAGAAGCCATGGGCGTTTTAGCGAAATTGGCTTCATTTTCTTCAATATGGATGATCCGCTTGTTGAATAACTGCAAATCCCAGCCACTGGTGGCCCATTGACCGAGGTGTGCGCCAATCACGAAAACCCTGTCCACAGTGGAATCGGTTAGTAATTCCCGGGCATCACGATGACCGGCAATGCCAATTACGCCGTGGAATAAAGGATGGTAGGGGCTCACCAGGCCTTTGCCTTGTGGTGTAACGACTATTTGAGCATCAATTTGCATGGCGACCGTGAGAATCAGGCCAATAGCTTCTGCCGCCTCATCTCCTATTAAAAATACCGGATTGCGGCATTGATCGACCTCAGTAATCAGTTGCGCCACCGCTGCGCTATCAAGCAGTGACGGTTTATTAAGTAACGCGGGCAAATCAAACTGCGGCTTGCCGGAGGTATGGGATTGAGCCATTACATCCATAGGTATACTGATGTGAGCCGGACCTCGCTCAGAGAAAGCAGTCATGATCGCAGTGATGAGTTTGCGCTCAAACTGATCCGGGTGGGAGACAAGCGTGCTATATCGACAGAACTGCTGGAACAGGGCCACAGTATTAATGGCCGTACAGGATGACTCCTGAACTGCACCGATACCAAAACTCGAAAGCGGGGTTTGCGCAGTAATAACCAATAAAGGTATGTCGTACTCAGATGTCGCTGCGACGCCGGTAATCAGGTTGGTAGCGCCTGGCCCGGTGGTGGCACAGCAGACGCCCAGTTTTCCAGTGTTACGCGAATAACCATCGGCCATAAAGGCCGCGCCGGTTTCATGGCGTGCGACAATTGCTCGCGGTCCACCGCGCCGCTCGCTTCTTGCCAGGGCATTGTAAAAAGGTTCTATGGCACCTCCAGGTATCCCGAAAACATATTCGACATCAAGCTGCGCTAGATAAGCTAATAAAAGATCTCCGTATTCTTTTGTCAGCATCTCAGACCCTACCGCTCCTGGGGAAAGCCCTTGCTGAACACTCATACTTAAATCCTCATTAAATCAATATGTTGTATAGACTACTTAACCCAGATTAATATTAACGCTAATAATGGGTCAATAGCAACCAGTGAATTGGTGAACTGTGAATTGGTGGACTTTGCATCCCAATCCATGGTGGTCTTTCGGTAAGATGCCTGTGCAATTGACAGCAAACAAACTAGCGGATTTTAAAAGGGTACAAATATGAGCGATGTCGAACTACAAAACTGGTGGCAACCATTTACCAACGTGAGAGGTTTCCGCCAAAATCCGCGACTTATTGACAGGGCAGAGGGCTGCTTTTTATATACTCCAGATGGTCGTGAAATACTGGATATCACCGCCGGACTATGGTGTGCCAATCTTGGACATGGCCGTCGTGAAGTAGCCGACGCAGTCCATAAGCAATTGATACAAATGGATTTTTGCCCACCATTCCAGTTTGGGTCGCCGGTGACTTTTAAGTTTGCACAGAAGTTGGTGGAGTACGCCCCGGAAGGTTTGAGTCGGGTATTTTTTACTAATTCGGGCTCTGAATCGGTCGACACCGCTATGAAAATTGCCACGCACTATCAGCGGGCGCGGGGCAAGGCCTCTAAAACCCGGTTTATTGCTCGAGAGCGCGGCTACCACGGTGTCAACGTGGGCAGTACCTCGTTGCAGGGTATAGCAAATAATCGCAAGGGTTTCCCGACATTGGATACTGTTGATTTTTTGCCGGATATGCTCGACATCCCCAATAGTGCGTTTAGTCGAGGCTTACCGGAGCGAGGTGAGGATAAAGCTGATGTGCTGGAAAAAATCATCGCTTTTCGTGGCGCTGATAATATCTGTGCAGTGATCGTCGAGCCGATAGTGGGTGCAGGCGGCATGGTGCCACCACCGAAAAATTACTTAAAAAAATTACGCCAAATTTGCGATCAACACGATATTTTGCTGATTTTCGACGAGGTGGTAACGGGGTTTGGCCGCACCGGCTCGGCATTTGCAGCCGTGGAGTTTGGTGTCACTCCCGATCTGATGACTACGGCTAAAGCCATTAATGGTGGCACAGTACCTATGGGCGGCGTGTTCATCAAAGAGGAAATTCAACAAACTATTTTCGATGCAGCTGCCACTGGAGGCCCGGAGATTTTTCACGGCAATACCTATGCCGGGGCACCAGTAGCCGCAGCCGCTGGCCTGGCAGCGTTTGAAATCTACGAGCGAGAAGGCTTATTGACCAGAGCGTCCGGCAGCATCGGAGATTACTGGGAAAATGCGTTGCATAGTTTGCGCGACATTCCCCATTTGATCGATATCCGTAACTATGGCTTGCTGGGCGCTATCACCTTCGCACCAAATACCAGTAAATACCCCACCGGCGTAGGTGTACCCGTGCATAATAAGTGCTTCGAAAATGGTCTGTTGTGCCGTGCAGTAGTGGATAATATGGTGATGTCGCCGCCCTTAACTATTAGCGAGCAAGAAATCGACCTGTTTATCGAGCGGCTGCGTAAATCTATTGCCGACGTGCTGGGTTAGTCATTAGCGGCCACCAGGTAGTTGGCTGCTGCATCCGGCGCTTTAAAAATAGCAGAAAAACGATGCAACATATCCATCGTCATCAAGGAGAATAGAATGAAAACTCGCGCAGCCCTGGCATTTGCCGCTGGCAAGCCGTTAGAAGTTCACGAAGTCGATCTCGCAGGCCCAAGGGCCGGAGAAGTGTTGGTTGAAATCAAAGCGACTGGCATTTGCCACACCGATGCATTTACGCTGTCCGGCGATGACCCGGAAGGCGCGTTTCCAGCTATTCTGGGCCACGAAGGGGCTGGCGTCGTGTTGGAGGTGGGTTCTGGTGTCAGCTCTCTTAAACCGGGCGACCACGTAATACCCCTTTATACCCCGGAGTGTCGGGAGTGCGACTTCTGCCTGCACCCCAAAACCAATCTCTGTCAGGCGATACGTACTACCCAGGGTCAGGGTTTGATGCCGGATGGTAGCAGCCGTTTTTCGTTAGACGGTGAGCCTATTCTGCATTATATGGGTTGTTCGACCTTCTCAAATTACACCGTCCTGCCGGAAATCGCCCTGGCTAAAATTCGTGAGGATGCTCCTTTTGACAAGGTATGTTATATCGGTTGCGGTGTTACCACAGGTGTCGGTGCCGTTGTTTACCGAGCTCAGGTAAAACCCGGGTCGCGGGTCGTGGTATTTGGCCTGGGGGGTATAGGTTTAAATGTTCTTCAGGGCGCGCGCATGGTT
>QNFP01000409.1 GCA_003645535.1 Gammaproteobacteria bacterium | reverse complement strand
GAGATCAATGTACTTTTCTTCGAGCTCGCGGATAACTGCCGCCTTCGCGATTCGATTGGTTTGCGCAATTTGATGGGCGAGGTACGCGAGGGTAATAATTACCCCAATCGCGCTGGCGATTTCTGCTATTACCCCACCATTTTCCCAATTCATATTTTTATTAACACCTAAGGAACCTCTGTGTACCAGTAATATCTACGTTTAACTGCGGGGTTTTTGCACCCGCTCTGCTGTCTTGTTAGCCATAACATCGTGCAAGCCGCCTGAAACATATTTATGGAGCACGCTGGATACTAAGGTCTGATAGGGGATGCCTTCCTCCAGCGCGCGTCTTTGTAGCAATTCCAGGTCGCGGCTAGAAATTCTGATATTTATGCGCTTATCTTTTTGAACGTTTCTTCAGCCGCTGCCTGCAACATTTTCTTGCGCTTTGGCGTAAGCACTGATTTAAATTCGCCTGCCTCAAAATCCGCAAGAATTTGCTTCTCTTCTTTACTGAGTTTTGGGTCACTCATTCTGATTCTCCCAGATAGTTCTTTGTAGCCTTTCTGCCAGGAATGGCTGTTTTAAAAAAATTTCCATTGCCATTTCCTACATATGGAACCACATACACATAGCTATCTACAGCAATAACAAAAGCTCGTTGGTTTGGATATTTATCCCGATTTGGATGTTCAATATCATCCAGTAGAGCGGAGGAAACTATACTCACTGCTTTTCCTTTCTGCGCATTCCGATGTTGTATTTCGGTGTTTGTGACGGGTCGTCATAGTTCGGCACCAACGGGTCAATAATTGCACGCAATGGCGGCGAGTATTGACGTCGGTAAGCACGCCAATCTTCCTGGGCATATTCACTCGCCAGGGACGCACCGATCGTTTCAAGCATCCCTTCCCATTCACTGTCTTCGAAGCCGCGAAAAAAAATTCCGTGAATGGCAGAAAACTCAATCCGTTCGGTATCGGTAAGGGGTTCATGTTCACCAGCTTTCCGCACGATTTCAGACCTCTCCGCGTAAAATGCAATGGCTTGCGCCGAGCGCGCTCTGTTAGCTGAGTTCGTATCGTTGCCCTGTTTATTGAGGCGCTGTGGCGAATTTGAACCGCCAGATGGCCAAGCGAAATCACAACTGCTGCGGCGCCAAGAATCTCCCCGATTGCTCCTACCGCATCCCAGTTAATCATCTATGTGGCCACCTAACGGTTGAGCTAACTTGCCTACGAAAGCAAAGTGTAGTGAAACGAAACGGTGCTTTCGTGAGTCAAGTTGAGTGGTTTGTTAGAAGGCTTAATGATGAGCGGCTTGAACTGTAATTTGTAGTCCAAGCGCCTTCGCAACTTTTGTTACTGTAGCAAAAGTAGGATTCCCTTCAGTAGAAAATGCTTTATAGAGACCCTCGCGAGTTATGCCGGTATCTCTTGAAAGTTGACTCATGTTTTTTGCACGCGCAATAACACCTAATGCATGCACGATAAAAGCAGGGTCATCTCCAGCTTCTTCAAGGCATGCTTCTAAATAAAGTTTTATATCTTCATCATTTTTTAAATGTTCCGCTGAATCCCAGCGAGTAGTTTTAATAACCATAATTCATATCTCCAATTGCTTAGCAATTTCTTTAGCTTTAGCGATATCTGCCTGTTGAGAAGATTTGTCGCCACCAGATAGAAGAATTACTACAACAGAATTTTGTTTAACAAAATATACTCTGTATCCTGGCCCGTAAAATATTCGTAATTCGCTAATACCCTCTCCAACAGGAGAAACATCGCCAAAATTACCCATTTCAACTCTGTCTATTCGTGCCTGAATGCGGGCTTTAACCTTTCGATCCTTGAGGCTTCCAAACCATTTATCAAATACTTCCGTTGTTCTGACTTCTATCATGTGTTAACCATAGTTAACACATAGGGGATTGTCAACTACAGTTGGCATATTGGTTGGTATGGAAAAGCCTTCTAACGCCTCATTTTGAGGCTCGGAGGTGTCTATCAGACCTAGGGAAGTCCACGTCCTTCTTGCTTGACTTGTTATTAACTCTCACGGGGTTTGAACCCACTGGGCGGCCATTTGGGAAAAAGCGAGGGCGTTGGCATACAAGGAAGGTATGTACTCATTCGCTCGTACCAGATACTGACCGCTTGCGACGATGACTTATTTAGAGTGCCTTCAACACCGTATGTGGTACAGAAAGCTATCTCCGCAAAGGCACCAATATCTGCGAATGATGGCTGCTCTGTCCCAGCGAGAAACCCCGTTTTTTCAATACGGTTTTCAAAACCAGCTATAACCTCGGCATGGAGCATTTGAATATCTTTTTTTGGATCAAGCCTATGGGCGGCACGTTTCACAAACCCGGTATTGCGCAGCAAGATGTGCCAAACAGGTATAACGGTTTTCTTCAACCAGGATGGCATACTCTCTACGACTGGAAGTATAACGTTGCCATCCTTCTGGCATTTCGCTTGGTGGTCTGGCCATCACCCTTGTCGATACACGCGCGAAAATGCAGGGCGACAATGTTATCTGTTACCCACTGATCGGCTTCCAAGATACCCTCCCGCTGCTCATCTGTCTCTCCGGAGAAAGGGCGCTTGGGATAGACATCGTCCAGCCACAGGCAGTTTTCGCTAGAATCTTGCAGCCAAGCCTCGCCGACTTTGAGAATTGGGACTACGCCTTGCTCTGTGAAAGCAATCTCATTTCGAGTTAGAGGGTTCACATAGATCAAATCGAATTCGGCGCGTTTGTACTGAAGCGCCCAATAAATTTTTGCGCCAAATGGGCTGTTTGGGTGAGTAAATAGCTTAACTGCTGCCTTTGTATTCGAAACCATTCAAATGAATCCTTGAACTCTGCGCCTTCAGGGTCTTGTGATGCTACATCTGCAAATTATGGTCTATAACGAGGCGGTAGAAAACCTCGGATTTACGTAGTACTCGAATTTTTTGAGCAACGTTGCTTTTCCGAGATATGCACCGCATATATTGCCTCGACGTCACTAGAGCCTATATACAGGCATTAAATGCGTACTTTAACCAAATGCACTGAAAAACAAATTAAAATCGTTCTAATCGATTATTTTATACCGACCTTCCAATTAGAGGGTTTGTCTACAGTCTCAACGACCAAGCTCACTGGAGGAGGCGCGATAGCGCCGGAGTCCAGTGCAGCGCCTTGTATGATCGAAATTCCATTGTTTTAGTCCATATCACAAAGCGATAAAGTGAAGCCCAAACCTGTAGCAGCAGGTTTTCAGTTCAGTAGCTCGGTGCAGCACAGGTGCAGACATTGTCTAG
>QNFP01000408.1 GCA_003645535.1 Gammaproteobacteria bacterium | reverse complement strand
TCATAATCTCTATCTCTTCTCTCAGAATATCTGAGCGCTCTGAAATCTTTTTGGGAAATGGCATACCCCAGGGCAGGTTGTATTTCGGCAAATCACCAACTCCCATGCCAACGTAGACCCTGCCATTGCTGATGTGGTCAACCTGTGTGACCATCTTGGCGAATAACGATGGTGCGCGGCGCGCACAAGGTGTCACCTGAGGCCCGATCCGGATCTTTGAGGTCGCCTCTGCAATTGCGGCAAGAGAAGTCCAGGTCTCGTGAGTCGGAATTACTGTGTCGTCAGGCGGCCCCGTGTAGATGTTGTTGTCCATCATGGTTCCGTTTTCAAAACCCAACTTCTCGGCTTCAACCCAGAAATCCCGGATTTGTTCCCAACTCCAGCCCATACCATTTTGACAGAATCCAATACTTGTCATTTCCTAATCTCCTGTATAGCTACTAATGTGTTAAATATGTGTATTGGAATTTGAAATATTCCAGATACCCGTAAGTGTCATGCTGCAAACCCAATCCATCGAACAAATGACAGCCACCAGTGGCGCCCAGCAAAACAGCGGCTGCCGCCAGGGACTTGCGAGATAAAACTGTTGGAATTTTAATCATATGGTTCTCTCCAGTGTTGTTGGCTTAATCAAAATAATTGCCAGGTGGATGCTGAAGTTCGCCCATCACTCAGCTCCCCTGGGCTTCGAAATTTTGCTTAATAGCCTCTATGTTAAATAGCTACACCCAATCCATTGCAATAATAATGCCAAGTAAACTAGCTAGCGATATCAACAACTTAGATAAGCAAATACAGCAGTAAAGGGACATACAGCAGTTGGGCCACCGCATATTTCCTGTTAAACTGAAAACCAGAATATTTGACGATTTGTACCCCCGTGAACTGAGAAGAAAATGGTGGACATCGAAATAATCAGTAAACAGAGTTAAACCGTATCCTGGATTGCGATAAATGAAGGCAGCTAGCAAAAACAACTTTTACCAACAAGCCATCGATGAGTTGTACCGTTCTGCACATACCAGTAACGGCATGCACCGATTTGTAGACTTTTTGAGAACTCACCTCCCCATTGATGCCTTCTCATTGGATATTCTCGACTCGTCCAACAATGCCATGGAAAACCTGATATTTATCGTGCAACCCGAAACATTCCCCCCCTACTTCTCCGGCTCAAAGTACTGCAGCTCCATCTCAGGCATTGAACCCTTAAGCTCAGTGAGTACCGCCAGCCCCGCTGTTGACATCGACTCAGAGGATATTGATGGAACCCTCTATTCATCGATCTTAATGTCACTGCCGTTCGAAAATGGGAATTCTTTGCGCATAAAGCTCTATGCCAGGGGTGAACAACGTTACTCCAACAAACATGCAAGTCAACTGCTCTCACTACACTATCCACTGGCAACGGCTGTCGGCATCATGGTTAAACAAAGCCAGTTAATTAGTAACTCTCGTTTAGATTCATCCAGTGGCAGTAGTGCCCCCCCCATTGAGACCAAGCATATTATTGGCCGAGATCGCGGCCTTAAAACGGTGATGGACGCAATAAATGTGGTTAGGCGAACTGACAGTTCCGTACTGCTTATGGGAGAAACAGGAACGGGTAAGATATTATCGCCAGTGCTCTTCATTACGGTTCAAGCCGTAGCGCAGGCCCCTTTATCAAGGTCAACTGCGGAGCAATCCCTATCGAACTGGTCGACAGCGAACTATTTGGCCATGAAAAAGGCTCTTTTACGGGTGCAATTCAGCAAAAACTTGGACGATTCGAGAGAGCAGATGGCGGAACGCTGTTTCTGGATGAGATTGGTGAGCTCTCCCCTCAAGCACAGGTTCGCCTGCTGCGGACGCTACAGAACAGGGAGATTGAACGGGTTGGAGGAACTCGGGCCATTCCCGTAAATGTGAGAATCATCTGTGCGACAAACCGCAATCTGCAACAGATGATAGCAGAGGGAGAGTTTCGTGAGGATTTGTGGTTTCGACTCAATGTTTTCCCCATCGCAGTTCCCCCTTTACGACAAAGGAAGGAGGATATCCCTTCGCTGGCAAGCTATTTTATTGAAAAGAAGAGTGCTGAATTACGCTTTCATACGCTTCCAGAGCTTGATAGTAGCTCTTTGCAGCAGTTGGTCGGCTATAACTGGCCCGGTAACGTAAGAGAGCTTGAAAATGTGATTGAACGGGCACTCATCATTCATCAGGCATCTCCCTCTACGAATCAGTCCGCATTTGTTCGTTTCGATGCTTTACCCTTACAAAATCACGATGCACCGCTGGTTCAACATAATAACATCACACGATTAAAAGACTTTTTAGCCGATCAGTTTCATAAGACACTGGCCCTCACCGAGGGGAAAATTTACGGACCAGGGGGGGCCGCTGAGATTTTGAACATTCACCCGGATACTCTCCGCCACAAAATGAAAAGAGCGGGAGTTCACTATGGCAGAAATAGAAACACTGGCGAAGAGTAGGCGCTTTATACTGATATCATTCCAATCTATGCCGATCGGCGCCACTTGCCTTCCAGGGTGACTTATGGATAAACAGTTTTTTTTCGAAAAGGCTTCTCAAGCTATTTTTTCGAGCTCGAATCCGACCCAAAGCCTGCAGTGCTGCTTTGCCTTTCTTAAGACTGTTTTTCCCGTCGACGGTCTCTACCTTGACGTTCATGACCCATCGCTTTCCACCGTAAAAAGTATCGTCGCAATCTGTGACAAACCCAGATTCAGAACAGAGGAAGTTGAGCCAATTCTGGACGTAAACGATAGAAGCTCACAGGAATTTTCCCACACCAGTTTTGGCGACAACGTTTTGGTTGCTTCCAGGTTAGAGTCTAAAGATGGATTCATATGCTCGAGTATGACTATGGAACTGAAATTGAAACATCAGTTCAAAGTACTTTTTTCGGTGCAAGCCGAGGGGGAGAGACGCTACTCAGGAAAAGACGCCACCTTATATTCCCTGCTGCACAACTCACTCTGCATGGTGGTAAGCAATTTCTTCCTGGGGCAAGAGCTTGCCAGAAACAGTGAAACACCAGCGAATGCAGGAACTTCGAATCAGTCAGAATCTCTCCCCGATCATGGCACCCTGGTTATCGGAGGGAAATATGGCCTCAGTGTATCTATAGAGCAAGCCTGCTCCGTCATCAGCTATGATAGCCCTGTTCTATTGGCAGGTGAAACGGGAACAGGTAAAGATGTTATCGCAAACTTCCTGCACGAAAACTCTCCCAGACGCCATGGAAATTTTGTTAAGATCAATTGTGGCGCCATCCCTGAAAACCTT
>QNFP01000407.1 GCA_003645535.1 Gammaproteobacteria bacterium | reverse complement strand
GGCGTAACGTCTGTGATATTGCTGATTTTGTAACCACAGGCATTGAGTGCGCGAACCGCAGATTCGCGGCCTGGCCCGGGACCTTTCACCTGAACATCCAGGTTTTTCAGGCCGTATTCCCTGGCTGCTTCACCGGCACGCTCAGCTGCCACCTGGGCTGCGAAAGGCGTACTTTTACGTGAACCGCGGAAACCTGAACCACCAGCGGTCGCCCAACTCAGGGTATTACCCTGGCGGTCGGTGATAGTAATGATAGTGTTGTTGAAAGATGCGTGAATATGCGCGATTCCATCGACAACCGTCTTCGTTATCTTTTTACGAGTGCTTTTGGCACCTGGCTTAGCCATAGTTTCTTTCCCAATTTAATATCAACACTGCACTTTGGTGCAGCTACACTAAAAAAGATTCGCTACTGTTTATATACTCCCCACAAATTAGTGGGGTCGATAAAAAGTTACCTGCGAATCGGCTTGCGCGGACCTTTACGGGTACGAGCGTTGGTCTTGGTCCGTTGACCACGTAACGGCAAGTTACGACGGTGACGTATGCCACGATTACAGCCCAGATCCATCAAACGCTTGATATTGATCGAGACTTCACGACGAAGATCACCTTCCACATTCAGTTCGCCCACGGAGGCGCGCAGTGCATCCAGTTCAGCTTCGGTTAAATCACCAATTCTGGTGCTTTCCGAAACGCCTGTGGCAACACATAGCTTTTGCGCTTGTGTGCGGCCCACACCGAAAATGTAGGTCAAAGAGATAACAGCATGCTTGTTATCAGGTATGTTGACGCCGGCAATACGAGCCATCCATCTTTCTCCAATTACTTACTCAAAAATCGCTTGTTTATTAAACAATCTCACCGAGTGCCCTTCGAAAGGCGCAGCATTCTAGCGATATCGTTACTAAAAATCAACCATACAGATGCCAGCCAAAGGCTCGACAATCCGCGGCCGATTCACTAAAAATCAGCCCTGACGCTGCTTGTGGCGAGGATCTGACTCACAAATCACTCTAACCACACCTTTGCGACGGACGATTTTGCAGTTTCTGCAAATCTTCTTTACCGATGCACGTACTTTCATGTCTCTATACTCCGAAATACCGGCGCGTCTAGCGGACGCTACCGGAACCACCATAATTCTTCAGGTTGGCCTTTTTCATCACCGAATCATACTGGTGAGACATCAGGTGACTTTGCACCTGGGCCATAAAATCCATTACCACAACCACCACGATCAGCAGTGAAGTACCGCCCAGATAAAAGGGCACATTCCACATCACCACCAGAAACTGGGGCATCAAACAAACCAGCGCGATATAAGCCGCGCCAAATACCGTCAAACGGGTCAGTACACCGTCTATATAGTTGGCGGTTTGCTGTCCTGGACGAATACCGGGTACAAATGCACCTGATTTCTTCAAGTTATCGGCAACTTCTACCGGGTTGAACATCAACGCCGTGTAGAAAAAGCAGAAAAATACAATAAATACCGTGAACAACAATATGTTCAGGGGCTGGCCAGGACCCAGGGCCACCGCCATGTCCTGCAACCAATCAGCAGAACCACCAGACCCGAAC
Organism: Gammaproteobacteria bacterium; assembly: GCA_003645535.1. Classification (GTDB taxonomy): domain Bacteria; phylum Pseudomonadota; class Gammaproteobacteria; order Pseudomonadales; family Porticoccaceae; genus HB2-32-21. The sequence continues at coordinate 1,717 of QNFP01000407.1, read as the reverse complement.
CACTGCGCCAGTGAGGCGGGAAACAGCAGAATACTGCTGGCAAAAATCGCCGGGATAACACCCGCCATATTTACCTTCAGCGGCAGGTGCGAGCTCTGCGCCTGGTACATCTTCCTGCCCTGCTGACGCTTGGCATAATTCACCGTGATGCGACGCTGGCCGCGCTCGATGAAAACAATCATATAAATCACAGCAATTGCCAACGTCAATACAAACAACAGGATGAGGATATTCAGTTCCCCTTGCCTGGCTTGTTCCAATGACTGACCTATCGCCGCTGGCAAGCCCGCAACAATACCGGCAAAGATTAGCAGCGAAATACCGTTGCCAACGCCTTTCTCGGTAATCTGCTCACCCAGCCACATCATAAATACAGCGCCAGTCACCAGAGAAGTTATCGCAATCACATAAAAAAGCAGTGACGCGTCATATGCCATACCCTGGTTAGCCATTCCGGCAGTCATACTGAAACCTTGCACAAAGGCCAACAACACCGTCAGGTAGCGTGTGTACTGGCTGATCTTGCGCCGACCAGACTCGCCTTCTTTCTTTAAGGCCTCCAATTGCGGAGTAACAGCCGACATCAACTGCATGATGATCGACGCAGAAATGTAAGGCATGATTCCCAGCGCCAGAATACTCATGCGCTCCAGCGCACCACCAGAGAACATGTTAGCCAGACCAAGGATCGTGCCCTGGTTCTGGTTGAACAGCGCAGCCAGCTGGTTGGGATCTATCCCCGGAACCGGAATATGGGTCCCGATGCGGTAGACAATAATCGCCAATAAAACAAAACGAAGGCGAGCAAATAGCTCGCCTAATCCTGCCTTATTTACTGAAGGGAGCTGAGCGTTAGCCATTTAGTCCTCTACTTTCCCGCCTGCCTGTTCAATCGCTTCACGGGCACCTTTTGTGACCGTCAGACCTTTGACCGTGACAGCCTTGCCCAGTTCACCAGATAAAAATACCCGTGCCCTGGTGACATTCTGCTTTACCAGGTCCGCACTTTTTAGCGCTTCGAGATCAATCACACCATCGGCAACCGCATTCAATTCGCCTAGTCGAATTTGCGCTGTCGTGCTGGCAATACGGGAGCTAAAACCGTATTTGGGCAGCCGCTTCTGCATAGGCATCTGGCCACCCTCGAATCCTGGCCTTACTGAACCACCAGAGCGAGCCTTTTGACCCTTGTGACCACGACCAGCGGTTTTACCGTAGCCGCTACCGATACCGCGACCAACGCGCTTGGCATCCTTTTTCGAACCCGGCGCGGGGCTCAATGTGTTCAGTCGCATAACGTCTGACATGATTTATTCCTCGACCCGTAGCAAATAATTTGCTGTGTTGATCATACCGCGTACCGAGGGAGTATCCTCTACCTCGACCGTGTGGCCGATACGACGCAACCCCAAACCCTTGACGCTCGCGATATGATTCTTAAGGCGACCACTGGTGCTCTTGATCTGCGTTACTTTAACTGTTGCTTTAGCCATGACTAGCCGACCCAATAAATAGTTAGTTCAAAATCTCTTCAACACTCTTGCCGCGCTTGGCGGCAACATCGTCCGGCGAAACCATGTCGCGCAGACCATTGAATGTTGCACGTCCCACGTTACCCGGATTAGTAGAGCCGTAACACTTCGCCAGTACATTGTGTACACCGGCAATTTCCAGAACTGCACGCATGGCACCACCGGCAATAACACCAGTACCTTCC
>QNFP01000406.1 GCA_003645535.1 Gammaproteobacteria bacterium | reverse complement strand
AGCGATCGAAAGGGTGAATTTTCACTCGGATCCATGGAATTGTCCCGGGAATTCACGTCGAAAGCGGCTCCAAATTAAGCTCGATACCGTTTACACCGCTAACAAATACAACCAGGATCTTTGCAAACAGACGTTAATTCTTCCTATGCGTGAATTTCTTCGAGTGATATTAAAACTTCCATGGCTTTTTATAACTCTCAAAAAGCTTTAGTTAGTCCAGGTCACCCATGCACTCTATTAAAAAGTCATAGCAGTTGTCTTTGGCCGCCGCATTGCCGCGCTGCTTCATCGCTGCGCGTGGATGCTGGTTCAGGTGGCCGCTAATGCCATAGATATCATTAAAACCCCATTCGATTTCTTCACGCAGTGGTACCAGATGTTCCTGAATAACTTTATACAGTGGGCGCACATCAAATTTAGGATTTTTCAAAAAATTGAGTAGCAGCTCGAGGTTGCAGTTTCCGGCGCCACGACCACTGCCATTGATGGTAGCGTCGAGCAGGTTAACGCCCTCAATGATACATTGCTGGGTATTCGAGAAAGCCAACTGTTGGTTATTGTGCGCATGAAAGCCCAATTGCTTGTCGGGTGCATTGTCACGATAAAGCTTCAGGTAAGACGATATTTGTTCTGAGTAAAAGGCGCCATAGCTATCGACAAAATACAGAAAATCGACCTCGGGCACCTGATTAATTTCTTGCAGTCCTTCGACCAGGTCTTTTTCAATGGCCGCCGAAGGTGCCATGACATTGATGGTTGTTTCATAACCCAGATCCTTGCAGCGCTTGATCAGCTCCAGCCCAGCGTCAATCTGATGCACATAGCAAGCGGTTCGAATCATGCCAACCACACTCTGGTCGGCGGGCACTAATCCTTCGATGTCGACCCGACCGACGTCATACATGACTGCTAGTGTTGGACGGTAATCGCCCTCATAGGAATCGACAACGGGTTTGATATCTTCCTGATTGCAAAAGTTCCACTTGCCAAATTTCTCGCGGGTAAACTCTTTACTTTCGCAAAGATTCTTACCGATTTCCATATAATCGACACCGGCCGCAGCAGTAGCCGCATAGACGGCCTTAACGAAATCATCGCTGAAATGGTAGTTGTTAATGAGGCCACCATCACGGATGGTGCAATCGAGAACTTTGAGTTCTTTGCGGTACATAACGGAATACTCCTGATACTTTATTCTTGTTAAAATTGTCGCTGCAAAAAGGGTTGCATACCTTACCGAAAAACGGAGGAAAAAGGTAGCAAAATGGAGGCTAAGTACAAAAACCGGGCAGCTCCAAAAGCTCCAAAAACTGGGACAGATTTAGTTATTAATTGATCTGTGATCATAAATAGATCTGTCCCAGTTTCCCTTTCACGGGAAATTACATTGATTTGTATTAACCGAAGATATTTTTCACTCAACTCACACAGTTTGGCAGCAAATCTACTAACAGGCCGTACCCGGTATTTAGGAGATTTGTAGGGATCAGTTATGCATTGTTATGCATAGTAGTGAAAATAACGCAACGGATGTCTCAGTAAGTTATTGATTAATATAAGTTTATAAGCGCCCTGTCATACTCATAATGATGGGGTCCCCTGTTCAAATCAGGGCGTAGCCACCATTTTTTGATTACTACGCTTCGCGATAGCGGCGTTGAGTCGCGCGCAGGCCGTTAATCTATTGCGAACCATATCGAACTACAAATAATTTTCGAAATTCAGGAATGATTTGTAGCTGTAAGAGGCAGATTGATCGACTAACTCCAGCCGAGCCTGGTTAGCTTCTGACAAATCTAAAAAGCTGACCATAATCGTGTCCGTCTGCTGCACGAAGGGCGGCAATGTATTCTGACCGGGTTCTACCAGGATCGGTAAGGTTTTCACTTCCCCATGTGAACGCCACCTGTCCCATTGATCTCAACAACAAATCAGCAGCCATTCTCGCATGACGGCCGTTGCCGTTTGGGTAGGGGTGAATGAAGACAAGTCTGTGGTGGAATCGTGCTGCAATTTCATCCGGCTCATAGGTCGAATGCTCGATCCAGTAAGTGACATCATCTACAAGGTCTTTCAACGCAATCTGGATCATGTAGGCATCAACGCCTATGTTCTTCCCGGTTTTTCTGTATTGTCCTGCCCATTTCCAAACCCTGCCAAACATACGTTTGTGCAAGTTATTCAGAAATTTGAGGCTAAGTACCGAGCGATTGCGTTTATAGCCCCAGCTCTGGGCTTCAATGATATTAATCTGTTCAGCTTCGTTGAGTTCTCCGCGCAGTGTGATGTGCGAAGGAATAAGGCCTTCAAGCTCTTCTGGCGTAAGCGGAGTTTGACCATCATCTTCGGGGAGAAGTGGGCCGCTCATTCTTCTTTCCAGAACCCTGAGCCACCTTGATCCAATATTTCCCTGGCGAGGCTCTCAATTTGTTCACTGAGTTCCTTCTCATCCAAAGCCTGATTTTCCAGGGTCATGGTATGCGATGCGGCGCGTATGCGTTTCTTTGCTATCTCCAATGCACGCATCTCCACTGCTTCCTGCAATGGTAGTTTGGGGACGAGCGTGTAAACCAGCTTACATTCGAGAGCATGCGCAGCGCGCTCGAGAGAGTCTAACGTGATGGAGCCAGATATCTCCGCTTTTTCAATCTCGTATACCCGGGGCTTAGTCACGCCAATGCGGGTGGCAAGTTGTTCAGCGGACATACCCAGGGCTTCCCGGATTGCCTTTACCCACCCTTTTGGCGGGCGCAGAATATCGCTTGAACGTCTGATGGAGTTCAACTTACTATCCAGATGTTTACGTGCCAATGCTCTGTCTTTCGAGCGCATAGTTTTCACCGTAGGATCAATATATTCATATAAAAGATAAGATATATATGATCTTAATGCAACTATAAAGACAGATATATATTATCAAAAATAGGAACTAGGATCAGCTATGTATGATTTTTATTCGGAGAACAGGAAATATAAACACCATGCCTGCCGGTATGCTCCGTGTGATCCGGGTTGAGACCGAACATTTCAAAAGGGTTAGTGTCGATCTATGCGGACATTTTGTGGCTATCCGTTGTGCTTCGTTATGCCCTGTGGGGATAAACTTGCAACGAGTGCCCCGGTAAGTTGTTGATAAATAGTTAGTTTAAAAAGTTCCGCCATTCTAATAATGATGGGGTCCCCTTTTCCCATTCTGTTGGGCCTTCCGATTTCCGCCCTGCGGGTTAGGTGAAATAGCTTGCCTGAAACTGACCCTGGTCAAATCTATACCCACGGCGAGGCTGCTAAGCTTGCCCCGCTATGAGT
>QNFP01000405.1 GCA_003645535.1 Gammaproteobacteria bacterium | reverse complement strand
TGCTGGCGGAGACTACTCAGCTGGATATCTCGGGCATCGGTTCCGTCAAACAAAAGCCGCCCTTCATCGGGGTCGAAGAAACGGGGTATAAGAGAAGCTAGCGTTGATTTCCCAGCACCTGTTGCACCGACCAACGCAATAGTCTCACCAGCATGAGCAGTCAGGTTGATATTATTAAGTACGTAACTGTCACTTTCATAACCAAAAGTAACGTTTTCGAATGTTACCTCGATGCCCTGGCAATTGGGCTGTCTGATGAAAGGCTGAGCATCTTGATGGTCTAATACTTCATTTTTATCGTCCAATATTTCAAGTACCCGGTCGATGCTCGCTTCCATTCCCTTGATATTGCCATAGGTGTTCATTAATGAAATGGATGACTCTCGCAGAGTCATCGCATAAGCGATGAAGACTAAAAGGCTGCCTAGTGATATATCCTCAGAAAGTACACGTTGCCCCCCTACCAAAATGACAAGAGCTGTTGTCAGGGCCAATGAACCACCGTTAATGAACTGGAAGATTTGACCAGTAAAAACTCCTTTTTGTGCACGCATGGTTATCGCGTTACTAAGATAAGAAAAATGATCGTTATTTTGTGCTTCGCGGGTAAACGTTTGTACGATAGGCATAGCGGTCAGTGTTTGATGGACGAAACTATCCTGACTGGCTTGAGCTTCACGGTTCAGGCGGGCACGATTTTTCAGCCTTTCACCAAAAAATTGTGCGGATAACGCAAGTACGGGTACAGCTGTTAACAGAAGTACAGCAAGTATGGGATCAAGTATCCATGCCACGACACTGATAGTGAAAATGGTGAGTAATTCTCTCGCTGGTGTAACCAGGAGGTCGGAGGCCAGCTGGTAGACGCATGCGCTATCTGTCGTGATTCGACCAAGCAAATCACCGACGGGACGTAGACCATGGAATCGCAGTGTGAGTTGCTGAAGGCGCGCTAGTATATCCGCAGCCAGGCTATAAAACATACGGTAGCCAGAGACGGCCCAGTTCCATGTGATGCCCCAGTTCAAAGCTGTGTTTAGGGCAAATAATGCGAAACTGGCTGCGCCAGCAGCATATATTAAGAATAGAACGTTGGGCTCGAACCCGGCAAAACTAAAAAATGTAAGCACACCATCGGGCAGGTTCTGATTATTAAGCGCGTAGTCCACTAGCAGTTTCAATGGCCAGGGTATGAGCGTGCTAACCATGGCTGCTGCAATCGTTAGTAGCCCGATGAAACTCATCCTGCGCCATTCTTTAAAAATATACGGCATCATCCGCCGATATTTGTAAAAAGCAGAGTGGTCAGGTTTCACTTTCATTCACGTTTGAAGTAGCCCCCACATCTTCGATAGCTTTCTCTGCGTCAGCAATAGCCACACCACTGTCACGTAAACCCATCGTTAACAGCCATGTACTAAAAATAGCTGTCATTAAAGTAGCAAGCCATGCGCCATCTAAAGCGGAGAGTAGTGTGATGACGCCAAATAAAACGGCGATGATAACGCCCCAGGGTGCAAGTTGCGGTCTAACTCGAAATTTAAAGTTTTGTTTGCCAGCGCCGTGTTCTTCAACCGCCATGTTGATTCTTGCTGAGCCAAACAAGCCGCCTCGAACTTCCAGATCCCAAACGTCTAAATCGTTTCCTGGCTGTGAAGTGCCGCCATTGTGTTTCAATTTATCGGATATCTGTCCGAGCATGGCGATGGGATCCTGCCATGTTTCGAACCATAAGGTCGGTGTGGCCGAGCAACGAAAAGTCATTCTTCTATTGCTTTTCAATCGCCAGGGCGTCAATCCGTGACGCAAACGGCCTATCAAGCGAGCCAGTGGCTGTATCAGATGCAGCATTGCGGTAATCGCACGTAGTTTGATTCGCTCGCCTCGATTAGGTCGAGGTGTTGGAAAAACCGCTTTCGTTGCAGAGATGATTGCCTGTGTAATCGGTGCGGCGATGGCAAGAATCAATAGTGGCGTAAACCAGAGTAGCGGCGGCCAGGAGAGTCCGAGCAATGAGAGCGTAGCTAAAATACCGATGACAAAAAACCATTCTGGCATCAGTGGCAGTGAGGTTATCAGCCCTGCGGCCGGTTCATAGATCGACTGGAAAAGTGCGCTCCCACCCGATCCGCCATAAACGCGTGAACGTGAAAACCTCAGGGCTTCAGTCATTCCGCTACCATACAGTCGGCCTGTCCAGCTGAAATGGCCAGCAGTGTTATATTTTTCGGGCCATTTCTCTTCCAGTAGTGACTCTGCTTTACCGTAACCCTGCTGTTGCTTCCAGTAAGTCCAAATTGAGTTACGTCGATGATGCCAGTCCATGGCGGCAGCATGAAAGCCAATTTTTCCGACTTCCTGTTGTATCCGCCAGCAGATATCGACGTCATCCCCGGCAGCACGGTAGCGCGGATCAAAGCCGCCAATTTTAGCGAGAGCGTCTCGCCTGAATGACATATTGCAACCCGGCACATGTTCCGCTTCACGATCTGTAATCAGAACCTGCACAGGTCCGCCTGGCGAATTGTAAATACAGTCAGCGATGGGGCCATCGCCAGCGGGTGCGAGATTAGGTCCACCGACGCCGACGAAATCGGTGGTCAGGTAAGTATGGGCGAGAAACTGTAGCCAATGGGGATCAGGGTAGGCATCGTCATCGATGTAAGCAATAATTTCACCACTTGATTCCTGCCAACCGGTGTTACGTGCATTACTTAAACCACGGTTTTCCGTGCTGATCAATTTGAAATTATATTCACTCACGATATCGGGCGTTGCATCGGTTGAGCCATCATTGATGACGACAACTTCATAGTTCGGGTAATCGAGAGTTGTTAAGCCTTCCATGGTATCGCGTATCGTGGCCGAACCGTTGTAACTGCAGACTACCACCGAGATTTTTGGCCAATTTCTATCGCCTGCAAAGGGCACTTCTGTAAAGGCTTTGCTTACCACGGCCAGAGCAGGTTTGGGCTCGCGTGAGCGGGTGGTTAATCCAAAGTCCCAGTCTTCGATATCAGAACCACCGCGGTACCATTCATCTGTCCAGGCAAAGATAAAAGTACCTGCGCAGCCTTCGGCAAAGGCAGTACGAACTTGCCAGTCCAGACTGCTGCCCTGAGCATCCACACCATTTCGACGGCTATCAAGACCAATTTCTGCCATGACAAGAGGTTGTTCGCCAACAAGGTTTTGTAATCTGGCGAGATAGTTAGCCAGGATTTCACGTGACTCTAGATAGACATTAAAACACTGGAAATCGAGGAAGGGTAGTTGCAGGTATTCCGTTGTCGGGAAATTAACATAGGTGACTAGCGCGTCCT
>QNFP01000404.1 GCA_003645535.1 Gammaproteobacteria bacterium | reverse complement strand
TGGCCCTGTATCACTGAGATGAAAGAATCCCCGCCCGATGCCGAGGAGTGGAGCGGCAAGCCGAACAAACTGGCTTTGCTGGAGCGTTAGAAATACACACTGGCGCATTGCGGCCAGCTACGGTGAAAAGACCCAACACGCGGGTCTTTTTTTTTGACTCAATTCCGCTAGACTGTCCCCATGACTGATTCAGACAATCAATTCCACATGGATTGGCGTGTCCTCCTCGGGATGGTGCTCACTACCGCCTGGATCACAGCGGGTTTTAGCTACCTGATGCTGATCGTGGGCTGGGATAATTTTGTTCACCTACCCACTGGGGATATTGGTAGCTTTCTGGAAGGCGCCTTCGCACCATTGGCCTTTTTGTGGCTTGTCATCGGCCATTTCATGCAGCAAAAGGAAATCACCGCCAACACCAAGGCAATTTCCCTGCAGGAAAAGAGTGCCCGCCGACTGGAAATACACTCCCGCCGCGACTCCTACTTCAAGCTGCTGACCCTGGTGCAGGATCAACTCGGCTCCATAGCCTCCTTCCACTACATCTCGGTAATGGGGAGTACGGGGAAAGGCACCATGACGCCAGAAGCGTTCGCTGAGGGTCGTGCCCTGTTGGGTACCGGGGACCACACATTTTTTATGCGCTTAATGATTAATGAGATGTTCAATATCCGAAATGAACCCAAAGAAATCCAGGAATTTTACTTCGGCACAGAAATACGCAGGCGTCACACAGAAAACTACGTGCACACCTTTGAAAAACTTCTGAAGGCCGCCCGCGAAATAGATACCGATGAAATGATATGCAACGCGCTACTATACGGCTCTGCCAGTGGCACGCTCTTCCGAATGATTAAATACGCCCAGGGCGGCGACCCCATAGAACTAAAAATATTTCTGTAAACGATCAGTTTTTGGATTTTCGCAACGCTTGTGGAAAGTTTTTAAAATCTGTCACGCTGAGTCTAACCCTCTTGAGAATCACCCCTAATTATCCAGGGTCAACTTGATAATTAGCTTAGTCGTGACATACTCGATTAATCGATAAAAATAAAAACTGGGGTGTATGCCATTGTTTTTCAGCAATTTAAACACTTTCGGTAGTCAAACAACGCACCAGATCGGTGAAATGTGCATACGTGAAATTTTCTTTAGAATAAGCTGTTAAATGCCGGTTATTGCGAAGTCCAAAGCTGCAATTACTTCATCACAAAAATGCGCGAGCGAACCTACTGGTTCTTTAAGCATCCTGGAAGGTATGGCTGATATTTGCGGAGTGACCAATATTAGTTTTTCGCCTTCGTATTCAATTACTGGGGTCAGCGTTTTCATATATTCGTTTTTGAAATGCTGTAGCTTCCCTAAGGGTAGAACAATTCGAGTTGTAATCTCGGAAATAACAGGACTTTGTATATCCAATAAAAAAGGGTAAGCTTTTCGGGTTGCTTTACTAGGGTTTAGATACACGTCGAACTGAGCCATTAAAATGACCTGAATTCGTCGCCGAAGCATCCATGCTCATCGACAAATTCATTATAAGCTTGGATTGCTATTTTATTTTCAGCTTTCCAGCGACCTGCCTCAGTTCTGGCTAGCTCGGCCTTTAATGCATGCTCTAAGGTAGCTGACAAATTTATGTTTAACTCGCGAGATTTTAATAGTAAGTCACTGTTTATGCTCAGGTTTGTTGCTTTTTTGGGCGCTTTTAGATCAAATAGAGCCTGCATTGTGTCCACCGATTTGTCGTATGCGTATAGTCATGCGCATTGTAATACATTTAACAAGACGCGGCAAAGTGGACTGTACAATATTAACAAGTGCCAGCAGTCTGGCTTTGCTAACCCGCGATACCCTGGAGGCTAGCACTTCAGGGGATCATTGTGTCTATTGCACCATGCTTCATTTATCGTGCGAAAGTTTCAAATAGCGTGCGAACCTACACAGCTTTGTCCGGCACCTCCCACCACCGGTATCTCAGTAAGACTTAGGCAAGCCCAGCTCCCACTCCGCGATAAAGTTGAGAATCATTTCCTTTGACACCGGCGCAGTCTTTAACAGGCGTGCGCCATTCCACAGGGGCAACAGGCCCTGCTCCGCGGTAAACGCACTTCCCCCCAGGGTTTCGATGGCAACATCCACACTGTGTATAGCGGACTCGGAATTGAGCAGCTTGCTCATATTAGCCAGACTGCCCACCTTGGCAGAATCCCATCCTTCATCGTAGGCCCAGGCGGCCTTGAGCATCAATAAACGGGCCGCTTCGTGTTCCGCTTTGGCCATGGCCAGGGGATGCGCGATACCCTGGTAGGCACCGATGGGTGTATCCCTGAACACCTTGCGTTCCTTGGCATAATCCACGGCCATAGCGACGCTGTATTGGGACATTCCTGAGCACATGGCCGCTGCCAGGATTCGTTCCGGGTTAAGCGAGTTGAACATCACAAGCGCACCCATATCGACTTCGCCCACTACCTGGTCGGCCGCCACCTCTACATTGTCAAAGAACAGATTGTACTGCCCCACGCCCTCGCTAAACGCCATGGGCATTAATTGCTTTTCAATACCCGGCGCATCGGTGGGAACGATAAACAGAGTGAGGCCGTGATACTGGCCCATATCCGTTTTCTTTGCGTCCTCCATAGAGGTGGTGCGCGCCACAAGCAACATATACTCGGCAACTTCAACGCCGGATATAAAGGTCTTGGAGCCATTGATGACAAATTTATCCTCGTGCAACACGGCCCGGGTTTTCATATTGAAGGAATTTGTGCCCGCATCTGCCTCGGTAATGGCAAAACAGAATTTGATTTTTCCCGAGACAATGTCGGGGAGGTACTGTTCCTTAATAGACTCTGAGGCATTGCGCGCAATGCAAGCGGAATCCATACAGGTAACCAGTAGAATATTGGGTGAAACACCCATGGCCGCAATTTTTTCAAAACCCAGCGCAAGGGGCAGCAGGCCCACATCGGTGCCGCCATATTCCTCGGGAACCAGGCAACCCATCAGTCCCACATCGGCGAAGGTCTGCCACAGGTCCTGTGGAAAAATTGAGTTGTTGACCATGTCGGCCAGTTCGGTCTTGCGGGTGGTAGTCCAGGGCTTGATGGCATCGCCCAGGGCGTCCACCAACATGATGTTTTCTTCACTGAAGGTAAAGTTTAGACTCATTACAGTAGCCTTGTACGCATTATATGACTGCACAAAGCATACTGCTCACAGCGTGAGAGATACAGCGGGAACAGACCTGATTATTAAACCACGGCCTGCTTAGTGGAGGGAGCTAGCTAAAAAGAGACTCGCCGCTCAGGCCCTGGGTTTCCAT
>QNFP01000403.1 GCA_003645535.1 Gammaproteobacteria bacterium | reverse complement strand
GCTGTTGCGCGATTATGACGGGCAGCTTAAGTCGGGCGTGCAGCCCCGATTGAAGTTAGAGGACTACAGTGATCTCGATATTGATAAGGCGGCCTGGCGCGAGTAGAGGCCGGGGCCAAGGTTCAAGTCAGAGAACCGGAGACATCAGGCGGGCGACGCCCATTGCCAGTGGAAACCAGAAGGGCTTATTCTTTATATCCTCCTCATAGACTTTTCTGGAGTGCTGCATATCCGCTTCAAGCATAGTCGATACCTTAGTGGCAAATGCAGGGTCGTCCACCAGTAAGGTGATTTCAAAATTGAGTCGGAAGGAACGGTTGTCAAAGTTGGCGGTTCCAACACCGGATATCTGGTCGTCCATCAGCAACACTTTCTGGTGCATAAAGCCGCCCTGGTAGCGATAAACCTGCACGCCGGCAGGGAGAAGCTCCTTGGTATAAGACCAGTTTGCCATGGCCACGAACGGCCCATCCGGCTCGTCTGGAATAATGACTCTAACATCCACGCCGCGCAGGGCCGCCAGTTGCAGGGCGGCGATAATACTTCGATCAGGTACGAAATAAGGACTGGCAATCCAGATACGCTCTCTGGCATCGACGATTAACTGGTGGTACATCAGGCCGGTCTCTTCAAATTTGGTAGCCGGATCAGAGGGGAAAACCAGGATGTTGCTATCGCCTTTATCCAGGCTGACTGAGTCCCAATCAATTTCCAGTGCCCTCTTAGTTGCCCAGCGATAATCGGTGGCAAACACGATCTCTGCCGCCAGCACGGCGGGCCCCTCTACGCGTGTGTGGGTGTCGCGCCAGTGGCCAATCTTTTTATTCAGGCCCAGATACTCATCGCCCACATTGTGGCCGCCAATCCAGGCGATCTGGCCGTCAACCACAACGATCTTCCGATGATTGCGAAAGTTCAGCTGAAAACGAGAGCGAATATATCCTCTTATGCGAATAATTAATCCTTTTAGAAAATCGTAAAAGGCTCTCAGATAGCGGATGCGCTGTATTGTTTTTGATTTTCTTATTTTGGTCGGTCTGCGTACCTGTCTCGTATTGAATGCGGAGACTTCAATTCCCGCAGAGATCATCTGCTGGCAAAGCTTGGTCGCCGGGAAGCCCTGACTTCCGATTTCATCGTATAAAACTTTAACGTTTAGGCCGACCCTGGCTTTGTCTATCATGATTTTGCCCAGGCGCTGGCCGAGTTGGTCGTCGCGGATAATATAAAACTGAAACAGGATGTATTTTTCAGCAGACGTCAGTCCCGCCGCGATACTATCGAAAGTTTGCTCGCCATTAATGAGTAACTCAACGGCATTGCCACTGGTGGCGGGCATTCTTGCGAGTTTGCGCAGGCTGGTGTAGAACGAACTTTCCCCGGCCCCTGGAATAATATGCTGCGCTACGGTGTCGCTGGTTTGTTCAATAAGGTCTTCAGACTCCCCCTCAATTTCCTCGCGCTGATCAAAATAGCCCTCAAATTTTTTGCGTCCGAAAACCAGGTAGGCAGGAACCGCGAGATAGGGAAAGGTCAGCAGAGAGATGACCCAGGCGATAGCACCCTGGGCCGTTCTCACCGTAAGGACAGACTCCAGCGCGAAGGCTATGCCCAGCATATGGAGCAGTACCACGGTTACCGCAATGACTTCGGTAATCAGTTGTATATCCATTGTGGTGGCAGTCTAGCAGGAAGCGCCAGGCATGGATATCTGTGCGGTGTAGGCTTATTCCAGCAGTGTGGACCTGAGTCGCTCTACATCTGAGAGCGATAGTTGCAGGCCAGTGGCCACATAGTTATCAAAATCACCCCACTGCCGGTCGATTTCGTCGAATGCTGCGTTCAACCAGGCTTCTTCTACGCCCAACATGACGGTCATTTTGTCGGCGGCCTCATCACCCTTGAACAGGCGCAGCAAACGCATGTCGTTTTTACGTCCCTCCAGGGCAGGGGTTTTGCTCTTCATGTAGTCAGCCATCACTGTATTGGGAGACACGCCGAGAATTCGCAGCAGTATTGCCGCGGCAAAACCTGTTCTGTCCTTGCCGGCACTGCAGTGCCAGACCACGGGCTTGCCCTCCAGGTTGAGGATAATATGAATAAACTCCCGGAACTGAGGCGTGAAGGTGCTGGCAAACTGTCGGTTGGCATCCAGCATGGCCGCATTGGGGTCGAAACCATCGAAGTTACCGCTTTCAATGCGCTCCATAATTTCCCCGACCATGGCCTTGTTGCCGTCGTCCAGGGTGGGAATTTCAACCACTCGAAACCCGGTGGGGTCGGGCAAGACGCTGGGCTCCTCCTCTTTTTCTACAGAGGAACGGAAATCGATCAGCGTCGACAGATTGAGCTTTTGTAATGCGTTCAAATCGGAGCGACTGGTTTCGTTGAACGCGCCGGAACGGTACAGCTTCCCCCATTTTACCGTGCGCCCGTCTGCCACCTCGTAACCGCCCAGGTCGCGAAAGTTTGTGATGCCTTCAAATTGTAAAAGGCGATGAGCGGCCCGTTGGTCCTGTGGCAGGGTTGCCGGGGCAACGACTGGCGGCGTGGGGATAAACTGAATAATGGCCAGTACCAGCAGCACTGCTGGCAGCAGCCATTTAATAGCCTTTTTCATCGGGTGATCTCCAGAGGTGTCGAGGAGCCCTAGGCTATCAGGTTTTCTGGACCCCAGTAGGCCTTCATGGAAATCACTTTGCCGTTGTCGTCAAATTCAAACACATCGATGACATCAATGGTCATACCGGGCATGGTCACCTGAAAGGGAAAAGCGACGGCATTTCCGGCACAGCGCGGTGTTCCGGTCGGGACGAGTTTGGCACCTGAGGCGAGTGCGCCCTCATAAAACCTGCAGACTGCCTCAATACCGTCGTGTATATCAGTGCCCACTGGGTCTTCCACGATGGCATTGCTTGCGTAGATGTCCTTAATGATGGCGATGTCGGCTTTCTCGAAAGCTTCGATATATCTGTCAACAGTTGCAAGTTTGTCTTTGGTTTCCATGCTCTTTCTCCAATGGTCAGATTTTTACTTAATAGCCGCACAAGCTAGCGTAGCGATTTTTATGGAAGCCCGTGTCGCCGTAAATCTGCATGGCCACCCGGGCGCGTTTCAAAAAGAAACCTATTTCCAGCTCGTCTGTAACACCTATGCCACCGTGCATTTGCACCGCTTCGTTGGTGACCAGTTTTACCAGTTCGTTCAGTTTGGCCTTGGCGAGACTGGCGATTAATGGTAGTTGTTCCGGTGTGTCATCCACGGCGGACAGGGCCTGCAGTATAACAGAGCGACACAGTTCAATTTCTGACTGCATGTGAGCCGCACGGTGTTG
>QNFP01000402.1 GCA_003645535.1 Gammaproteobacteria bacterium | reverse complement strand
CGCGCGTGAGGAAAACTCTACTTTGCAGATCGCCGCCCTGGCCATTGTCCGGAGCAGGGCCCTGCTGGGGATTGCTACCGGCAGCCAGTATCCGCAGGTGCAGCAGGCGACCGGTTCATTGGCGCGGACCGACAGCTGGCCTACCGAGGGTAGCAACTCCGGCGATCATTCGAATTTGAACAGCTATAATGTCGGTTTCAATGTGGGCTGGGAATTGGATTTCTGGGGTCGCTGGCAGCGCAGTATTGAGTCTGCGGACGCGACGTTCTTCGCCAGCATTACTAATTACCAGAATGCCCAGGTACTGCTTTCTGCACAGATGGCTCAGGCATACTTCAGCTACCTCACCACTCTCAAGCAGATCGAGATCGCGCGGGAAAACGCCGACCTGCAGGAGCGTAGTTTGGAAATCACGACCCGCCTTTATGAGAGTGGGCAGTCTGCTGAACTGGATGTCCAGCAGGCCAAAACCCAGTATCTGGTCACCCTGTCCAGTATCCCCAGCCTGGAAATCAGTTTAAGACAGATCGCGAACTCTATCGCTGTTCTGCTGGGACGCCCTCCCGGCAATCTACCCGAACTTGCTAATGTGACCGTAGAATTGCCTGCGTTGTCACCCCTGCTGATTGAGGAAATTCCCGCCCAGCTGATGATGCGGCGCCCTGATATTCGCACAGCCGCCTGGCAGGTGGCTGCGCAGTCAGCGCAGATCGGCGTGGCCGAGGCAGACCTTTATCCCTCGATCTCGCTGTTCGGAACCATAGGTTGGTCGGGTAATTCCGTGGGCGCCAGCACGGACAGCCTCAGTACTGGTCTCGGCACCGGCTTTACCTGGAACCTGTTCAACTACGACCGCATAGAAAACAACGTGCGCGTGCAGGATGCAGCCCTGCAGCAGTTGATCGAAAGTTATCAGTTGACGGTGCTTGGTGCCGCCAGTGAAATAGATAACGCCGCGCTCAGCGTGGTCAAGACCAACGAGAAAGGTATCCTGCTCAAAGATGCCCTGGTAGCGGCGGAACGTTCGCTGGTGCTGTCTTCGAAGCGCTATCAGGAAGGTTACTCGGATTTCCAGCGTGTACTGAGCGCGCAGTTGGCCAGGGCCGGAGCCTCTACCAGCCATGTGGTTAACCAGGGGGCTCACATCAACGCGGTAATCGCATTCTACAAATCGCTGGGCGGTGGCTGGCAGCCCGCGGATGGTGAAAATTTGATTCCCGATCGGATTCGCCAGGTCATGGAAGAACGGACTGACTGGGATGGCATGCTGGATGATCCTCTGCCTGCACCGAATGAATAACACAGGATTTGAAAGGACATGAGTGAAACTGAAGAAAGTACGGATAAGCAAGCGCCGCAGCCCGAGGCGGATAAGCAAGCGCAAAAGCCAGAAAAGGCCGGCCAGGAGGAAGCTCCCAGGGCGGTGAAGCGGGGCGGAATGGTGATCGCCGTGGTGATTATCCTCAGCCTGGGCTGGTACCTGGTGTCTGATCGATATACACCCTACACCACCCAGGCCCGTGTCCAGGGCTACGTGATCGGCGTGGCACCGCAGGTTGCGGGCAAAGTCATCGAGGTGTACGCCAAAAACAACGAGCGAGTCGAAGCCGGGCAGGCGCTGTTCAAAATCGACCCTACGCAGTATGAGATCGCATTGGACAAAGCTCAGTCCGATTACGCAAATGCGCTGCGCCAGGTTGAAGCGGGGGGCGCCGGCGTAGATGCGGCGCGCGCCAACCTGGAATCCGTCCAGGCTAACCTGGTGAAGGCGCAGAAAGATACCTCGCGTCTGGAACGCCTGTACAAGGAAGATCCGGGCACGATTTCCACCCGCCGCCTGGAAGTTTCGCGGGCGACCCTCGAGCAATCGCAGGCACAGGTGAAATCGGCCGAGGCCCAGATTGAACAGGCCATTCAGGGTAAGGGTGGGGACTCCCTGGAGGAGAATACAATCCTCAGAACCGCGCGCACTGCGATTGAGAAAGCAAACCTCGACCTCAAGCGTACGGTGGTGAAGGCCACAGATCGGGGTGAAATCACCGATCTGCGCGTGGATGTTGGACACTATGCTGGTACCGGCGCCCCCGTGATAACACTGATTTCGCTCAGTGATGTCTGGATCCAGGCGGAGTATACCGAGAACAACCTTGGGCACCTGAAAACCGGGACGCCGGTGGAAATCCTGTTCGATTCCCTTCCGGGCTCGGTCTATGAAGGAATGATCACCAATATCGGTCTGGGCGTGAGTGCCGGGCAGGCGCCAGCGCCAGGAACCCTGCCGACCGTGGACAACAATCGCGATTGGCTGCGCCAGTCGCAGCGCTTCCAGGTACTGGTTCGTTTTGACATGCGCCAGAAGGAGGGACTCATGTCCCAGTTGCGCATCGGAGGGCAGGCGTCGGTGATGGCTTACACCGAACAAGCCTCGGTGACACGGACTTTGGCCAGGCTGTACATTCGCGCCATGAGCGTTATGTCCTACGCATACTGATTGGCGAGCGGCCTCCATGCATATCGGCGCGCGGCGCGTATTCAGGCTCAGCATCACTACCTCCTTGTCGCTGGCGGCAGGATACGCATTAGCCCTCGATATGCCGTTTATGGCGCCGCTGTTCGGGTTCATGCTCACCGCTGCCCCGAAGCCACCCATGGGTCCGAAAGCTTTGCTGGGGCTGCTGCTTGTGCTCGCCATCATGTTGAGCAGTGGCCTGATACTGACACCGATCCTGCTGAATTACGCTGCCACCGGGCTCCTGCTGGTAGCGCTGGGTCTGTTTCTCGCCAACTACATCAGCCTGAATCTTGGCAAGCCGCCTGTCGGCAGCCTGCTCACTATGGGAGTGACTTTGATTGCCATGATGGGGCAGGTGAGCTTCAGTCTAGCTACTTTGGTGATGCAGGAGTTGATGATCGCAATTGCGGTCGCCGTGGTCTGCCAATGGGTAGTCTATCCCCTGCTCCCCGAAGAGAATGTGCCACCACCAAAGCCACCTGAGCCAAATAAGTCACAGTCTCTGCAGTCCAGCTGGCTGGCAGCCCGGGCAACGATGACGGTCTTTCCTGTCTTTCTGCTGGGCCTGACCGACCCGATGTTCTACGCGGCCATAATTATGAAGTCTGTTGCCCTGGGTCAACAGACTTCAGAGACCAATGCCAGGAACGCCGGCTGGGAGTTGCTGGGGTCGACCTTTATGGCGGGCATCTTCGCCATGCTGTTCTGGTTTTGCCTGAAACTAACGCCGAACCTGTGGATGTTTACGCTGTGGACACTGGCGTTCACTACCTGGATGTCCGCAAAATTTTACCGCATTTTACCCAGCCGCTTCTCGCCGAGT
>QNFP01000401.1 GCA_003645535.1 Gammaproteobacteria bacterium | reverse complement strand
GCAAATACCGGCACTATCAAGTCGATACAGAGGATTCGGGTTTTCGGCTGGTTGCTGAAAAAGGTCGCTGGACCCGGCTTGGCGTTCCTGTCGTCCACTTGAGCATCGTTTTTATACTGGCAGGAGCGCTTGTTGGATCGTTCTACGGGTTCGACCGATTTATTAATATCCCCGGGGGAAAGTACCCGCTTTATCCGCTTACGCAACAGTAACGATACACTGTCACTGGGCTTTGAAGTCCGCTGTGACGACTTCGATGTCAGTTTCTACGATTCCGGGTCTCCCAAGGAATTCAGATCCAGCCTGATTATTTTAGAAAACGGCCGTAAGGTTATTGAAAAAGAGATTATCGTCAATGACCCATTGCGTTACAAAGGCATTAATTTCTTTCAATCCAGCTATGGCGCCAGGCCGCCTGAAAATTTCCAATTAAGCCTCACATCCGCAAACACAGGTCAAGCTGTCCAGCACAAAATGTCCATCGGCCAATCGATGGACCTGCCGGGTGGTGCAGGTCGATTCACCGCCCGGAAATATGTCCGCGATTACGAATTTAAGGGAACCCGTGTGGGGGAGGCCTTACTGGGCATTTTGGAAAAACCGGGCAATGAGCCTGTGGAAATAGCGCTGCCCCTGCGCTTTCCAACATTTGATCGGATGCGCAAAGGGGAATGGCGGATTTCAGTCGAGGGATATGCGAAAGCATATTACACTGGTTTACAGGTGACGAGTGACCCCGGCGTGCCACTGGTTTATACTGGCTTTAGCCTGCTACTCATCGGCTGTTGGATTGCATTCTTCATGTCTCATAAAAAAATAGTGGTGGATGTACGGACACACTCCAAAAGCAGCCGTATCAGGGTGCATGGGACTGCCAATCGCAATCGCATCGGGTTTGGAATTGCCGCTCGGAAATTGGGTGCTGAGCTCAGAAAACTTCGAACGGCAAAACCAAACACCGGAATTGCTTTTGTTAAACTAAATACAGGATGAAATCATGACCAGTTCTTTAATATTATCTGTCACAACCTTCGTTTACGGTCTGGCCGCAGCACTTTACCTGTCGGCCTGGATATTTCACAAAAAGCAGCTATTCCGCTGGGCAACCTGGATTGTCGCTGCCGGCATAACCGGCAATGCTGCCGGATTTGTGTTAAGGTGGCTGGAATCCTACCAAATGGGGATCGGCCGTATTCCACTCTCAAATCTATATGAATCCCTGGTATTCTTCGCTTTGATGATCGCCTTGATTTATTACGTGATTGAAAGCAAATATGGACACCAGACTATTGGTGCTTTCGCCTTGCCCCTTGCCACCTTGTCGATGGCCTATGCATCCTTGTCCTCCAGCATAAACGATCGCATCCAACCACTTCTGCCAGCTTTAAAGAGTAATTGGCTAACAATTCATGTCGTCACTTGCTTTATTGGGTACGCGGCCTTTGCCATCGCTTTTGGACTGGGGCTGATGTACCTGCTAAAGCGTGATGACAATGATCACGATCAGGCGTTTTGGTCCAGGTTGCCGGACAGACACTTCATAGATGAACTGACCCACCAGATGGTGTTGTTCGGGTTTCTGTTTTTATCAGCCGGGATCATTTCCGGTGCGGTGTGGGCAAACTCGGCCTGGGGGCGTTACTGGGGTTGGGATCCCAAAGAAACCTGGTCATTAATCACTTGGTTCGTCTATGCAACCTTGCTGCATGTCCGCTTTATGCGCGGATGGCGTGGCAAGCGTATTGCGGTGTTTGCCATGATAGGTTTTGCGGCGGTTCTGATTACTTATTTTGGTGTGAATTATCTCCCCGGGCTGCACAGTTACGGCGCTGGCTGATCATGCCGCAGGCACAAACCACTTCAAGACGCACAAATTCTCCTTTACGCGATGGTCCCCTGTCACGGGTAGGAGCCAAGTCATTCAATTATCGAAGGAGGGCGTGAGTCAAAACAAATGAAAGCGGACACTCCAAATATCTCCAAAGTTAGCCCTAAGACCATCCTGTTAATTTTTCTACTGATTACCGGTATCGGAATCATCGTTTTGCTTCAAACCAAAGATGATACCCTCAATCTGTCGGGAAAGCCCCGGCTCGGGAAAGGTGTACGGGCCCCGGATTTTACTCTTTCGGGACTTAACGGCAAAATGATCAGCCTGGCCGATTACCAGGGCAAGGTTGTCCTGCTCAACATCTGGGCAACCTGGTGTCCCCCCTGTGTGGAGGAGATGCCGTCAATGGAGAAACTCCATCAGGCGATGAACGGCGCAGACTTTGAAATCCTGGCGATCAGTATTGACGCATCAGGAGCCGGAGCCGTACGCACCTTTATGAAAAAACACCGGCTTAGTTTTACGGCCCTTGTAGATCCCAAGGGCGCTGTCAAGAACCTTTACCAGACAACGGGAGTCCCTGAAAGCTTCATTTTAGACAAGAATGGAATGATTGTGGAAAAGGTAATTGGCCCAAGGGACTGGGCGTCCCCCGAGGCTGTGCGTTTTTTCCGTGATTTGGTTCGGGTAAATTAACAGTCAACAACGCGACTCGCCGATAGCCACCCGGTTGGGGCACGGCACCCGGAGCGTTTGAGGAAAATTATTGCAATGGTTCAATCAAAGCAAACCACTGATCTAAACTGGTCTATCACTTTCCTGTGCTGGCTGATCGCAAGTGTTTCGACGCTGGGGAGCCTCTTTTTTAGTGAAATTATGGAATTTCCACCCTGTGCTCTGTGTTGGTACCAAAGGGTCTTTATGTTCCCCCTGGTGTTTATCCTGCTGGCCGGGCTCTTCCCCCATGATAAAAACATTGTCAGGTATATCCTGCCTCTGGCGTTAGCTGGATGAGGGTTCGCATTCTATCACACTCTTTTATATTCCGGCTTCATCCCTGCAAACTTGCAGCCTTGCAGCCAGGGCGTTTCATGCTCCGAGACCTACATGGACCTGTTCGGTTTTCTGACCATTCCGATGCTTTCACTGATATCATTTTCGATGATCATCGTTTTAATGCTTGTCTTGAAAAGGAGACTTTCAAAATGAAAAAACAATATATTGTATTGATCTCAAGTGTGTCTCTTGCCGTGTTGTTTGTACTTGCAAGCCACCTGTACAAACAACAGCAAATAAAGAAACTTGGTTTTATGGCCAAGAATAATGCCGCTACCTTTGTCAGGAAATATTCACAGACGCTTGGCAGTGACGAAGCCAAAGTCTATCTGGTCGAATTTGCAGATCCGGCCTGCGAAACCTGCGCCAGATTTTACCCGTTCGTCAAAAAAATGATGGCGGGAAATCCCGGGAAAATTAAACTGGTAATGCGGTATGCGCCTTTTCACAAAGGTG
>QNFP01000400.1 GCA_003645535.1 Gammaproteobacteria bacterium | reverse complement strand
GGGGATGCGGCCGTCTTCAAGAATTTTTTGTACGGCGTCGTCGCTATCCTGCTCGGCCATCCAGGCTTCGATTACTTTCGCGAGCTCAAAGCGATTTTCTATGCGGGTCGCCGGGTCACTGAAGCGCGGGTCGGTTTTTAACTCCGGCATGCTGATGGCGTCGCAGAAGGGTTCCCACTGATGAGTCAATGCAATAATAAAGAAGTATCTGTCTTTGCCTTTGAACATGCCGGCAGGTGCGGCGACGTTATGGTGGTTGCCCAGGCGTCTTGGCAGGGATGCGCCTTTGCTGGCACTGTAATCCTGAACATTGACTTCGTGATGGTGAAAATAAACATCTAGCAGAGCGATATCGAGATATTGGCCCTTGCCGGTGCGTTCACGGTGAAACAGTGAATAGCCGATCGCCGTGGCGGCGTGGACGCCGGTGGAGGTGTCACCAATGGCGAGTCCTACCAGGGAGGGTGGCCCGTCAGCAGGACCGATCATCGCCGACACGCCGGAGTAGCCCTGTGCGATGTAATCGTAGCCGGGTAGATGTGCTAGTGGGCCGTCCTGACCGAAGGTGGATATAGAGCACATGATCATTCTGGGATTGAGTTTCTTGACTTCTTCCCAACCAAAGCCCAGGCGGCCTATAACTCCCGCTGAGAAATTTTCGATCAAGACATCGAACTGCGGAATCATTTCTCGAATAATGGCTTTGCCCTGCTCCGATTTGAGGTCGAGGGCAACAGATTTTTTACCCCTGTTCTGTTGCACGTAATAGCCGCTACGGCCATCCGACGCTTTGTAGGGGAAATATCGAGAGTTGTCGCCGACAGTGGGCTCTTCGATTTTGACAATCTCGGCACCCATTTCAGCCATCATTCGAGTGGCTGATGGGCCAGCGAGAAACTGCGTAAAATCCAGTACTTTGATGCCATCGAGCATATGCTTCGGGTTCATATCGCACACTCCTTTATAGTTTTATTAGTAATTTGCTGGTTAATAAAGCACACGCAGACCGGCTGATGCAATGGTTTAATGTTTGATTATAGTTTTACATGCTGCTTTTAAGTCAATGAACAGTAAGTCAGTGAACAGCAAGTCAGTGAATAACTAGTCGGTGGGCAGGCTGAGCCAGGAACAGCTTCATGCTCGATGCCAACTATTTGAGCATTCGTGCTGGCGATGGTTGAGAATGCCCGGCAATAGCATGGGGGCGGTAGGGAGCTTCCATGGCGGCAATCTCGTCACTGTTGAGTTTTATATCCACCGTTGCAAAGACTTCCTGTAGATGATGAGTTTTGGTGGCGCCAATAATCGGGGCGGTCACACCCGGTGCCTGCAGGATCCATGCGCAGGCAGCTTGCGTAGGGGTAATGTCATGGTTGTTTGCGACCTGTTGAGTGGCTTCGGCAATCTCGTAATCGTTGTCCTTAAAGTACATGGTGCGCGCCATGTGGTCGGTTTGGGCGCGTTTGGTGGGGCCTTCGCCTTTTTCGGCGCTGCGGTTGCCATCGAGAAACCCTCTCGCCAGTGGGCTCCAGGGAATAAGGCCGATGCCCTGATCGATGCACAGGGGAATCATTTCGCGCTCTTCTTCGCGATAGATCAGATTGTAGTGATTCTGCATGGAGACAAAGCGCTGCCAGCCATGCTCCTTAGCGGTATGCAGGGCTTTGGAAAACTGCCACGCAGCCATACTGCTGGCACCCAGATAACGCACCTTGCCCGAACTAACCAGGGTATCGAGGGCATCCAGGGTTTCTTCAATGGGGGTGCGGAAATCCCAGCGATGGATCTGGTAGAGATCTATATAGTCCGTCTTTAAGCGCCGCAGTGAGTTTTCACAGGCTTCGATAATATGTTTGCGGCTCAGGCCCTGGCGGTTATGGCCGGGGCCGTCAGCGCCGTAATCCATAAGCCCATGTACTTTGGTCGCGATAACGACATCTTCCCGAGCAGCCATCTCGTTGAGCCAGTGACCGGTGATTTCTTCACTGCTGCCATTGGAGTAAATATCTGCCGTGTCGAAAAATGTCACTCCCGACTCTATGGCTAGCGCAAAATGCTCACGGGCAGCGGCTGTATCCAGGGTCCACTCTCGCCAGTCGCCCTCGCCATAGCTCATGCAGCCAAGACAGATGCGCGAGACGGTGAGGCCGGTATTACCGAGTTTTGTATATTCCATGATTGTCCCCTTTTGTTTGCGATGTTAGCCAGTCCGTGCTATTTACTATAGTCGTAATTTCCTGGACAGTTGATCGATTCAACTTTGATCCTGGATGAAACAACTAACGAGGAAACTATTATGGCATCGGTAATGATTAAGCGAGACGTAAAAGCGCCGGCCCGTGAAGCCTGGAAATTGCTGTCCGATTTCGGCGGCATTGGTAACATTATGAGGGGCATGGGACCGGACGATATTTCCATGGAGGGTGAAGGCCTGTTGGCAGTGCGTACTATCAAAACGCCTACCGGCGTTGTGCAGGAACGCTGCGAGGCCCTCGATGAAGAAAATATGATGATGAGTTATTCAATTCTGGGTGATGCCCCGCTGCCGATTACCCATTATCTGTCGACATTTAGGGTTTTTGAGACCGGCGCGGATAGCTGCCGTGTTGAATGGGGTAGCAGCTTTGAGCCTGATGGCACCGTGCCACTGCCGGAGGTCATCCCGATGATCGAAGCTATTTATAAAAGCGGCATTATCGGCACCCAGAAGAAGCTCGGAGTTTTTGAGAAAATTGCCAGCTGATTAGGGGTAGGGCGCTCTAAGAAATCTGGTAGGGGTGGTAGTATTCAGGTTAATAGGGGATTCATTGTTATCAGAGGTCTACCTGTCCATGAATTTTGAAGCTATCCCCCGCTGGAAATCCAGATCATTCTGCTATCGGGTTTTTTTTGCGGCGCTCTTTTTTGTTCCGGTATCCTTTGTCCTGACATCTTCTGCGTTTGCCGAGGCCGTGCCCTGGCAAGCGCCTGCCTCGGCAATAGAAAAGACCAATCCAATCCGTTATGACGTGGAGTCTGTTAGTCAGGGCAAAGCCCTCTTTACACAGCACTGCATGGAATGCCATGGTTACTGGGGTGAAGGTGACGGTATTATTGGGCTTTCCCTTAATGACAGACCGGCCAACCTGTTAGTGATAGCCGGTAGACAATCGACGGGTGCATTTGCCTGGAAGATTGCTGAAGGCCGCAATGACATGCCTTCTTTTCGTCATCCCCTCACCGAAGAAGAGATATGGCACGTGGTCAATTTTATTGAATCTCTGGAAAATGAAATCGGCTCCGCAGGACAACCCGTTGTTATCCGCCGCTGTGCTAACTGTCATGGGGTGGCGGGTAAGTCAAT
>QNFP01000399.1 GCA_003645535.1 Gammaproteobacteria bacterium | reverse complement strand
AAGGGTAGTGCGCGCTACACGACCATCCAGACGAACCATGAGCAACAACAGAATCCCCGGCAGAAAAGCCAGCGAGACTTCCTTGGAAAGAACGGAGAGCAAAAGAAACAATCCGCACGGCAGCAACCAACGACGCTGCTGCCTTATACGAAATAGTACCAGGCACCAGGTAGAGGAAAGTAGAAAAAAGCATGCAAGCAGATCGGTCCGTCCAGAAACCCAGTTTACAGATTCAGTTGCAAGGGGATGGGCGGCAAACATCAGACCTGCCCACAAAGGAACTCGCGATGACAAGCCAAGGAACACGACAAGAGTCCGAGAAAGACCCCATACCAAAAGGACGTTGCCGAGATGCAGCAGCACGTTCTCGAGATGCATCCAGGTTGGAGAAAGGTTAAAGAATAACCTGTCTAGTGTGTAGGTAGCGATAGTCACCGGGCGGTAATACAGCCCTTGACCTCCACCGGGCAAAAAAAGATCGGCAAGAGAAAATTCGGAACCGTACTGTAACGCCCCTACCATTGGCACATCATCAAGATACAATAATTCTGCAGTGATCGATGGCCAGAACAGGCCCATTGTTACAACTGTAAGAATCAGTGCCTGAAGACAGGACTTATTCGTGATTTGATTTGACAATATCAAGGAAAAAACTTTCGAGGTTCTGGCGGCGAGGTTCAAGTTTAATCACCTCGAACCCCTCATCGCGGGACGATACTATGATCTCCGGGAGCGTTTTAGCTTCGGAAAACACCGTCTTATGCAAACCAGTACGAGGGTGACACACATGTATGTCGTACCCGCTAGTTTGGCGTAACAGGACATCCTCAACACGCTCTATAGCCTGCATCTTCCCTTTAACAATAACCCCTACCCGGTCACAGATAACTTCGACATCTGAGGTGATATGTGTACTGAAGAAGATTGTTTTCCCTTGGCTCCTAAGTTCAAGCAGCACCTGCTTGACCAGAGCTCTACCAACCGGGTCAAGACCGCTCATCGGCTCGTCAAGTATCAAAACTTCAGGATCATGAATCAGGGCCTGGGCCAACCCCAACCGCTGTACCATCCCCTTGCTATATCCTCGAATGGGGCGACGACGAGCTTCCTGCAGGTCCAGCAAGGACAGTACTCGTTCAAGTTGCTGGTTCAAAGCCTTTCCAGAAAGCCCAAAAATCCTGGCCACAAAACGCAGATATTCCTCAGCGGTGAGGAAATCATAAAAAGCAGGGTTTTCAGGAAGGAAACCCACCTTAGCTCGTGCAGCAGAATGGCTGGCATCCATTCCCATCAACCGGGCAATTCCAGTCGTAGGGCGAATCAACCCCATAATAATCTTGATGGTGGTACTCTTACCCGCGCCGTTCGGGCCAAGAAAACCAAAAGTTTCACCCTGGTCAATAGTAAGTGACATCGACTGTAATGCCTGCACTAAAGCACGTCGTTTGCCACGAAAGGTCTTGCTCAGGTTTTCTATCTCAATCACATTCACATTCATCTACCTCATAAAAATACGTGTGCTATTGGCGACTTTTCTTAGCCCCTGCAAAAGAGAATTTACTGGTCGTTCTAACCTGTCCCGTTTCATCCAGAAAGAATTTACCTCCGTATGGATCGACCAGCGGAAAATCAAGTGTGCCAGTCTGCTCCAGCTCTGCGAGCGACTTGGGGTGTCTACCTTGCTCTGCAATAAAAAGATCTCGAGCTACCTCAGCCCTGCGTGTCTCTTCAAGCGCAGCCAATCTGAGTTGAAACGATTGGCGGATCGTTTCATCGTGCGTACTAGCCAACATGGTTTTCAGATAAACTATCGCCAACTCGGTTTTCCCGGCCTCATACATATAACGACCCGCCAGTTTGGAAAAAAGTGCGTAACCGGTCAAATCTGCTGCACGCTGATAATATTTCGCCGCCGTTGGGTAGTCTTTAAGGAAGTAAGCAGCATTAAAGCCTGCGAAAAACGGCAGGTAGAAGTCCCAGTCACGATACTTCATACCATATTCCAGGAGGGCATTGGCACGTTCAATCCGCCTGTTGTCCCAAGTCAAAATCGCCTGAGCAAAATAGTATCCGTCCATATTATACGGGTCGAGCTTGACCGCCGTCTCAATAACATCGACCATGCCATCATAATTGGGAGGAATATCTATATGGTTCTTTTGCGCCTCGAAAAGAGACCCATAATAGAAAAGAACTTTCATGATCAACGTTGAGCTTACAAGGTACTGCTGATCAAGAGAAGTGGTACGCAAGGTGGCGGCACTCGGAACATAACCGAGTTTTTCTACAAAAGGCTTATTTTGCATGTAGGCAGTAAAAGGCACAACTACTGAAACATAAAGAAGAAGCACCAAGCCTACCAGCACCAGTTTTTTCAATTCAGTTCCCTACGTGCGAACAGAAATGAAGCACATGACAAAATGATTACCAAGTAAACGATGAAGTAGAGCAGGGTCAATCCGATCCCGTTCAAGGGAACATCCAGAGCATAAATTGCATTAACATTCAAATCAAAGGCGGTAAAATTTGGCACAATATAATAGAGCCCTGTAGCTATCTGTTGAAGCAGAACGGGGAGTTTTTGCCCGGAAGGGCTCTGAAGAAAATCGAATACCTGCTGAGAGGCCGTTCCTACGAAAAAAACTGCAATAGTGCCAAAGATAGGCAGAAAAAATGAGGTACTCACAGTAGAAAACAGGAACGTAAAAGAGACAAGCAGAATGTACTTCAGACAATGAAACAAAACGGCAAGAACCAGATTTCCCCACACTACAGGTCTAATTGGTGGATGTAAAATTGAAGTAACATAGACCGTCATCAATAACAACAAGCCTAAGACCAGAGAGACCAGAAGCAGAAATACCGCAATTGCGGCGAATTTCCCCAGCAAGTATTGCCCGCGTGTCAAGGGCAACCCAGCGATACTGAACGTATAGCGGCGCTCTATATCTTTCCACAACGAAGTACCGCCTAGAAAGATCGCAAGTAAAAGCAGAATAAAGGTCAATAGTGAGAAAGAAAGGGTGATCGATAGTTCAGTCACCTGACGCATCGAGAGGGAACTGACCGAGGGAATCAGCGGGAAGATGGTCGCGGCCACCAAGATCCCCAAAAAAACCCGGTCACGGAATATCCCCTTGAGATTCGCCCTGAACACCTGCCACATAGTACCACCCCCTGCGACCATAAAAAAAGGAAGGTTGAGACACCTCAACCTTCCTTAGTATACCAAAACACTGCCAACAACTAAATATTAAGTGAAAGGCAGGGTACCAGCCGTACCGGGATCAGTCGGGTTACAAGTAGTGTTGGTACCTTGATCAGGGATATCCTGATTAAAGATTT
>QNFP01000398.1 GCA_003645535.1 Gammaproteobacteria bacterium | reverse complement strand
GATGCATATCGGCTGGCCTTTTGGTTGGGTTGTGGGTTTGGCGATTTGCAGCCTACCACTGGCCGGTTGTTTTTTATATTCAATTCAATGCCTTATGCTTAAGTAAGTGCCATTCGGGTCAGACTCGAATTAATGAGTATTCCCACCTATACTGTTTGTCATTGTTCCTTGTAGGAGTGGTTAATGGCACGTCTACCGCGTTACTTTGTTGAAGGGCAGGGTGCCTATCGTCAATTATTCCGAGCGGCGCTGGGCAGGAATGAACTGGAAGCCATACGTCAAGTGACGAATAAAAGCTGGGTGTTGGGCGATGATCGTTTTCGCGAAAGGATCGAGCATATTTCTGGTAGAAGGAGTTGGCCTAAATCGAGAGGTAGGCCGCATAAGGTGGCAGAGGATGGAAATTAATTCGAGTCTGACCCTATTTCCTTCGCTATTTCCTTCGAAACATTCACATTCACAAACCAGGATCACTTGCTATTAGCCCCTGCTCCCGAAGCTTGGCCTCCTGGTGTTTCCAGCGTAGGTGAGTGGGTTTTCAAATTCACGACCTCGTGTCCTTAGTCCCAGGACAGGAGACACCGTGTAAGTCTACGCTTCGTTTGGTTATTCCAGCCAGGAAGTACAACACGGTGTTGCACCGTTTACTTTGTCAACAACTCTATCTATTATCAGGTGATTCATCCGAATCAAAAAGAGTTCAATTCAACCAACTTTTGAGCACAGTTTATATAAACAATGAATGCGATTCAGACAATGCAGGGCCGATTTGCATCGGCGGAAGAATTTTCCCAGGCTCTTTCCCAGGGAGGCTGGTTAACGAACTTTCAACAATTGGACTGTGGTAGTGGAGGCGCAGGGTTTGCCGTCGTCAAGAGCGATGCGGCCATGTTGCAGCACGTTACCTTTGAACGCAGTGTGAGACAGTTGGTATGCCCGCTGCCGGATCATCATAACTTCGGCATACTCTCGGGTCCATCGAGTGTGGCAAAGATGGGTCATCGACAACTGAACTCGGAAGCGATTAATTGCTTTCACGAAGAAGAAGGTTTTGAGGCTGTCAGTAAACCGGGCTTCACCGCGTATACGCTTTCCTTCAAAAAAAGCCGGGTTGCAGAGTTGGCGCACAATCTGGGTTTTGTAAATCCGGCGGATGACACGGATCTCCGGGGTGCGGATATGGTACCCGACCCTGAGCATCTCGTGGCTGTCAGGGCAAAAATGCGACAAAGATCCGTTTTTTCAAACAGTATGGGCTTGAATCGCCAGGGGCTATCCGGGCTGCAGGAATTGCTGGAGTTGGAATTACCCGCTCTGGTCCTGGGCTCTTTCAGGCATGCCAACTTAATGAAGTGCATTCCGCCACAGAATCGAGCACGCGCACTTAAACGCGCATTGGACTTTATCGACGCGCATCCGCGAGAGGCGCTGACGGTAGAAGATCTGTGCATCGAGAGTGCCAGCAGTCTCAGCACTCTGGAGCGTGCATTTCGTGAGCAATATGGCGTATCACCAAAGCGATTTATACTTCTGCAACGACTTCATCATGTACGCCGGGTCCTGCTCCATCAGGCCGAATCCCGGAAAATATTCGAAATTGCCAACGAGTACGGTTTCTGGCATATGAGTAAATTTGCGGCGGACTACAAAAACGTATTCGGGGAGTTGCCATCGCAAACCCTGAAGGGTCTGCGGCCCCTTTCAAACCACGCTTATGTGGCGTGAGGCGCCGCGTCTGCCTGCGGTTCCAGTATTACTGCCTGGCCAGAAACCCATCCAGCGTTTTGTCATACTGCGCCAGCCACTTGTCCAGTGTCGGCTTCACGTCATCAAAGCCCAGTGTGTCGCCGCTGCGCTTCTCGGTTTCCTCGATGCCCTTGGCTACAATCGCCGCGATTCGCACACCACTGACGCTGTCAGTCATCTCGGCTTCGAACATGGTATCGATATAGGTGGCGACTTTGCCGGTGGCGGCCTGTGCACCCCGGAATACCGCACTCACGGGAATAAAATTGTAGATTTTCAGATCCTCCTTGGATTTCTCGGTACCCGTAATGGCGATCTTCAGTTGAATCACGCCGGGACCGGGTTCGGTGGCCGCAATTCCCTTCCGCTTCAGTAACGCGGTTACGCCACTGCCGAGGTACTCAGTCGCCTTGGTTGCAATCGCGGAATCAGAGTCATCGCTCTTTGAATAGACCGTTACCGAGTCCAATAACACTTTCTTATAGTTGCCGCGCTTGTCCTCATTGAAAAATATGTAAGCATTGCGCTCCTCGTTGAACTGCAACGAATCATAGTCCTTCAGCCAACCGGAGAAGTCCTTGTCACCGACCTCACGCTGCGCCATGGCGACGGTGGAACTCGCCACCAATGCAAACACCAGTACAAGTTTCAAAAATAATTTCACAGTGATCTCCTTTAGAGTTGTATTACTCGGGTACGGTATGACGCTGTGTAAACTATTGGAAAATAGTGCGCGTTGACACCATAAACTCGTCAATTTACCGGCAATAGAAAGTAATTGAACGGCAAGCCCCTGCCATTGTGACGCGCGGACAGTGCGGAGACTGACTAAAGGCCGCTTTTAACGTCCTGGAATCAACTCCTTTTAGTCAGCACAACAAAAAACCTTTAATATTGCCTGCAAATTAAAGGTGAAGCCCAGAAAACTGACGGTTTTCTGATACCGATGATCCCGACAGCACTGTATAACCTTTATCGGCAATATAAATTGCGCTGGCGGGCAGCAAGTTCCCAGATATTTATCCCCGGATAATGAGTAGGTTATGGGAAGCAAACGGCTTGGCAGGGGGCCCCTTGCCCTCCTGTGAAACACGTTCTCAGCGGGTAGTGACCTTTGTAACGCAGAAGGAGATGGCACAGCTTCAGCGTATGTCCAGGAACCGAAAGTTGCCCTTATCTGCCTCAGTGCATCAAATAATCAGTAATGAACTACAAAAATAGATTTTGTCGACCAAAGGAGTAATGACTATGATTTTTGCCGAAAAATGCAGGCTGCGGCGAACCCCGCCAGGGTTGAGCGGACTCTGTATCAGCGCGTTGTTGGCACTGGGTTTGACCGGTGTCCAGGCGCACGCGGCCGAGGCTATAGTGCATGACGCCGAGTACTATATCCTGGAAAGCCAGAATGGCGAACGCTGGGCTGCTGAAGACAAGGAGCTTGATAAGAAGCTTGCCGCACTGGAGAAGAAGTACGGACAGCCACCGAACATTGTGTACATCCTCTGGGATGACCAGCAAGTTGGCGCCGTCGGCAACGCCATGATCCAGAAGAACCTGGGTTACACAACGCCCAACATCAACAAGATGGCGGCGGAGGGCAT
>QNFP01000397.1 GCA_003645535.1 Gammaproteobacteria bacterium | reverse complement strand
GTCTGCAATTCCGCATCCAGCCTACCCAATTCCTGCAGCAGGGGCCGGCAATGCCGGCGTTCGTCGGGCGCTGCCGCTTCATGGACCGCCTGAAAATCGGCCATGGCCGCGGACCTTCTGGCCAATATCCCGGCGTACTGATCCATCCGGCCCTCATTGAGGGCTTCGTGCAGCTCACGGGTCAGAGCCAGCGCGTGGACAATGGCGTGTTCCAGTTTCATATCAAGCCGATACTGAGACCAATTCCGATTGCTTCGTGCCGATATCGGTGTTCGGCGCCTCAGAAGACGCGTCCCGGGCGATAGCGGGGTCCTGCTGCGGCGAGCCTGTCCGGCCGCCATGGCCGTCAGAAGCAGGATTCGGGCCACCTGGGGCTTGCAACAGTCCCCGGGCGTGATCACGGGCGGCCTGTTCGCCGGTGCCGACCGGCACCTTGCGCCAGGCGTCGAGCAGCGGTGTGATCACTCGAATGCAGTTCTTGGCGTGGAGGGGGTCCTGGTCCACGAGCATTTCCAAATGCTGGTGGAACATGTAGTCGTAGAGTGCCTCGAGGTTGCGGCTGATGTCGCCGCCGATGGCGTGGTCCAGGGCGTTGCGCAATTCGCTGATAATGCGCTGGGAGTGGTTCGTCCGCATGGTCATGGTGATGCGGTCGTCCCGCTCAATCGCAGCCTGAACCTCGTTGAGGTCGCTCACGATTTTTTCATAGAGCAGGACGATCATCTTTTCCCTGGTCATGGAATTGATGTCGGTCTCCCGATAGGCCTGCACGCCGCTGTTGGTGTACATATGAATCTTCCCTTGCCTTCCCGTGGGAGGTTATTGAAACGAGATGCTGCTGAGATAATTTCCCTGCGCCTGCAGCTGACTGACCATCTGTTCCATGGCCGTGAACTTGCGGGTCATCGTCAACTGGTACGACTCGATACTCCGTTCGTACCGCTCGATGCTGCCGTCTGCATAGTCGATTTTCTTGGCTAGGGCGTCATTGGAGATCTTGAACAGGCCGGAGAAGGAGTCGGTCATATCCTCGATGGCCTGGTCGATGAGGTAGGTCTTGCCGAGATTGCCTTCACGCTCGATGAACAGATCGCGGACGCTGTTGAAATCGTCCTCCAAGGCGGTGGCAAAATCAGCCGCCTCGAATTTGAGCTGGCGCGCATCCCCGCGCTTGATACCAATCTGTGAAAAGCGCGAGATGTCACCGAGTCCGCCCGACAATGAGTTCGAAAAGATGCCTTCAATGCGGCTGGCCACCGCGCGCAGGGTCGGATTGTTGCGCAGATCGCCCTCGGTCTTGGACTGGTCCGAGATGAAGCTGAAAAGGTCGTTATAGGCGTCGACCATGCCCTTGACATTGTCGGAGATGCCATCGGTGTCGGTTTCGATGGTGACGGTCGTCAGGCCCTCGGTGGCGCTCTTGAGGTTCAGGGTCAGGCCGCTGATCACGTCCGACGGATTGTTGCTCGCGGCGGTGACGGCGATCCCGTCCACCGTCAACTCTGCATCTTCGGCGAGTTGGCTATTGGTCATGATGGGCGTAATGCCACCGGACATGCCGCTCATGTCGACGGAAAACGCCCCATCGGAACCGGCTTCGCTGCTGCTCATCACCAGGTGGTAACCGCCGGTGTCAGAGCCGTCATATACGATCGAGGCGCTGACGCCGGCGACGTCGTTGTTGATCTTGGCGGCGAGGCTTTCGAGGCTGGTATAGCCGACGAGGGTCAGGTCGGTGGTCTCGCCGTCGACGGTAAAGGACATGAGACCGGTGCCGACCGCATCAAGCTTGGAGTCGTACCCCTGGGATTGTTCCTTCTGGGCCTTGGCCAGCTTGGTGACGTTGATTTCGTAGGAGCCGGCGGCAGCGCCGCTGTCGGCCGTGATCGTCAGGGCGTCTTCATTGGCCGATGAGGATTTCAGGCTGCTGAACTCGGAGGCGGTGTCGAGTTTGAGGGCGGCGGTCTGCAGGGCCAGCAATTTCTCCTTGAAGACATCGAGCGCTTTTTGCTGGGCCTCGAAACCCTGGCGGCGCCGTTGCAGGCGGTAGATCGGTGCGCGCTTGATCTCCACCAGCTGGGTGATGATACTCGCGGTATCCAGACCGGTTGCCAGACCGGAAAATGAGACGGCTGCCATGGTGTTCTCCCAGGTTCAGTCAGATTGTCGTTCCGTCGACACTGTCCGAGCTCCGTCTGGTCACGTCATCTCGTCGATGACCATACCTGACAGTTCGTCCAGCTTGCTGCGCATGTTTAGGACTTTTTCCAGTGGAAACTGCCGTACCAGCTCTCCGTCGCCGTTTCGAATCTCGATCACGAAGCCGGCAACTCGTTCATCCGGCCTGAAATTTACGTTTAAAGGTTCTTTAGAGGACTTGTCGAGGGCTTCCTGTATTTCGGAGGCCATATTTTTCAGCTCGGCTACAGTGGGAGCCTGAACATTATTCGCCGACGGATTCTCCGGTGCGGGCAGGCTTTGGGCCGGGTTCGAAGCGTCGGCCGGTCCGGGACTAGACGCGCCATCGGCGGTCAATATGTCGTTTGTCGGTCGGGCTATTGAGTTGGTGGCCCGATTTGTCAGCTGGGTCTCAATCCCGCCGCCGCTGATACTGATTGTGGCCATGATTTCAACTCCGCTTCCTCTCCGTGTTTGAAATGGGGGATTCCGGGGACCGGAATCCCCCCCTCAAACCTAGCCCATCAGGGCCAGCGCCAGGCCGCTGCTCATGTTGGCCTGAGCCAGCATGGAAACACCTGCCTGTTGCAGAATCTGGAAACTGGTCATGCGCGAGGTTTCCGCTGCGATGTCCACGTCCCGGATACGGCTGTTGGCGGCCGAGAGATTCTCGGACGTCATGTTGATGTTCCGGATGGAGCTTTCCAGACGGTTCTGGATGGCGCCAAAATCGGACCGGGCCGAAGTCACCGAAGCAATGGCGCCGTCGATCTGACCCATGGCCGTAGCCGCGTTGGTGGCGGTGTCGATGGCGGTCGTCAGCCCGAGCGCGGTGGCATCCCGATCGCTGGACAGCGAAATCGCGACGCTGTCACTGCTGGCAGTGCCGATACCGACCTGGATCGCGATGGAACCACCGGAGCCGTCCAGCAGCTTGACGCCGTTGAACTCGGTGCCGTCGCTGATACGCGTGATTTCACTTTGCAGAGCACTGAACTCGCTGTTCAGGTAACCGCGGTCGGAGTTCGACAGGGTTCCGTTGAGCAACTGCTCGGCCAGTTCCTTCATACGCAGCAGAATGCTTGAGACCTCGTCCAGCGCGCCTTCACCGGTTTGCACCAGGGAGATGCCGTCGGCCGCGTTACGCGACGCCTGATCCAGAGCACGAATG
>QNFP01000396.1 GCA_003645535.1 Gammaproteobacteria bacterium | reverse complement strand
GTATTCGGCACCATCAAGCGCAAAA
The DNA here is from genome assembly GCA_003645535.1 of Gammaproteobacteria bacterium. Classification (GTDB taxonomy): domain Bacteria; phylum Pseudomonadota; class Gammaproteobacteria; order Pseudomonadales; family Porticoccaceae; genus HB2-32-21. The sequence continues at coordinate 3,335 of QNFP01000396.1, read as the reverse complement.
CGGGCGTCACTTACTCTGCCCTCACACCCAATATGCGCGGCCTGGAGCGGGCTATTTCAGCCGGTGTATCAGAAGTTGCCGTATTTATCGCTGCCACTGAAGACTTCAGTCAGAAAAACACCAACTGCTCCATAGCCGAAGGCATTGAACGTTCCGCACAACTGACCGCAAGCGCATTAACCGAGGGCCTACAGGTCAGGGGCTATATTTCTGTTGCCGCTGGCTGCCCCTACCAGGGCGAAGTGCCTGCTAGCGGTCTTGCACCATTGGCGAAGGCCCTCCTCGACATGGGTTGCTACGAAGTGTCCCTCGGCGACTCCATCGGCGTTGCCACACCTGGACATATCAAAAACATGGTCGATGCGGTGGCGACAGAAGTGTCTATCGATAAAATCGCCATGCACCTCCATGACACCTATGGTCAGGCTCTAGCCAATATTTATGCTGCACTTGAGTTGGGTGTCACCGTGATCGATAGCTCAGTCGCGGGCCTCGGTGGCTGCCCCTACGCACCCGGTGCCACCGGCAATGTCGCTACGGAAAATATTGTCTATATGCTCAATGGCCTGGATATAGAACACGGCATTGATCTGGACAAACTGATCGCCGCTGGGGATTTTATTACCCGCAAACTCGGTCGCGATAATGGTTCAGGGGTGGCCAGAGCCATGTTGGCAAAAGCTAGCGCAGCTAATAGCAGCTAATGGCCAAAGACGCTTAAAGCCTGTCCGCCGAATTCTGCACCGGAGCTATGCCAGTGCAGGCATACAAGTCATTCAAGTACGCCCACTGCGGTTCGCAGGACGCGCAAAAAAGGCTCGCGTGCACCTGTTTAACGGGTCGGAACCAGATTCGTTTTAATTCCCAATCCTTACTTTCAAGTAGCCGACAAAGCCTTTTGCCGCTGATAGCTTTCAAACTGCGATCTCCATTACCCTGGCTTTTTCTGTTATGACAACATCCTGAACATCAACAGATAGACAACCTTCAACGTCTTCATAAATGTTGCTCAATAATTCATCAAAGGATTCACTTTGAGTTGCGCACCCAGGAATGGATAGTACTTCAGCTCAAAATCCTCCTTCTTCTGCTTCATGTACTACTACTTTTAATTTCATAATGTTTCCACATTTATTGAGCACATAACGCTTCAAGCTGGGCCGCAAAGCGTCCGGCAGCCTTGACTTGCTATAGGGCATATACCATGATTCGGTATTAATTGGTATTGAGGAGGCTTCACTATGGCCAAAAATACGAGCATCAGCCTGGGCGATCATTTCGAAGATTTTATCGCCCACCAAGTTACAAATGGCCGCTATGCTTCCACAAGCGAAGTCGTCCGTGCCGCCCTCAGACTTCTTGAGGACAACGAAAGAAAGATTGCAACGCTGCGGCACTTACTTGAAGAAGGTGAACAAAGTGGAACCGCCGAATACAGCTACGAAGGCTTGATGCAGGAACTGGATGAAGAATTGGGTTAATGGGAACATTTACCCTCACTCAGAAGGCTAAAAGCGATTTGAAGTCCATTGCAGCCTACACTGAGCGACGCTGGGGGCGACATCAGCGTAGAATTTACGCCAGGCAATTTGACGATGCTTTCCACATGCTCACTGAAACTCCAGGCACTGGAGTCGAATGTGGCTTCATCAAAAGTGGGTATCGAAAATTTCCTTGCTCCAGTCATACCATATTCTATAGATCAGTTGGCGATACAAAGATTGAAATTGTGAGAATTTTACACAAACGTATGAATGCGCGAGTGCGGTTGGGAGGCGTATTACGTCAGCCGTAACCGGCGTATTTGTAGTGAGCTCAGTAAACGAAAAATGCATCCGAGTAACGGCATTGTTATGTTTTAGCAGTCGAAGGATAAAGGACTATCGAATAGACCTGGAGTGCCAAAAGCACAAGCCCGTCCACCGGCACCAACGTTGGAAGTGCTGGCATCAAGGAAGAGTAGTCTGAACGAAGCCATTGTGGAGGCGTACGCGACTGGTAGCTACAGTTATCAACAGATTGCGGGTTATTATGGTTTGCATTTTACGACGGTGGGGAAGATTGTACGCAAGGCGCGGACTCGGAGGTCGGATTGAGAGGTGTAAGGCATTGAATCTAGACCCCACCCTCTAGCCTTATACCAGGGCGGTTAAAGATGCCTGATTTTTAAGGCCGTATCTGGCCCCGTTTTTCGACGATCCCGATCAATCGCAGGACAGACAATAGGAGGTTAGATGGATAGCGGTCAAGCAGAGCGAATGCTTAATAGAAGTGACATTAGCATATGGAATGATTACCGCGAGAAAAATCCTGACTGGGTTCCAGATTTGTCCGGGAGAACCATCGCTGGAGATATGCGAGGCGCAAACCTCAGGGGAGCCAACCTTTGCGGGACTAACCTAACTAAGGCGAGCATGACATACGTAAAATTAGAGGGGGCTTCATTTAGCGAGGAAACAGCATTTCCCCAAATGTACGATGCTACTTCTCGCGGGGCAACATTTATCCCAGACTGTGAGCTTGACCCACATGGCACCAATCCTGATGCTCCACAGGTTTTTTATGTTGAGTCAGATAAACCATTTACTGCGCGTCGTAATTTAACCGAAATATGTAAGGATGTTTCCGGGAGCATTCTAGTCTGTGATCCATATTACGGGACGGGCACCTTTGTGGGATTAGGGGCATTACTACATTGTGACGAGATTAGATTCTTGACTAAAATCCCCGATGGAAAAGAAAGCAAGACCGGCATTTTGCCTCGGACTCTACTGGAGTTTGTAAAAGAACACCGTAACGTAGAGTTTCGGGCGCACGCAGGTAACGACTTGCACGATCGCTACATTTTGACGGATAGCGAGTTAATCATTCTAGGTCACGGCGTAAAAGATATGGGGAATAAAGACTCTCTTATTATTCGCATTCCCGCCAACTATATACAAGATACCGTAGATGCTATGCGAACAGCATTCGATCAAAAGTGGTTGTCGGCGATGGCAATTAGCTGAGGGCAAAACACCCTGTTTACAGGATTAATATCATAATAGATGGAATAGATGTTCCATCTATTTCAATACAATACGTCACAATACCCGTATTCAAAAATCAAGTGCCCAGATTCAATACGGGACTCAATAAAGGGGTCAGATAAAGTGGTGCACTTGATTTTTGAATACGGGGCCTGGATATTCGTAGTGTCAAACATTTACGCTTAATTGATCGTTGGATAAATCCGTTGCGACTTCAACGACAAGAAAGTGATTCTCTAATTTTGGAAACGGTATTTTGAAAACTCTTGGCACCTTTTGTATCAACGGATTCCCGACACGTAATCC
>QNFP01000395.1 GCA_003645535.1 Gammaproteobacteria bacterium | reverse complement strand
GAGCATATTATAGCTCTGGCCCCACGCAGTGCCAACAAAAATAAGGTTCGCGACCGGCGCAATATTGTCGGCGACAACGACTTTCTTAAACAAGCCAATAATGAAAATAGAAAGGCCCGCGGTAAAATTTTCGATTTGGAAGCGGCGTGAGCTGGTGGCACGAAACTGTGGAATGATCTCGCCATAGTGAACAATGGGACCTGCGATAAGCTGCGGGAAAAACATGACAAACAGCGCATACTCAAAAAAATCAGGTTGCTCATGGACAATGCCGGAATAGCTATCGACCAGCCAGGCAATCTGCTGAAAGGTAAAAAATGATATCGCAAGGGGAAGTACGACAGCACTGAGGTGTATATCGTAGCCAAGCAGTGCATTGACAATATCGGTAAAAAATCCCAGGTACTTGAAATAGGAAATCAACAGGATGTTCACCATGACCGCAGCAATGAATACCCACCTCTGTCTATTTACACAAAGATACCTGCCGGCAAGATAATTAAAGACTGTAGATCCTACTATAAGAACGACATAGCTCTCGTCCCACCAGCCGTAGAAAAAAAGTGAACACGCTGTCAACCAGAGGAGATTCAGTTTTTGGTAAGCAGCGGGAAGTTGCGCTAACAAATAGTAGACAGCGCAGACTACTGGCAGGAATATATACAAAAATTCAAAGGAGAAAAAAAGCATGGCGCTTAATCTACAGTACCCGGTCGTTACCGCCGTCAATGGGCACTTGTGCGGCAGTTGTTTTGGAAAAGCTCTTCCCCGCCATCGTCACTACCAGGTCTGCTACATCGTGGGAAGTAATTTCTGTTTTCAAAATATTGTTGGACTTATATTGCTCGACAGTAAGGCCGTAGTGGCTTGCCCTGTTTGACAGCACTTCCTCAGACCATACGCCGGTATCAAATACTGCATTCGGGTGCAGCATATTAACGCGAATGCCACTGCCACCCAACTCCATCGCCGCCACCCTGCCCATTTGCGTTAAAGCCGCCTTGGCAGCGGAATAGGCACCGGCTCCAGGCCCCGGTGCTGGAACGTTTTTTGAAGCCATCAGAATAATACTGGCATCAAAGCCACGCTTTAAAAATGGTATGCACAGGCGCATCATGCTGACATGGCCATTAAAATTGAGCATCATAGATTTCTGCAGGGAATCATCCTCGAGATTTTCAATTTCAACACTGGGCGGAAAGGCACCAGCATTGCTTACTAATATGTCTATTCCGCCAAAACTGGCAACCGCCTGATGTACAGCATCCTGCATTGAATATTCATCGGTTATGTCGCAAACAATGCCTTTTGCGTTGAGTGCACTAAATTTCTCTTCAATCTCCGGATTAATATCCAGTGCGATAACTGCCGCTCCTTTTTGTAAAAATGCATTTACACAGGCTTCACCAATACCGGAAGCGGCCCCGGTTACCACAACTACTTTGCCATCGAACTCGGCTCGCGAAGGAGATAGCTTTAATTTGGCTTGCTCTAACTCCCAATATTCCAAATCAAAAATATCTTTTTCGGAAAGCGCTTTCCAGCCACCCAGTGACTCGCCCCACTGAACCGCTTTCATGGTATGGTCCAGAATATCAGAAATAACATGTCCTTTTTTGGCGTTGGCTGCAAACGCCACACAGCCTTTGTTTTTCCATACGGCATAACGTGGCGCTGTATCCAGGCAAGTTAAGTCTTCCGAATTATTTTTAGCAAAGTAAGCCAGATAATTCTCTGCAAATCTTTCGACACCTGCTACGGGTTGCTCATCAAATATGGCGGCGATACGTTTTGTATGCAGGGTGTGGTCAGGTGTTACCGGCCCGCGAGTGGCAATATTCTCGATATTGTTTATGGAGGAATAACCTACACTGAGTTCATCACTCTTCCATTGCGCCAGCATTGGATAGCCAAATAACTCGGATGCTTTTTGGCGAGCCTCTGCTAGCTGTATGTAATCATCCCGATTGGCCTGGTACTGACCCTTTGCAATGACATCAAAGGCTTGCTGCGATTTTAGATAATCTTCTGCCTTGTTAACCAGTTCAATCATTTTATCGTAACTGGTTTTTGCATCATCATGGAAAGTGAACAAGCCGTGATGCAATAGGGCAATACCTTCCAGCTGGTCCCAATCTATATTCTTTGTTGCCTCATAAACTTGCTTCGCCAAAATAAAACCCGGCATAACATAGGGAAGAATCAAAACCGAAGAACCATAAATTTTTGTTAGTAACTCTTCGCCATTCTCAGTATTGCTGATCGCCACTACCGCATCGGTGTGAGTGTGATCGACAAATTTAAGTGGCACGATCGCATGTAAAATAGCCTCAACGGATGGTGCAGGCGCGCCCGGATTAGTCATTGACGCCTTGAGTTCCCGCGTCATGTCAGTATCCGTCATAGAGGGCAGTTCACCCAGGCGCTTCAGAACATCAAGCCGTGAAGGTGAAAACCCCGCGGCTTCAATGGTCTTTAAATCCCAGCCCGAGCCTTTCACATACAAAATATCCTCATCCTCACCAAAGATATTTTTTACCGATGCTTTTACCGAAGTGTTGCCACCACCGTGCAAAACCAGGTCAGCATCCCGCCCCAGTAAACGCGATGTGTATACCCGCATATCCAGGTCGGAGCTGGAAAATTGTTTTGATTCTTGATCGTCCCAGAGGTTATTCATTATTGTTCTCTTTAAAGATAGGATGCCTGGAAAAATTTCAATGTTACTAGTATAGGAAGAATAAACGCCAGTTGAGCGCAAGTCTACTAACGTGCCCCTCTTTGCGGGTAGAGCCTGACTTGCTCCCTTCTTTTCGGGCATAAAAAACCCCGTAGCTCATAGAACTACGGGGTTTTCTTTTTTAGAAGCCTGGCAATGACCTACTCTTACATGGGGCGGTCCGGCGTCCCGGATCCCCACATAAAGAGCGGGGATTCACCATGTGAGAGTATTAAACTGCACACAGTAAAACGCCCTGACCAATCCTGATCAGGGCGTTTAAATTAAAGCCTGGCAATGACCTACTCTCACATGGGGAATCCCCACACTACCATCGGCGATGCATCGTTTCACTTCTGAGTTCGGGATGGGGTCAGGTGGTTCCAATGCTCTATGATCGCCAGGCAAACTGGCTTGATCGTTTGGGGGTCTTATACGCAATACGCGTGGCCTCCGCTGCAATCAAATAGGGTGGTAAATCAAACCGATTTGCAATCGTTCATTTTCGAGTCATGTCTTACTGTGACTTAACACAAACATCCTTACTTGTTTTCTCGCCTCCTTTCGGAGTCAAACAGCTTAGATTATATGGTCAAGCCTCACGGGCAATTAGTACTGGTTAGCTCAACGCCTCACAACGCT
>QNFP01000394.1 GCA_003645535.1 Gammaproteobacteria bacterium | reverse complement strand
TAATCACGTACAGATGCTTAAAAAGATAAACGCTATACGGTCGCTAAAAGGCCCCGGAAAGGGGACCGCGCACGTTCACTTCCAGGAGCCTATCAAGTTCAAGTTAGGCCCGAAAACGATAATAGATGAAACATACAATCCGTTTAAACCAGTGTGGGATTATCGGAAATGTGATGCCTTTGCGAGATTTCCGGCCCCGGTTGGACATATCCCGAGGCCAGCCAGGTTCCCGATGTGGAGTGCGGCGTGAAACTATACATCCAAGGTGCGCTACCCACGCTAAACCAGTATATCAACGCCGAGCGGTCAAGTAAGTTTTTCGCCGCTTCGATGAAAAAGAATGCCACTCGGTCAGTCGCGTTACAGCTAAAAACTCAAGTCAAGGAAATAATCGGGATATGTCACTACACATTTATCTGGCATTGCAAAGATAGGCGTATAGACCCGGACAATATATGCTACGCCAAAAAGTTTATTTTGGATGGGATGGTATCAGCGGGCATTATTTCAAATGACGGATGGGCCAATGTCGCCGGGTTTATAGATATTTTCGTACAAAGCGATAGCGACCATGTTGAGATTGATATTGTGCGGGAGAGTGAGCGGAATGCTTGAGATCGAAGCGTACCAACTAGCCACCGGAAGCTGGATTATCTGGCAGACACCTAGTTTGGTAGATTGGTCGAAAGACCTTTCTATTAGTGTTTCCACTATTCGACGGAGAATAAAGTACGGGATTCCTATAAAGATAATATTGTCACCATCAACCAACCGTGCCGGATGAAGCCATTGAACGGATGGGGCATATACCTCGATAGCGTGGTACTCGTGTGGTACTCAGGAGTTAATGTATACTCCCTGTTAGATTTAGGGTAAGATTGATTGATGACTGTACTTAAAATGATGAGGATTGGTTGATGGCAGCTGCAAAAGGAAACAAATATTCATTAAAGCTCGAAACGCCTGAAGCTCGTAGGAAGGTGTTTATTGAGTACTGTGATCATGTGGCTAGAGGGAGGAATGTTCACTCGTTTCCGCCTCTTGCTCTGACGACAATTCAGCGATATTTTAAGGATTATCCTGAGGACTTTATTCAGGAAGAATTTGACTGCGCCAAGAGGTCTGGAGAGGACTGGTTTGAGGATATTGCTGAGCGAGCAATGATGGGTGAGATTCCAGGATTTAATACAACTGTCTGGGTATTCAGCGTGAAGAATAAATATGGATGGCATGACAAGCAGGGAGAGTCATCACAGGATGGTGCGACCCCAACAAAGCATGAGATTGTTTTCAAGCTCGACAAAGGCGACAAGTGAATTACAATCACAAGCAAGACCGAAATATCAGTGTCCTCATTGTGGTGTACTTGCTCAATTAGGAAATGCAACACGGTGGCATTTTGACAACTGCAAGCGAAAAGACAACATACAATCTGCTTAGTCACCAGCATGATCTGGTAACAGACATGGACACAAAGATTCTTGGTCTTGTGTCTGGGGTTGGTGCTGGCAAGACTTATGCAATTGCTAGGAAGGCCATTGCATTGATGATTGCGAATCCTGGGTTCGATGGCATAATGACTGAGCCAAATTTCCCTTTGCTGTCTCAAATCTTGATCCCTGAATTCAAGACCGCTCTTGAAGAGTGCAACATCCCATACAAATTCACTGCGAGCGAGTCAGTATTTTACTGCACAATATCAGGCAAAGAGACTCGTGTGCTTTGCAAGTCAATGGAGAATTATGAGCGCCTTATCGGAGTTAATGCCGCTTGGGTGATTATGGATGAATTTGACACAGCGAGGGATGATCTCGCATACATGGCCTATCTTAAATTGCTTGGTAGACTTCGCGTTGGCAATACACGCCAGATGGTTATTGTTTCAACTCCAGAGGGATACAGAGCATTCTACCGAATATTCATAAAAGAGGCGAACGATAGCAAGAGACTGATAAGAGCAAAGACTGCAGATAACACTCATCTGCCATCGGACTATATTGAAACTCTGTTTGCACAATATCCCGAACAGCTCATTAGAGCCTATTTGCACGGCGAATTTGTAAACCTTACCGCTGGTACAGTGTACTATGCGTTCGCACGCCCTACAAGCTCCTCCACGTGGGTGCAGCGTCCAAGGGAAACATTACACATCGGCATGGACTTCAATGTCATGAACATGGCAGCAGTGGTTCATATTCTTCGCGATGGGTGTTTGGTCGCAGTCGACGAGATTATTGATTTGCGCGATACACCTGACATGATTCTTGAGATCAAGGAGCGATATAAGGACCATCCGATTTATATTTACCCTGATGCGAGCGGAAAAAGCAAGTCATCCAAGGGAAGTAGCCTCTCAGACCACTCTATGCTTAAGCGGGCAGGCTTCCGCGTGCGGTCGCGATCTAGCAACCCACTTGTGAGGGATAGAGTTTTAAGCGTTAATACAGGCTTAGAGGATGGCACTTATAAGATCAATATTGAGAAGTGTCCGGTCTATGTTGAGTGTCTTGAGCAACAGGCCTATGATAAGAATGGTGCGCCAGATAAGAAATCCGGCTTTGATCATGCGAATGATGCGGGTGGATATGCGAGATATTACTTGATGCCTGTGGTGAAACACAGCGTCGCAAACCGAGTCCTTGGAGGATTTTAGAATGAGTTTATTAGATCAGCATGACCAGTACATGGCTCGGGCGCCTCAGTGGAAGCGTGGTCGTGATGTTATCGAAGGCCAGGATGCGGTTCACTCTGGCAAAGAGGTGTACCTCCCGCGTCTGGATGGCCAGAACGACAAACAATACGACAGCTACCGACATCGCGCACGATTCTTTAATGCCTCTGATAGAACGGTGCGCGGCATGATCGGATTGGTTACCCGGAAAGAAACAAGGGTCGAACCAGATGATACAGAATACGAGGATGACGTATCGCATAATGGCACTTCCATGGGTGAATATGCTCAGGATGTGCTTGAACAACTGCTGGTGACAGGTCGTGCTGGGACACTTCTCGACTATCCAACTGAGATTGAAGCGCAAACGGTTGCCCAAGCTGAGGCGTTAGGCGCTACTCCGATGATGGCGATGTATGTTGCTGAGGCCATTATTGACTGGAACTACAAATTCATCAATAACAAATATCAGCTGATTCGGGTGTTCCTGTTTGATGGTGTTGACTCGCAGGACAGCGACAATCTGAAATACCACTATCGGGAATTGCTGCTTGAAGAAGGCGTTTACACCCAGCGACTGTATGTTGGTAATGACATATCAGCAGAGCCTCAGTTAGTCAATGAGATCATTCCGAAGATGAATGGCAGTGTGCTTCGGGCGATTCCGTTTGAATTCCATGGCATCACTGCTCG
>QNFP01000393.1 GCA_003645535.1 Gammaproteobacteria bacterium | reverse complement strand
TGATGTTATTGGTGAGTTACCGGGCCTTTTTTTCGACTTGTGTGGGGCGAGAGCAAAAGTATAATAGATCGAATGCCCCCCGGTATTCGACCCCATGCAGGAATATCATGTCTAACCCGATAAAGAAACGCTTTGCAGATCTGGATGAAGACCTGTTCATGCCCAGGGAGTTGAGTTGGCTCTCTTTCAATGCGCGGGTATTACAGGAGGCGCGGGATGAAAGCGTTCCGATCGTTCAGCGGCTGCGCTATCTCGGTATCTACTCCAATAATCTCGATGAATTTTATCGGGTGCGGGTAGCGGAGGTCAGGCGGCTGATTTCCGTTGCCAGTTCAGCCAATAAACAGCAGTCAAAGGACTTGCTCCTTGCTATTCAGAAAAAGTTGGTGGAGTTGCAGCGTGAATTTGACAGGGCCTATCGCGCGGTTATGAAAGGCCTGCAGGCAAAACGAATTTATCTGGTTGGTGAAGATCAACTGGACGAGGGGCAGATTCGGTTTGTCCAGGCGTACTTTACCGCTTCCGTACTGCCAGAGCTCGAGCCAATATTGCTCCGGGAATCCCAGTCTATTCCCGTACTCGCTGATGAATCCATCTATCTCGCCGTTGACATTAAATCTGGCGATGATTACCACTACGCCGTTGTTGAAGTTCCCACAGACCGGCTGGATCGTTTTATTGAGATCCCCCGTAGAAAGGGCAAGGGCGGCAAGGTGTTTATTGTCCTTGAAAATATCATTCGCGCTTGCCTGGCGCAGGTGTTTCGGGGCGTTATTGAGATCGACGAGGCCACTGCTTACTGCTTCAAGTTCTCCCGGGATGCGGAGCTGGAAATAGATGCGGGCATCAGCCAGAGCCTGATAGACAAGATGGCCATGAGCCTCAAGCAGCGCCGCAAAGCGGATGCGGTGCGCTTTGTCTACGATACGACGATGCCGCAACGCTTGCTGGATTACCTGGGGCATCGCTTTGGTTTTGGCAAGTACGACAGCCTGGTGGCGGGCGGGCGTTACCACAATTCCAAGGACTTTATGTCTTTTCCAAAAATCGGCCCCAAATACCTCGAATTCAAACCCCTACCGCCGATACGCATTGCTCGCCTCGACAGCGGAAAAAGTATCTTCGAATGCATCAGGGAGCGAGATGTATTTCTCTATTACCCTTATCACCCTTTTGATTACGTCACGGGCCTGCTCAAAACCGCCGCCCTGGACCCAAAAGTCACCTCGATCAAGATCTGCTTATACCGCGTCGCCAGCGACTCCCAGATTGTCGATGCCCTGCTCAACGCCGTACAAAATGGCAAGCGGGTGCTTGCGGTGGTAGAACTGGCAGCGCGATTTGACGAGGCAGCTAATATCGGCTGGGCCCACCGCCTCACCGAGGGGGGGATAAAGGTCATATTTGGAATCCCAGGCCTGAAAGTCCACAGCAAGTTACTGTTAATCGAGCGAAGAGAGGGGAGCAGCGCTCGTTACTACAGTCATATTGGCACGGGAAACTTCAACGAGAATACCGCCAGGTTGTACACAGATTTCAGCTTGATCAGCTGTGACCGGAATGTGGGGAAAGACGTATACAGTGTCTTCGACTTTTTACAGTATAACTACAAAAGGCCCACTTACCGCGTGCTGATGGTATCTCCCCACACCGGAAGATCCGGCTTGCTGGACCTGATAGAAAAGGAAATCGAAAATGCCCGGGGTGGTTATCGTGCCTCTATGACGCTCAAATGTAATAATCTTGTCGACAAGCAGATGACCATGAAGTTATACGAGGCCAGTGAAGCGGGCGTAGAGGTTAAATTAATTATTCGAGGCATGTGCTCGTTGCTGCCCGGGGTGAAGGGCATATCGGAAAATATCCAGGCTATCAGCATTGTCGATCGGTATCTGGAGCACCCGCGAGTCTATGTTTTTTATAATCGCGGCAATCCAAGGTACCTGATAGGCTCAGCCGATTTGATGACGCGCAACCTGGATTATCGGGTGGAAGTGCTGTGCCCTGTTTACGATGAGGGTGCCCAGAAGCTTATTCAGGATACACTCGATCAGCAGTGGTACGACAATGTTAAGGCGCGTATTCTCGATCAGAACCAGACCAATAAAATGGTCACCAGTGAGAAGAGGGTGGCGCGCATACGGTCCCAGGAGTCTATCCACCGTTACCTGTCAGAGGGCAAGTTACCACGCTACCCGAAATCGAGGATGAACGTGCCGGCCAGGCGTCGCCGCAAGCTCAAATGATGTACACTCAGCCCCTGTTTTTTCCACATGGCTTAGCGGTATAAAATATGGCAGGTGCCAGTCTTCTTGTTTTACTGGATGACATCGCGGCGGTCCTTGACGATGTAGCGGCGATGACCAAGGTTGCGGCGAAGAAAACTGCCGCGGTACTGGGTGATGATCTTGCCGTGAATGCAGAAAAGGTCACCGGGGTGCGGGCCGATCGCGAGCTGCCTGTGGTCTGGGCCGTCGCCAAGGGGTCTTTTCGCAACAAATTGATTTTGGTTCCAGCGGCGCTGGCCATTTCCGCCATTGCCGGCTGGTTGATCTCGCCCCTGCTGATGATGGGCGGGCTGTATCTGTGTTTTGAGGGTTTTGAAAAAATAGCCCACAAGTTTTTGCACAGTGCCGAAGAAGAGCAGGCGCATTCGGATGAGCTGTCTGCAACCCTGGCAGATCCGGACGCAGATCTGATGGAATTCGAACGGGATAAAATCAAAGGCGCCATCAGGACGGATATGATTCTATCCGGCGAAATCATAGTGATTACCCTGGGGATTGTGGCCGAATCAGACTTTATCAGCCAGGTTGTCGTCGTCGCAGGCATCGCATTTACCATGACCATCGGTGTTTACGGCCTGGTCGCCGGTATCGTTAAACTGGATGATGCGGGCCTGTATCTGGCCCAGCGGAAAGGCGAGGGCGCCTGGCCAGGCTTTTTACGCTGGTTTGGCCTGAGACTGCTCAATTTTGCACCGCTGCTTATGAAGGGCCTGGCGTTTGTGGGAACTATTGCCATGTTTATGGTCGGCGGTGGCATACTGGTACATGGTTTACACCCGGTTCAGGTGGGTATAGACCAGGTAGCCATTTACCTTGGCACTATCAATATTGCAGGTGGAGCCCTGCAGGCGATCGCACCGTTGCTGCTGTCGACGCTTTTTGGTGTGCTTGCTGGCGCTATCGTGGTCGGAATTATGGTCTTTTGGCAGTTTATCCGTCGTTGAGTGAACCCCTTTTGAGCTGTTAATGTTTAGCTAAGAAAGCCTTTGTATTCTGGTGCTTAATTAAAGATCAAGGGTAGTGGTATGTCATCTGTTGTACTGGAGTCTCGCTCAAATTATACGTCGCAGCAGTCGCGCTACGATCACGGGCTCACTT
>QNFP01000392.1 GCA_003645535.1 Gammaproteobacteria bacterium | reverse complement strand
TGGCAGAATCCCCCCCGTTAAGGGGAATTTCGCCATGTTCGTTTGCGGCGATGACCGTGCCTTCAAAAACAGTGATGTCGGCAGAATCTTCATTAACGCGAATAACGAATTCTGTACCTTCGATGGATCCGTTGAGATAAGGCGTATTAACTGTCAGCCTACGCGGGTGACGGCTAAGCGACTGGAATGCGCCAGCTACTAGCTCTATAAATGACCGCTCTTCAGGGTCTGGCACGACATCAACCAGTGTGACGGTCGTTTCCTCGTCCAGACGCAACACCGCATCGGTGATCAGAGAAATCGCTGCGCGGCTGAGTTTCCCCGCTCTAATCGAATCGCCTTCACATAGCTGTGTGTCCATTTGCGCAGTTGACCAACCACTTTGTTGACCAGACTGAACAGAGACATCTCCTTCGATAGAAGAAAAGTGGCCAACGGGTTGATCACAGGCGAATGCTGAAGCTTGACCGCACAGGCCGACGATCAGTAGGGTTCGCAGCAGGATAGTCAAATAAGCGTATCGGTCTCGCAGTAATTTTGTGGAACGAATCGAAGGGATAAAAAAATCAGAACGGATATCAGAACGGATAATAGTTGCCTTTACTACGATTTGTGTATCCGCTTGTTTCGCCAGTATAGTTTTATTCACTCGATGCTTAATTTTTTTTTGCTTTTGCATTTTTATCTTCCATGGAAGCTTGTTTGCTCAACGCCGCTGGTTTTTTATTTCTAGCCGATTTTAAATTACTATCTGGCAAGTCTTCCGGCCAGGATCCTTACCGTTTTCAAAAGCAGCGTTTTCAAAAGCAGCGTTCCCAAAAATAGCGTTCCCAAAAATAGCGTTCCCAAAAACAGCCATTTCCAAATAGCACCTGAGCCCGTACAGCAACAGCCTAGATAATGCAGTTAACTGTGTCAATTACTGAGCTATATTCCTGTATGGCATTACCGCGAGTCTCCAGGCTTCTATTTTTTTATGCAACAAGGTGGGTTTGATTATTTTCGCGAATGTGCAGGGTGAAATAGCGTAAACTAGTTTATAAAATACCAGTCATAACTGATTGAAAAAAAAGACCTCTATGGAGACACAAGAAACACTACGAGGGGGCGTCAAGCATCTATCAGGGCTTACACCAAAGATATTGAGGCCTGATTGCACCACGCACAGGCATCCATATATATCTATACCGAATATATAACAATCAATATCGAATATATAAATCTAAACGGCTTGCTTCTTTTCATCGCTTCACCCTGGGCACAGTTCTGTTAGGCCTGTTTATAGCGGGCGCACTAGATACTGCCAGTATGTTAGGTGCTTCTGCACAGATAAAAAATGTATGATGCGGTGCTGCGAATGATAAAAGGCAAATAGATAACTCAAAATAAGACTAAAAATGACATATGGCATGGTCAACGATGGAAGCGTAGCGTTCAGACAGAGAACATCAGAGTCACCATGTTTTATGTTTGCAGCTTTGAGTAAGTAGTGAAACAGTAAGAAGTAGCAGGACGGCAGGTGTGTTCAACACCTGAACGAGGGCTATTTTGGTTCACTGGAGCTGTTGAGGCGAAGTTCTAAATGTGGAGGTGGTTCGCCTTATGGCGCGGTGGTTAAAGCTAAGCCTGTTTTGTTTACTCAACGGCACAATCGGGGTGATCATCCTTCTTTCACCTATCGGTCCAGAATTCGAGAGGGTGACTGGGCTGTCAACTATGTTCAAAATTCGTGGCGCAGTGGAGACGCCTGAGCGGGTGGCTGTAGCAGCAATAAATGGTCAGACTGGGCAGGATTTAGGCCTGGCTCCACTACCCAGGGATTGGCCGCGAAGCATCCATGGCGACCTTATCAACCGACTCACAGAACTGGGCGCCGCTGCGATTGTTTTTGATATTCATTTTGGCAAGGAAAAAGTCGAAGAACACGATTCAGTGCTGGTCGAGGCTACCAGAAACTCCAAAAAGGTAGTGGTAGTTGAGCGACTTACCGGAAAAATGCAGCCCTTGCGAGGAAAAAATGGGGAAACAACGGGTGTTGTCTGGATTGAAAGCGTACTGCCGCCCTTTAAGCAACTGGCCGAAGCAGCTAAAGGCATCGGTACGTTCACCTTACCGAAAAACGATTCATCAGTTTATGACTTTATAACCTTTAAACAGAGCGCTGATAAAAAGCCTACCCTGCCATCTTTGGCTCTTCAGCTTTTATCAGAGCCGGCACAGGAAAAATGGGATGCTTATCTGCGTTCGGCAGATGTCCCTGACGATTTGTTGGTGCCGGATAGCTCCACTTTTACCGAAGGTCACGAGTTGGGCGACCACATGGCGCGCTTGAAGCGCTATCTCGATGACATGCCGACTGCCGTGGCCAAACCTTTAAATTTTGATGAACAGGACAAGCTGAGCCAATTTGATGTAAAACTGCTTGTTGCACTGAAGGGCTTGTATTTTGGCTCCAATGAGCGCTATCTGAATTTCTATGGCCCACCCGGATCCATAAAAAATATTCCTTACCAGAATATACTCAAGCCCTCCGGTGGTGTAAACAATGCGGCTCTCGAATCCATTCGGGGCTCGGTTATCTTCGTGGGATATTCCGATCTGTTTGACCCCGGTCAGCTTGATCGTTTTCACACTATTTACACCAACAAATATGGTGTTGATCTTGCCGGCGTTGAGATCGCTGCCACCTCGTTTGCCAATTTGCTGAATGATGAAGCCGTGACTCCATTGGGTCCTGGAGCCAGCGTGCTATTTGTTTTTTTATGGGGAGTGCTACTTACGGCCCTATTGTCCCTGGCTTCCGCCACTAAGTCTGTGCCTGTCGCCATACTTTTGCTGGCGAGCTATGGCGTTACCTGCCAGTATTTATTTGGCACCCACAACCTGTGGCTACCTGCCGCCACACCCATACTAATCCAGGCGCCACTGGCCTTCGCCATAGGCATCATGGGGCAGTATCTGTTTGAACGACGTCGTGGCGCACAATTTTCAGACGCCATTCGACAGTATGTTCCCGACAGCGTGGTTAATGATCTGGTTCAGGGAGGCTTCGACTCTGCGCAGGCCAATAAAGTGGTATATAGCGTGTGTCTGGCTACTGATATGGCGGGTTTTTCTTCTATAGCAGAAGGCATGGCACCGGGGGAGCTAGCCACGTTTTTAAATAATTATTTTGATGCCATGGCTGCGCCACTCCACGACAACGGGGTTGATGTCACCGAGTTCCGGGCCGATGCCATCATGTGTGCCTGGACTGGATCAGAAGATGATCCTAATGTGCGCCTGAAATCCATAAAAGCTGCGCTTGATTCTCGAGAGGCCATCGAATGCTTCAAGGCTAGTAACCCGCTGTTGCGTTCCGGGGGGTTAAGGGTTGGCCTGGAAGCGGG
>QNFP01000391.1 GCA_003645535.1 Gammaproteobacteria bacterium | reverse complement strand
TGTTGCAGAACCCAGTTTTGCGGATGAAGCGATTACTAAACGTCTGAAAGACGCACTGGCACTCGTTGATATTCGTGTATTGGATCATTTTATTGTCACCGCTGGCGAAAGTGTTTCATTCGCTGAACACGGCCTACTTTAAAAACTTTTTATAACCCTTTAGGGAAGCACTTTCTTCCCTAAAGGGTAGGAGGTGATTTCCTGCGTACAGTTTATTTAAGGAGAATCATCATGAAAATAACTGATAAGGATAATTTCAGTGCCAATTACTTTGGTCCTGTTATCTCGACTTACAGTCGCAAACAAGCCATCGACGATGGTTTCTTGATCGATGTCAGCACTATGTCTCAAGAGGCCGGTTTTAAGTGGCCTGTTGCATTGACCAATGCTGCTTGGCAAGACTGTGTTGCCTGGTCAGATGACGATAATGGAAAGCAAACCTATCAGGATGAGTCAGGTCGCTTATGGGATGTGCTGTTTATGGCATTCCATGCCATCAAGACGGCCTCCGAATCAGGAGAGCGATTGTTATTTAAGCTCTACCGGGTGCCCCGCGATGGGAAGTCCCGAGAAGCCCAGGAGGTAGAACTCAAACTTATTGTCGGTCCCGGTGATGATAGTAGACCTGTCATTACTATCTTGATCCCGAACGAAGATTAAAACGCTGACTGAGTTCAGGTCCTTGCCCTGGCCACTTGGGATAAAGTGGTGCCTTTCTTATCGCTTCTCCAAAGCTAATCAACATTCGATCCGACAACGCTCTAACCCATTTAATCGATATACAGGTGGTTACAGCGGAACCACGCCATCGCTAGTTTGCCTCGGTTCAGTATGTAAATAAGCACCTCTCGGAAGACTTCTGCATCAATATTTGTAATTATCTATCATTGGCATATATTGCCAATGATGCTAGTGTCTGAAAATAAGCAATGAGGTGATGTATGCCAACTAGAAATGTGGTCTTAACCGAGCAGCAAGAAACTTTTGTGGGCGAGCTAGTTGAGACCGGGCGCTATCAGAATGCCAGTGAAGTGCTGCGTGAAGGCTTGCGTCTCCTGACTGATCAGATACAACGTAGGAATGCTGAGTTGGCTGATATCCAGGCAGGCGTGATCGTCGGTTTTGACCAGCTTGAGCGCGGTGAATTTGCTAAAGGCACCGGTGAAGAGGCGATTGAGCGAGCATTCAAACACGCTGTTGAAAAGCGTGGTTCATGAGAGCTTATCGTTTATCGCCCCAGGCAGAGCAGACACTACAAGATATTATTGGCTGGACGATCGATCATTTTGGCATCGATCAGGCGGTAAAATATAAAGACCAGTTAATCGCTCGTTTAGCGTCGCTTGCAGCTGAAGAAGCCCCTCATGGACGCCCCTGTAATATCTTGCTTGCTGGGAAACGTCATGGCACAGACCTGGAGTACTATTGCGAAGGCCGCCATTACATCATCTATAGTAATAGCCCCGATGCACTGCTTGTCCTGGATTTTGTACATGGCTCCCGTGACCTGGAGACAATTATTCAGGACTTGTCCAAATCCCGTTAGACAGTTGCCTGGATCGGGTGTGGTGCCGCATTATTTGCTAAGGGTTGGCCTAAGGTATGGCCCAGACTCAGCAATTGTTAGTCCTATCTATCGCTTTCCCCGTCACTTTTAGATTCAAAGCACTATGACAGGCCTTCGATCGCAGATTGATGACCTGTCATAGTGCTTGATCCGTGCGAAGCCCTCGTCACTAGCAAGCGTAGCGGGGTAGTGACGAGGGCTGCGAACTCCGTAACGACAACGCATCGCGGCAGGATTTGCCGATGATCAGGGAATGACGTCGTCCTATACTGCAGCCCTGACAAGGTCGAGTCCAGAGATCTAACCGTGGCCACTGCGTGTACAGTGGTAAGAGAGCGTAACAGGATCATTAGACACGCTGCGGCTATTTGCCGTTGATCCATCTTCCAGGCAGAGCAGATCAGCCGATCTACATTTCTCACGGGCGCAAGCCCACCATCCACTCAGGGGACTACGTTCACTTAATTGCCATTGGCAATTACTGATTCTGTCCGCAGATTCAACGCGTAAAGACAATTCATCGCGGAAAACTTATCCGCATAACTTAAAAGGAGGTGTATATACATCAGAGAACGCACGCTAGAAAAAGCCCGGTTGCGGGTATGTTGGTCCATGCGGATTGATCCTTAACAAAGGAGATCCCGCGTTGCCTAAGTCCAGGCACATTCAGATCCTATGGGATTGGTGTCCCATGATCATCTCGCTAGCGCGAGCTTAAAAGGCTACGGCCCTTAAGCGATCAGAAACACTTACCAATTTAGAGCACACACTGTGAGAGATCTGAACTACCAACTTAAACAACTTTGTCAGCAGAATCGTGATGGCAGCTACGGGACGCAAGTCCAGCGGGCACGAATTTTATCGCTCGTTGCCAATCAGTTACACGACCAGGGTTTCCGGCAAATGAATGCACATTCATTAAAGCCAAAACATATTGAGGCCTTGACCAAGCACTGGTTGGCCAGTGATGTCTCCGCTGGAACGATCAAGAACAGGATGTCGGCATTGCGATGGTGGGCACAAAAAGTGAATCGCCAAAATGTTGTGGCCCGTTCGAATGAGTACTACGGAATTCCAGATCGAAAGTGCGTCACTAATGACTCGAAGGCAAAACAGATAGCTTCAAGCGATCTGGATAAAGTCCGGGATGTTCATGTTCGAATGAGCCTGGAACTGCAGCAGGCTTTTGGTTTGCGCCGCGAAGAAGCCATCAAGTTTCAGCCGAGTTTTGCAGATCGTGGCGACCATATAGCCCTCAAAGAAAGTTGGACCAAGGGCGGTAAGGCGAGAGTGATTCCGGTCAGAACCGAGGGGCAGCGATCAGTACTCGATCAGGCCAGACGATTGGCAGGTAAGGGATCGCTGATCCCCAGTTCACGAAACTATCGTCAACAGCTACGAATTTATGAAGGACATACCCTCCGCGCTGGTCTTTCATCAATGCACGGACTACGGCATGCCTATGCTCAAAATCGTTATGAGGAGCTAACCGCTTGGAAATCTCCGGCTGGCGGTGGGCCGCCCTCCAAGTCTCTGGATAACAGGCAAAGAGAGCGCGATTATCGTGCGCGCCTGATTATTAGCCGGGAGCTGGGTCATGAGCGTGAGCAGATTACCTCTGTTTATTTAGGGAAAGTCTGAACAATTGAGTTTTTTGTATTGCGCATACCATCCACAATCTAATGGCAATAAAATGGCGTGTGTTTGCGCCTGAATTCACCGTGTTTTTGGTCAATTCAGGGATTTTAGGCGTAGCTGTCCTGTCAAACAGCCAATAACGTCTTCTTCGCCAGCACCAGATTCACCAGGGCGCATTTGGTAAAGACACACTGTGCATT
>QNFP01000390.1 GCA_003645535.1 Gammaproteobacteria bacterium | reverse complement strand
CCGCCATGGCTTTGCATATCTGTAAGAATTCGATGCTCAATGGTGAAGTGATTCGCCTTGATGGCGGTTTGCGGGCCATCTAGCGGGTTCACTAACTGAACTTTTTTAAATACTGTTTTAAATTAACTCTGTAAATCATGTAAGGAAATTACCATGGAAATTAAAGATCAAATAGCCATCGTGACCGGTGGTGCTTCAGGACTGGGTGCCGATACTGTCCGAGCGCTCGCCGCTAAAGGCGCGAAAGTCGCGGTACTGGATTTGAACGAAGACCTGGCAAAAACCATGGCTGACGAAGTGGGCGGTCTTGCCGTCAAAGTCGATGTTGCTAATGCTGACAGCGTTGCAGCTGCGATGACTACCGTGCGTGAAAAACTCGGCGTTGCGCGTATTGTGATCAATGCAGCCGGTATCGGTATCGGCCGTAAAATTACCAATCGTAAAGGCCCTCATCCTCTCGATGAGTTTTTACGTGTTGTTAACGTCAACCTCACCGGCACCTTTGATGTCTGCCGTCTGGCATCTACCGATATGACTACTCTTGAGCCGGTCACTGAGGACGGCGAGCGTGGCGTATTTGTCAATGTTGCCTCTATTTTTGGCTACGACGGCCCGGTCGGCAATACCGCTTATGCTGCTTCCAAAGCTGGTGTCATCGGTATGACCTTACCCATGGCGCGGGATCTAGCGCCCTATGGCATTCGAGTTATGACCATCGCCCCCGGCGTCTTCGATACGCCACTGGCGAGAGCAGAAACTGGCGAAGAAGGCTTTAATCGCTTGCTATCGATAATCCCCTTTCCCAAACGTGCCGGAAAACCCTCGGAATTTGCTCAGATGGCCTGCCATATTGTTGAGAACTCTATGCTCAACGGTGAAGTGATTCGTCTCGATGCCGGTATGCGCATGGGGCTTATCTTATAAATATGTTTTTTATAAATGCATTTTTTTAAAATGCGATGAAAAGTGAATTTGTAATTTGGCGGTATATTGCGCACCCTGAATAACTTGGAACAAGGAGAATAATAATGTCTAATCATCGTCTTGGTTTTGTACTTTCCACCGTCACCGATGCGCCGCCCCAGGAGTTTGTAGAGCTGGGAAAAATAGCAGAAGACAAGGGTTTCGATGCCATGTTGGTCAATGAGGGCGCTGGTGACGCCCTGGCTAATGCTATGGCTATTGGCATCGGCACCTCGACTATCAAGGTTGGCACCAATATCGCCAATATTTATTTTCGCCATCCCTTTCTGGCGGCTATGACTGCCTGGACAATAACTGAAATGACTCAGGGTCGGTTGATTCTCGGTCTCGGCATGAGTCATCGCGCGGTGCTTAAATCCCTCGGCATAGAGATGAACAAGCCCCGCAAATACCTCCGCGAATACACACGCGATGTTAAGCAATACCTCAGCGGTGAAGGTGGCAGTGGTTTATTTAAAGCACGGCCAACGGAATATTCAGCTCAGGTATTGGTGGCGGCATTAACGCCGGAGAGTGCTGAAGTGGGTGGTCAGGAAGGCGATGGCATTATGCCGTTTCTGACCGGACGCTCCTACATAAAAACCCTGGTCGATACCGCAAAAACTGCCGCCAAAGGGGTGGGCAAAGACCCGGACGATGTCGATTGCGTGATGAGTATTCCCACCTTTGTCTCGGATGATGTTGACGCTGCCCGCTCAGCCGCACGTTACAACCTGGCCTTTTTTGGTCAGATGCCCAACTACCGCAAACAATGGCGAGCCAGTGGTTTTGAAGACGAAGTGGTGGGGCTGGAAGAGGCCTGGCAGGAACGTGACCGCAAGCTGGCAGCCACCAAAGTTAGCGATAGAATGGTTGAAGGAGTGTGCGTGTTCGGATCAGCTGGGCAGTGCCGGGATCAGCTGGCAGCCTTCCATGAGGCGGGGGCAGGCATGCCCATATTGGCGGTGAGTCCGGTTAATGAAGGCCGTCTTGATGCCACCAGGAAGGCTATTGAATTGTTGGCACCGAAGTGATCAAAGTATTGCTGAATCTTAAATTATTTGAACCTCAACATAAGCGGGTATTTAGCCTATGAACGCTCTCGAAACAGCTGAAACACTAAGCTATCAGCAAGCAATCCAGTCTGTACTGCCGGTACTGTCTGCAAACCGGGAAGCAACGGAGGCAGGACGATCCGTAGCCCTTGAATCCATTGCCGCCCTGAGGGAAGCCGGATTGGCAAGGTTGATGACGCCGGCACTAAATGGTGGTCATGGTGCCTCCATTCGGGCGCAGGTACACGCCTGCGCTGAACTGGCCCGCGCCTGCCCAGCGACGAGTTGGGTGCTGATGGTTTGTGGTGCTCACAACTGGATTTCAGGGGGTTTTTCAGAAGCCTGTCGAACAGAAATATTTGGCTCTGATCAGGACCTGCTGATTGCCGGTACCCTTGCTGGTCAGGGCCGGTTTAAAAAGGCCGATAGCGGCTGGCGGGTGAGTGGACGCTGGCAATATTGCTCGGGCGTTGATCACTCGCCCTGGTTGTTGATCGGTTCTTTGCGTGATCCGGACGATACTGCCAAAGGCCCAAACAGCTTACATGTCATGCTGCCTACGGAACAAGTTGAGGTGGATGACACCTGGCACACCCTGGGTATGCGTGGCAGTGGCTCAAAGGACGTGGTGCTCGATGATGTGTTTGTACCCGAGTATCGCGTTCAGGCGACCGGGAAATTATTCAATGGCAGCAGTCCCCATGCCCATGATCACGACAACAGTGGTGTTTATATGGCACCGGTCATGTGCAGTCTTTCTACTCAGTTGGCGGGCAGCATACTCGGCATGGCCAGGGAAATGCTGAGCTTGTTTGTAGAAAAAACTCAAGTGCGTCCGGATATTTATAGTGGTCAGGGCAGCGGTGCCAAGGCCCGCATGGGCACCATGCAAAGTCGTGTCGCCGAAGCTTCCGGCGAAATAAGCGCAGCTGAGTTAATCATTGGCAGAAACTGCGATATGTTTGATGAAATTGCAGCAGCTAAACAGCCTGCTGATATGAAGGCCCAGGCCCAGATGCGCTGGCAATCAGCCTATGCTGCCGAGCTATGTCGCCGTGCGGTAGAGCGCTTGTATGCCGGGGCTGGCGCACATGCGGCATACAATGATGCGCCGATGCAGCAGTATTACCGAGACGTTATTATGGCTACACATCATGCGGCGGTAGATATGGATGGCGCTGCGGAGATCCAGGGCATGGCCATGCTGGGCGTTGAACCTGGTTAGTAATGTTTTATCTATGCAACTTAATCACTAAGGAACCTCTTGATCAATTCATGAACTCGTACCTTGCATCCAAAATACCCAGCTTCTTCGTCGCCTTAATAGCGCCTACTGTTGGTGTAAATCTTCGCAATAGCCTGCTAGAGCCTGCCTCACGAAGTGCTTT
>QNFP01000389.1 GCA_003645535.1 Gammaproteobacteria bacterium | reverse complement strand
TCCGTAGCTACATCAATTACTTCGACAATTGATGTGTTGTGTGTATCGAATAAAATTGTCGAAGCGAATCAGGATGGCTCAAATCGGGATAAATTTGAAGTCATGATCGCATCGGTAGATGGGCAACCAATACATTGTCAGAACAATACCGTATTTACCCCGCATTGCACCATTGACGATATTGATGATGCTGACATTATCCTGATACCAGCTATCTCTGAAATTGAGAAGACCTTAAAAACTGAACACAAGTTGGTTGACTGGTTAGTTAAAAAACATCAACAAGGTATCATTATTGGGAGTGCTTGCACTGGAGCCTTTCTGCTTGCGGAGACGGGACTATTGGACGGAAAATTAGCAACCACTCATTTCTCAGCGGTGAATGACTTCAAACATCGATACCCAAAAGTAAAAATGAAGCCTGAGCACATGGTAACCGATGAAGGAAATTTATTATGTTCTGGAGGCGCAAGCTCCTGTGAAGATCTTGCGTTATATCTAATTGAGAAATATATAAATCGCAAGGTTGCAGTGAAAAGTGCCAAAATGTTTGTTCGTGATTATCGTAGGATATCTCAGGCACCCTACTTTGAATTTGAAGGTAATACGAAGCATACCGACACACAAATTTTACTGTGCCAGCGATGGCTTGAAAACAACCACAGCAATAACATTGAAATTAAAAACCTGTCATCAATCGCCTCTATGAGCCAGCGTACTTTCGAACGCCGATTCAAAAAAGCGACCGGTTACACTCCATTGTTGTATTTACAAAAACTCAGAGTTACTAACGCAAAAAAACTATTAGAAACTACGGACCAATCTTTCGATGCGATAGCCTGCTCGGTTGGATACAAAAACTGCGGCGCATTTAGGAAAGTTTTTGTCCGCGATACCAATCTGTTGCCATCAGAGTATCGCAACAAATTTAACGCGAAACAGGCAGGAGAAATCGTGCGCGCGTAGTGTAGGTAATCGCACCCCGTCTCTCGTAAATTCTCTTGAATCTCACCCCGGTTAGACTCAGTGAATTCTTCGCTCTTGCAGGTCGATGTCTGGATAGTACCCCAAGTTCGACTCATTGCTTTACCAGCTTCGAAATTAATAATTATATGCATTAGTATTGTATTACGATACTAGAAGTATTAGTATATGAGACGAAAACATTTTAAATGTCGATCCGTCAGCACGGGTTGTCGGGTGATTCGTTGGCTAAGAATACTCGAATAGAGGGTGGATGAGATCAATAATGAAGAGAGCTAAGCTGTACAAAAATGCGCGCCGCAGCGTGATCGCAACTCTAGGTATTAGTTGCATATTGGTTGCTAGCAGTGGCCATACTCAAGATTCCAACTCTGACACAGAAGAGTGGCTCAAGAACAACTCTTCCGGTAAGTCTGAGGCCTGGAGAGACTCGTGGCCGGAGGTAGAGCAACTCAAGACCGTCAAGGTCTCGCAGAATATCCATCTGGTGCACGGCGTGGGTGGAACAGTTGCTGTTTATGCAGCAGCCGAAGGCACTCTGTTGGTGGATAGTGGCCATTTCAGGGTCCTGGAGAGCAGGTTGTACCCTGCAGTTAATGATATAGCCAAAGATAAACCTGTGCGTTATATCGTTAATACCCATGGTCATGGTGATCACGGCGCCGGAAATACCCACTATATTGGATTAGGTGCCGTTGCCATCTCACACTCGAGTGTGCCTAATGAATATACCAATGCCCCGCCGCACTATCCTTCTTTGCCACCCGAAGGGCTTCCAGCAATAACGTTTAACGACAAAATGACGCTGTATTTTGATGAGCGTATTGAAATGGTTCATGTGCCATACGGTCATTCAAAAGGGGACATTGTAGTCTATTTCAACGAGCAAAATGTTATGCATACAGGCGACATATTCATCAAAAGTGGCTACGTGTCTGTGGCCGGTATGTATAAGAATCCAAAGGGGTCCACCTTGGGGCTAATTGAAGCACAGAAGATCGCCCTGGCTTTCGGGGATGAAAATACTAAATATATCACCGGACACTCCAGGGGAGTTGTTGTTGGTAGGGAAGAACTAGAACGTGATCACCAGATGCTGGTAACCGTGGTGGGAAGAATTAAAAAAGGAATTGAAGCGGGAAAAACTCTTGAGCAGATTAAAGCGACTAAACCTACAAGAGAGTTTGATAGTGCTTATGTTTGGCCAGGCATGACAGCTGAGCGAACAGTAGAAAACTATTACTATGGCATCGTGGGGGATCCCCCACCAAGTAAACGTAGGTTCATGTAACGAAGTGTAACTTCAGGCTGTTCTGGAAAGAGCGGTGAGAAATCGAGTTTTTACAACAAAGAAATCTACACACTGGAAAATACAGGAGTTTACGATGCAGGCCAGACAACGAAGTGCGGCTATTATTCTTTTATCATTCTTTGCATTGCTGGGAGTGCAAATTGCTTCTGCGGCAGATGCCCCCAAGTTTCAACTCCCGGATAATGTGGAAGTCCGTAACGTAACCATCTGGAGCGAAGGCTCCCGCCTTGATGGTGACCTTTACTTGCCGAAAGGCCTTAAGCCCGATGAAAAACGCCCAGTCATCGTTATGAGTCACGGCTGGGGTGGAACCAAGCTTAAACTTCAGCGTGAGGCGTCAAGATTCTCTGCGGCTGGGTATATTGCACTCACCTTTACTTATCGCGGCTGGGGCAATTCCGAAGGAAAAATGACTCTTTTGGATGGCATGCCGAAGTTGAACAAAAACAATGAAGCAACGGTGAAGGTGCATTTCATACGAGAGGTCCTCGATCCTATTGATTGGATTCAGGATTTTCGCTCTGCTGTTGATTTTATCTCCGGAGAGCCGCATGTAGATCCTCAGCGAATCGGAGTCTGGGGCACAAGCTACGGTGGAGGCATCGTTTTTTGGAGCGCCGCTAATGATGATCGCATATCCGTAGTAGTTTCCCAGGTGGGAGGATTATTTACACCTGACAGACACCTGGAACCACTGGCCAAGCAGCGAGCGACGGAAATCGCCCGGGAAGGTGTGGATAAACTGTACCAGGACAAAATTGAAAACCTCAAAGGCTGGCCAAACCATGCAAAGTGGCTTCAGTATGATCCCGTTTCGATGGCGCGGATGATCAAGGTGCCGACCCTGCTCATGGATGCTGAAAATGAACAGTTGTTCGATCGTCGCGAAGCCGGAGAGCGAGCGTACGATATCATCCGAGCCGATGGAACCACTCCGGTTCGCTACGAGGTGATTCCAAAGATTAGCCACTGGGGGATTTATTCAGATGGTTTCGAACAAGCGAACGGTCTGGCAATAGAGTGGTTCGACAAGTATTTGAAATAGGTCAAGCCGGAAGTAGAACTATTTAAATTTTCAGAGAATTCCTATGACTGCTATCGAATCACATGTCGACAATAATTCCGAGGTTTA
>QNFP01000388.1 GCA_003645535.1 Gammaproteobacteria bacterium | reverse complement strand
CGGATTAGCAATAGGAATCGTTAAATTAATATCCTCAAAATAGGTGATGGTATATAAAAGTGGATCCAATCCATTCAATAACTCTGGCTCTGATAGAGTTAAATCAAAAATAGAAACCCCATCGCCATCATCATCACAAATCTCCATATCGGTAGGCTGCATGATTTGTGACTGAGGGCTGTCCAATACAACCAACTCTAAGGTAGTCGTACCATAACATCCCGTAGACTGATCCAATAATCGAACATAAATCGTCTGATTATAAGGAACATCATTAAAATAAGGACTCGGTAAAGGGTTCACCCCATTCTGGGAATCTAGCAATGTATAATGATAGGTCACCATTAAATTACCCGTAGGAATACCTCCTGTTACTTCCTGATCAGCATCGGTTAACATAAACTCTCCAAAACCATCATTAGCCGGATCACAATATTCTAAAGGATCGGGAACTATTGCGATAGGAGAAATGACATCCAACACCATTTCAAAAGTACCATAACAAGTTGTTGTAGCATCCTCGACACGAACATAAATCGTTTCTGGATTTACTGTATTGGTGTAAGGGCTTGTTAAAGCATTTGATCCAGATTCAGCATCAGCCTGAGTTCCATGATAGGTTACAATTAGGTTGGTATCACCGGCTACAATAGTAGGAGTCTGACTGTCTAAATCAAACTCTGTAAAACCATCTGAAATACCATCATCACATGATGTAAATAAAGGAACTTCAGTATAAATAGGAACCGTTCCTAAAACTAAATTAAAAGAACCTACGGTTATACATCCCTCTGCATTTTCAGCACGCACCCAAATAGTTTCACCTGAGCTGGTGTAGGAGTTAGGAGTTGCTATAGGGTTTGTATCCGAGTCTGCATCAGCCTGTGTGTTGTAATAAGTCAAGGTAATATTAGGCAAGGTATTTACGATCTCCGCATACTTGGTGGTTAAATCAAAAATCTCAGTACCATCTTGGTCATTATCACAAATAAAATAATCGCTTATGGGATCGGTAATAGTTGGTGCTGCATCTACTTGAAGTACCATAGAAACTACATCGTAACAGCCAAGAATAGTTTCTTCCAACCTAGCAAATACAGTTTGAGTATCTGGTGTAATATTGGTATAAGGACTTGTCAGAGAATTTGTTCCAGCTTCGGCCTCAGGCTCTGTTAGGTGATAGGTTACAAAACTATTTGGTTGACCATTGATAATCTGGGTATCACTAACGGTTAAATCAAAGTCTGCAAATCCGTCGTTTGGAACTTGGTCACATAAAACCAAATCATCAGGAACCACTGCTACAGGAGAAATGACATCCAGTATCATTTCAAATACATTATAACAACCTGTTGTAGTATCTTCTACACGAACATAGATGGTTTCTGGATTTATTGTGTTAGTATAAGGACTAGTTAATGGGTTCGATCCAGATTCAGCATCAGCCTGAATTCCATGATAGCTTACCATTAGGTCGGTATTTCCGTCTATAATAGTAGGAGTCTGACTGTCTAAATCAAAGGCTATAAGACCATCAGGAATAGCATCATCACATAATTGATATAAAGGAACCTCAATGAAGGTAGGAACCATTCCTGAAATTAAATTAAAAGAACCTATGGTAAAACATCCCTCTGCATTTTCAGCACGTACCCAAATAGTTTCACCTCCTGAGCTGGTGTAGGAGTTAGGTGTAGCTATAGCATTAGTATCTGCTTCAGCCTCAGCTTGTGTATTATAGTAATTCAAGGTAATGTCAGGCAAGGTATTTACGATTTCCGCATATTTAGAGGTTAAATCGAAAATTTCAGTATTGTTCTGATCATTATCACAAATAAAATAATCACTTATGGGATCGGTAATCGTAGGGGCAGCATCTACTTGAAGTACCATAGGGACAACATCATAACAGCCAACAGGTGTATCTTCTAATTTAGCAAAAACAATCTGAGTGTTTGGTGTAATATTGGTATAAGGGCTTGCGAGTGGATTTATTCCAGAATCAGCATCTGCTTCTGAAAGATAGTAGGTTACAAAAGTATTTGGCTGACCATTAATAATTTGGGTATCACTTAGTGTTAGATCAAATCCTGCAAACCCATCGTTTGGAACTTGGTCACATAAAACCAAATCATCAGGAATTACTGCAATAGGTGGAGGATTAAAATTTATAAAAATTTCTCCAGTAACAAAACAAGCTCCTTCAGTAGCATCAATTCGATAAGTTCCATTATCTGTGACAGAAAGTATAGGGTTTGTAGCACCTGGAATAAGTATGTTGTTCAGATACCACTGATAATTAAAGCCTGGTGCCCCTAAATCTGCGTCCAAAACTACTGTATCACCTATACAACTTTCAATATCTGGTCCAAGATTTATTGTTTCTCCGTCTAAATCAACTTCAATTTCAAATTCATTATTAGTTTCATTTTCTTCACCTATTATTCCTGTTCCTGTTCCATCATCATCTACAACAGCTTTAAGATTAAAAATAAAGGGAGTTCCTATTGGTATAAATAAGGAAATAGTTGCAACTTCTGACCCATCAACAGGAATTTCATTAATTGTTTGAGATTGCCCTATTAAAATACCATTTGCATAAAAAGCAATAGGTGTATTTGCCGGAAGAGGACCAGAACTATTTAAATTATAAACAATATATTCAATATCTAAATTATTACTTGTACAGAATACACCAATATTACTAATCTCTATGGTTGCATCAGGTAGGGGACAAAAAATAAAATCAATCACAAAATTCCCTATCGAAAAACATCCCGTTAAATTATTTTCCAGACGCACCCAGATGGTCTGAGGGTTACTTGTATTTGGGAAATTATCAGGATTAGTGATTTCATTAGTACCTGCTTCTGCATCTACTTGGCTAATGTAATATGAAAGAATAAAATCTAATGGGTCTTGAGATCCATAAATTTCATTTGCTCTTTGGGTTAAATCAAAAAATTCAATTCCATCTAAATTAATATCACAGATAGCTAAATCTGAAATGTTTGCAGGAATGTCCGGTGTAGGATTAATTATTAATTCCATTGGCACCAATTGGTAACAACCTGTAGCAGAAAATTCAGCTCGAGCAAATAAATTCTGTAAAGGCGTATTGATATTAGTATAAGGACTTGTCAGAGGATTTGTTCCGGCCTCGGCCTCAGGCAGTGTTTCATGATAACTAATAACTACTCCTGGCTCACCACCAATGATCTCTACATCTTTAGAAGTTAAATCAAAAGTTACGAAACCATCATTGTCCTCATCACAAATCACAAAGGCAGTCGGATTCACTGGTGAAGGTAAAGGGTTAACGATTAATTCCATTTCAAAGGTACCATAACAAGTCGTAGTGGAATCCTCGACACGAACATAGATAATTTCTGGATTTACTGTATTGGTATAAGGACTTGTTAAAGGATTT
>QNFP01000387.1 GCA_003645535.1 Gammaproteobacteria bacterium | reverse complement strand
GCCACGCTAGGTCGCCTGTTGTTTTCCGCAGATGATTTCACCAAACAGGTCAGGGTCTGTTCAGGCGGCGAAAAAAACCGCCTGCTATTTGGCAAGATGATGATGATGGACACCAATGTATTGCTGATGGACGAGCCCACCAACCACCTGGACATGGAGTCCATCGAAGCCCTTAACCTGGCGCTAGAGCATTACCCGGGCACGTTGATCTTTGTCAGTCATGACCGCGAGTTCGTGTCATCACTGGCTACTCGGATTATCGATATCAAAGACCGACAGCTGATTGATTTCAAGGGTAGCTACGAGGAATACCTGGTCAGCCAGCAGGACACTCGCAAGCTCGCCGCTTCCTGACTTTACTCCACCTCAGCAACATGCTGAGTTCATCACCTGGTATAGGCTTTGACAATATGCACTATCAGGTGCGACATTTGTAAACACCCAGTGCTTTAGTCCTTTGTACTTCTTTTTCTGGGTCTAACAATGTCCTTTCGATACCTACATACAGCCGAATTTCCTTAACTCGGTCTTGCTTGTCGCGGTTTTTGTGGTTCCAACGCCGACATTCGTAATTCACGTAGTGTTGGCGGTAGCGACGGTATTTATCCGCAAATAATCTGGAATAAAACTTACGCCAACGATAATTGGTATATTCACTCAGTATATGAGCAGGTTTTGTCTGGTCAGGCTTCCCTGTTTTCTGGCGAAAAATATCAATTTCGCGATTATCCTCCGTCACCCCTTCAATAACAGGCCACTGCGTCCACCTAACAGGCCTGGGGGCAAACATATTCCACTTTTGCCAAAGTCCGGCAGCATATTGAAACTCCCTGATGCTATGCGGTGTTGACGGAAATACCTTTGGGAAAACCGGTGACAAATTTATATTCAGCACCAACAAAAAACATACTGCAACAATGCATTCAGTCAGCCAGTTTTTGTGCTGCCTGTTACTGCGCCAGGGCAAAATTTTAGTTGTTACTCGGCCCAGGTTCATTCGTCGATCGCCAATCCAGTGATAAATTCTGTCGCCCATGTTCAATTTGTCGACCAATTTTAACGGCCAGCTTAACCAGAAAAATACCGGACTCCGGCCGGTCAGCCATGTCAGCGCCTGCCAGGCAATCAAGAGTTCACCATCTGGCTTTTGAATTACCCAGCTGTCATGCTCCTCCAGCAGCAGCTTTGCCCGCTCATTTAATTGCGCAGCCTGTACAGTGGCCTGCGGCAGAATCAATAAAACTTTCAGAATTCTCACTGTTTTCAAACAGAAGTCGCAGGGCTGATCATAATAAATGGTAATATTTTTACTGCGGGGGTTTACCCGGCGACGCTCGATATACTCCCAGACCCCTCCGGGGAGAAACAACAACAGGGAGCAAATACTGACGAATGGAAAGTGCCCGACATTAAGGAGAAATACGAAGCCAATATGCATACATATCAGCATGAACATCACGGGAAGGCGGAAATAGTGAAAAAAGACGGGCGCTACCAATAATAGTGGGCCATAGAGTTCGATAGAAAACACAAATGTAGTGACATAATGCAAATACGGCTCAAAATGATTCAACACCCAGATGCCAAGGGATGAGCTATAATGTTCGGCACTTAAAGCATAATAGACCGCGCTATTTTCTAAGTGCCACGGTATCCCTGTCTTCAGCAAAGCACCTACCCAATACACGTACATAACCTGCATCAGCATCGCTATGGTAGCCATACTGAAATAGGCATCAGTAGATGGGCCAGGATCCTTTTCCATAGCTGCATCGTCCATAGCTGCATCAAGCGAAAAACGAGCGCCCAACGGTAAAAACATCGCCCAGAACATCAGCAAGCGCATAAGGTCGTCAGCTCCGCTGCTGAGGATTCCTGTACGATGATGCAAAGAAACCAGCATAAGCCAACTTGCCACACTTGCGAGTCGAGTCCGGTAGCCAACAATTAGCGCGAGTGCAAAAACGATTGAACAGCTGAGCAGAAACAGATTGAAAATCAAACTGCCGTTGAGGAAGTAGATCGAATTTGTACCCGCGCCAAGCCAGGTTAAAGCCAGTTGCCGTGGCACCACACCCTGATCTGTAAAAAACGCAGTGAAATCTCTGGCTCGCAGTAATAAGTCAGCGACGATTATGCATCCAATAAGGACACGAAAAAGAGCAAGAGTTCGGTAATCAATGCTAAAGGCACGCACCAGATCGCGAACCGTGGGCTGATTACGAATAGATGAACAACTCAGCACCAATATTTCCTTTTATTGCAAGGTGCTTTTTTTGTTACAAGATACCTTTGTGCAATAAGCGCCTCGTACGAAGATATACCGTCAAGCAGCCTCTATTCGAATCAGTGCACCAAAGGCAGCTTCACGGTCCACTTCCAGCACCTCAGACGAATCGGCAGATACATTGACCTCGAGTCCTCGTTCGGCAAGCATCTTTGCCGTTGCCTGCAGATCAGAAGTCTGTAATACCAGAGCGTACATGCCTTCCTGTTTGCCCTCCAGAAACCTGGCAATAGAATTTGCGAACGGTCGAGCAGGATCCTCTACCGCCACCAGCTCTATGGCACCACCAGTCGGCGGACGACATATTGCAGATCGGACACCGCGTTCTTTGTCAGTCAGGGACTCATCCATCGCCATGTTAAATTGACTGCCATATACCTCAACAGCATGATCCAGATCTTCAACAGCGACGATGACACGATCAATACCGGATATGCTCGGCGCATCGTTGCCGTCAACTGGAGCTTTGTGTTTACCTTTGAATGAGTTGACTGGATAGACCCGGATCAGCACACCATGGGTCGAATTGGGGTGAACATCCCGACCAAATGCACCGGACATCAGGGGCATAACGTTAAGACCCCTAGCGGCAAGGTCTTCCGCCTCATCGTCCGGAACCGGCGCTTCCAGCATCAGTGCAAACAATCCTTCGCCGCGGCGATCCAGAAACCCTTGAAGACTCGCACCCAGCGGCGTACTTGAGTCTACCGGAGACATCAACTCTATATTGCTCCCGCCCTCGGGCACACACATCCCCAACGCGGCGCCATACTCCTTTGAGCTACTTTCAGACAGGTCAATGACCGGCATGCCAAACTTATCTCTAAACAGGCTTACTATCGCGGGATAGTCATGGACGGCGATTGCGATGCGAGGCATACCAGTAATCATAAGATTTTCTCCATAGCGGAATATTGTAGGCCTGAGATTTTTAGAATTCAGGCCATATTGTCCGGCTTTTATTTGGTTAACGGTGCTTATTGGCTAGCGGTGCTGCTGTTTACAGCACGTCCGTTAACCAGCGGAATAAATGACCGCAATTAATCACCGGAATTAATCGCCGCCATTAATCACCGGAATAAATAATATTTTTCAATATTATACCTTGCCAATATCTATGCAAGCTTTTTGCGTTTTATCAGG
>QNFP01000386.1 GCA_003645535.1 Gammaproteobacteria bacterium | reverse complement strand
TGACCCTCCATTAACTCGCCGGGCATCAGTAGTTTTTCAAAATTCCAGTCCGAGGCAGCTTGTGTAGATAGAGGAAAAACCATTGGCAATAGCAAGACGAGAGCAAAAAATGAAAACGTTCTTATATTGCTCATATACAGCATAAATACATTTTTTCTAATAAGAATGCACGGCATAAACATGAACAAACCCGGTAACAACCAGCATAAAAAATATGGGCAAATGCAGGGCGTGCCACAGGGAAAAAAGGCGCTCGAAAAAACTTAACTGGCTTATCTTTCGTACCAGGGATAGAAAAAGTGCGGTATTTTTCTTTGCTTGTCTGCGGATTTGCGTGTGAGGCTGTCTGGAATTTTTTCCAACAATTGTGGCAGCTCCCGTGCGCAACTGCCAAAGCACAACTATATAAGTCCAGCGTGTACGAAACCCGATTACCAGAGCCCTGGTTAAATTTCCGACCACTCCCCGTGGCTCCATCGCCATCGATTCAAACGCCATCAGACGTTGAAATACCTGCGGGCTAATCGAGGCTGAGGAATCTTGCTGGTCGCACTGCAACTGGTTTACGGCAAAAAGCCGATGGCTTTGCAAGGCCTGAAGACTGGCCTTTTCTCCATACAGTCCGAGGTGTATTTTGGAATAGAAGTAACGCCCGACAATGCCACTCAGTACCATCACGCACATACTGACCAATGCCATATTACTGTTGGTAGAACCCAGGGAGAAATTGCAGTGATACAAGATACAGATAGGGCCGACGACGCCCAATAACATATGGATACGGAACCATGATTTTAGCTTCATGACATGAGCCAGAAACTTGAAGCGCTTTCGCAGGGGGTAAATAAGCAGTAGCAACATCATCACCCCGCCAATAATCCC
This sequence comes from Gammaproteobacteria bacterium, assembly GCA_003645535.1. GTDB lineage: Bacteria > Pseudomonadota > Gammaproteobacteria > Pseudomonadales > Porticoccaceae > HB2-32-21. Next base: position 2,567 of record QNFP01000386.1, on the reverse strand, counting down.
CAGGGCATAGCCGACGCCCGATTCCGGTGTGAGAAAATACTCACCCCTGGCACTGAATCCAAAAATCAGTGCGGCGAAACAAAACAGGAAAAATAAAACTGTCTTTAGCTGGGAACTCGAATCAAGAACAGAGTTTATCGTGACTCGATTTGTGCTTGCCTGGGCGTCAGTCATAGCGATACGTCCTAATTTTCCCCCGTTGTCGTCTGGTCATCCAAAACCTCTTCCATTACCTGGTATATTGGCTCCCCGGAAAAGCTCGATGACTGGCTAATATTACCGCCGGAATGCGGACTATTATCGGGGGCCGAATAACCTAACTCGGCAGCCTTTTGAAACGCCCTTTTTGCCTCTTCCGGCCGACCCAGATACTGGTACGACCTGGCCAACAAAACCCAAGCTTCCACATCATCTGGCTGAGCCTCTAGCCGAGCGATTAAACCAGCCAAAAGAGCATCGACAGGTTCCGCTTTCTGGGAGGCTGAAGAAGGTGTTTCAGCAGACAGCACAGACACGGAGTTCTGCTGTTTATCGTCGCGCTGTTCACGCTTTCCGGAATCATCGACCGATTCGACATCACAAGCCGCTAACACCGATAATAATAGTGGTAAAACTACCAGGAGGACTAATGTTTTCTTAATAAAAAGCGGATATTTTATACACTTTATCACCGCACATTCCCCATTGTTACATAAGGCCAGATTATAACGTTATTTTGCCATTTAAATCTGGTTTCAAACTGTGAATTGTGACAGATTAACAGCAGTGGAAATGGGTAATTTAGCTGCGTCATTCTGGACCGACTCGATGGCAGAAAATCAATACGTATTATTTTCAATTTATCTCTTGCCATTTGCACTGGTATGGATTTTTTACGCCATTTATCGCGAACTTAAGTATCGTCGCTATGAGGCTATACGCGACAGCAATTACCTGGCGGGATTAACGGAGCCAGCCAGCCTGCATCCCCTTATTGACCACAGGGCCTGTATAGGTTGCGGTTCCTGCGTAAGCGCCTGCCCCGAGCACCAGGTACTGGCAGTAATTCGACGAAAATCTGAGCTGATTAATCCCGCCAACTGCATAGGACACGGTGCCTGTAAAATGGCATGTCCAGTGGACGCCATCAGCCTGGTATTTGGCAGTGAACGTCGGGGTATCGATATTCCGAACTTGAGCCCCGAATTTGAAACCAATGTAGGTGGTATCTATATCGCCGGCGAACTCGGGGGAATGGGACTTGTTCGCAATGCCGCCGAACAGGGAAAACAGGCGATAAGTGCAATCAAGAAAACTCTCTCAGCGCAATCCAAAGCTGAATACGATGTAATTATTGTCGGCGCCGGGCCGGCGGGTATTGCTGCGGCCCTGACCGCCCGGGCCGACAAATTGAAGTATCGGGTACTGGAGCAGGACTCACTGGGGGGTACAGTTTCACACTTTCCCCGGAACAAAATAGTTATGACCTCCCCGGTAAAACTACCCCTCGTTGGGAAGATGCAGTTCCGCGAAGAACGCAAGGAAGTGCTTCTTGAGTACTGGGAAAAAATCGTGGATGAGCACAAGCTCAATATAGCTTTTGGGTCGCGACTCGATGATATAAAAAGGCAGCACGATTACTTCGACATTGCCAGTAGCGGCCAGGAGTACACTGCGCAAAGAGTTTTGCTTTGTCTCGGGCGACGCGGCACGCCGCGCAAACTTGGTGTACCTGGAGAGGAGCAGGGAAAAGTTGTCTACCGGCTCATTGATCCTGAGCAGTTCAAGGGTCAGCATGTTCTGGTAGTTGGGGGTGGTGACAGTGCATTGGAAGCCGCTTTGAGTTTGATGCTTGTCGAGGGGACAAACATATCCCTGGCTTACCGGGGCAGCGCATTTCAGCGCGCCAAACAAAAAAACCGTACCAAAGTCGACGATGCCATGGAGTCAAATACCATGACTGTACTTCTCGATAGTCAAGTAAAGGAAATTGGAGAGAACGACGTCAGCATCGACACAAAGAATGGACCCATCGACATAAAGAACGACGCGGTTATCGTTTGTGCGGGCGGCATATTACCCACTCCTTTTCTTGCAAAAATCGGAATACAGATTGAGACAAAATATGGCACCGCGTAAGTCAACAGTGAACTCACACTTGCGCCGGGCCGCTATTCTCTGGTGTCTGTTCGCTACGCCCATTGCCATGGGTACTACCATGGCCGATGCAAAACTGGCCCTTCGCCAGAAGAATTATGAACACGCCATGGAAATGCTTTCCCAACTCGCGGAAACAGGTAATCCGGAAGCACAGTACCAGCTAGGCTCTCTATATCGCTCAGGCCTGGGAGTTGCGCAGTCATATGAACAATGTTTTTCCTGGCTTTTGCTTGCAGCGGAACAAGATCATGTTAAAGCCCAGTATATTCTGGCTACTATGTTAGAGAAGGGCCGGGGAACCACAGTCGATATGGCGTCTGCCCAAAATTTCTATCAACAAGCCTCAAGCGCAGGCCACCAGCAAGCGCAGGCAAAGCTTGAAAAGATGTCACAGGGATTCACTCAAGGCCTGGATGTCATCCTCGTTG
>QNFP01000385.1 GCA_003645535.1 Gammaproteobacteria bacterium | reverse complement strand
GGCTATATTCGGCTTCGGCAAAGCTGATTTGATCCATGGTCTTGTCCCCGAGAAGAGTGAATCTATTTTAAGGGATTACTCGGACTTATTCAGAGTTTCCCTAGCTCTTTTAAGCTCTTGCCACTGATGGCGGCCATGGTGGCGCGTTCAACGAAAATTGCTTTTGCCTGTTCGTTTGATAAGGCTGTGTCATTTCCGCCAGCGGCTGCCCCATGAGCAGTACGCATGTTTTTGGTGTTCTCGGCGGTCAGGCTTTTTTTGTCCCATTCTTGTTTGGCGGCGATTTTGGCGCGGGTGGGTTCGAAGTCGACAAACCAGCTTTTAAAGATGGCTTGGGCGATCTGTTCGAGGGTTTGGTTGGTTTGGCGGTTTAGTTCGATTTTTTCATCAAGTGTTTTTAAAACAGAAACTACTCTTCGTTGCTCATCTAAAAGCGGAATTCGTATTGGGAAACTAGGCATATCCTTCAAAGAGATACGATTTACTGTTGCCCCGTACATTGTATTCTCTCTAATTATTTCTTGAAAATCGGGGGCCAAATAAGCGTATAACAAATACTCAGGTATAACTCTTTCTCTATCTGATCTAAGCAACCCCATACGTCGACCAAGACACGCTTTTATATCAGCAGGCATAATCGCAGCATCACCAAGTCGAGTTTCATAGGAAAATAATACATCTCCCTCCTGAGGCGTGACCCTTTTAGTCCACTTCACAAAATCCTCTTCACTAAGGTGTGCAGATTTTGATAAATCTAACGCCCCTTTTTCTAAACTTGAAATACTTAAGAAGTATGGTCCTTCATTAATTTTTTTTGGCGTCGCATGAGGTCCATCAAAAACCTGTGCTATCTCACCGATTGATGTCCAATAATCAGACATCGAAACCCAACCCGGCCAAGTTCTTTTTAATCTCTCCCTCTAAACGATCAGATTCTTCAAATTGTGTTTTTAGCTGGCCTGTTAGCCTCGCCATTTTTTCAGCAAAGGGTTCACCGTCATCTTCTTCAGCGGCGGCACCCACATAGCGGCCGGGGGTGAGTACGTAGTCGTGTTTTTGAAGCTCTTCTAAACCGACGTTGCGACAAAAGCCCGCAAGGTCTTCATAAATGTTTTCGTCCGCACCCGTTTGGCCGCTCTCGTCCATCCCTGGACTTCGCGGCACTTGGACTCCTGTCCGGCGCCAGTTGTGGAAGGTTTCGGTGACCTGATTTAGGTCGTCTTGGGTAAAGTCTCGCAATACGCGGTCTTTCATATAGCCGAGGTTGCGGGCATCGATAAACAGCACTTGGCCTTTGCGGTCGCGGAGTTTTCTGCCGCTGGCGGCTGTGCGTTCGCCTTTGTTTTTGCTTAAAAACCAGATGCAGGCGGGGATTTGGGTGTTGGTGAATAGCTGCCCCGGCAAGGCGACCATGCATTCGACTAAATCATTTTCGATCAGTGCTTTGCGAATATCGCCTTCACCTTTGGTGTTGGAACTCATGGAGCCGTTGGCGAGTAGTAGCCCCATGCTGCCGTTGGGTGCCAGGTGGTAGAGCATGTGTTGCAGCCAGGCGAAGTTGGCATTGCCCGATGGCGGTTTGCCGTGCTGCCAGCGTGGGTCGTCATCGCTTACGCCGGTATCCCACTCCTTCATATTAAAGGGTGGGTTGGCTATGACGAAATCGGCGCGTAAGTCTGGGTGTTGGTCGTTGGTGTAGGTATTGGCGGGTTCTTTACCGAAGTTAAAATCAATACCTCGGATGGCCATGTTCATGGCGGCAAGTTGCCAGGTGGTGTGGTTGTATTCCTGCCCGTAAATCGAGACATCACCGATTTTGCCCTGGTGGGCATTAATGAAATGCTCGGACTGCACGAAGAAGCCGCCGCTGCCCATGGCGGGGTCATAGACGCGGCCTTTGAAGGGTTCGAGCATTTGCACGATAAGGCTAACGATGGATTTGGGGGTGTAGAACTGGCCGCCTTTTTTACCTTCGGCCAATGCGAATTGTCCGAGCATGTATTCGTAAACGTGACCGAGGATATCTTTGGAGTTTAGTGAAGCATGGGTAAAAGGTACGGTGGCGATAAGGTCGATTAACTCGCCGAGCTTGGCCTGGTCGATTTGCAAGCGGGTATAGAGCTTGTTGAGCACGCCTTTGAGTTTTGGGTTGTCGGCCTCTATGGCCTCCATGGCGTTATCAATAAGGTGGCCAACGGAGCTGAATTTTTTGCTTACTTTGTTTCCTGCTCCGTCGGGTAATTTAAGCGCTGCGCCGCCAATCACGGTTTTGTTATTGTCTTGCAGGAAAAGCCAGCGGGCATCGGCAGGCACCCAGAAGGTGTTGGTCTCTACGTAGTAGTCGCGCACTTCGAGTTCGGCGGCGAGTTCGTTCTGGTATTCGTCACTGTCAACGCCGCCGAAGTCGGCAGGGTCCAGGAGGTAATCTTGATCTGGGTCTTGCAGCTGGGCTTTAAGCTCTTCGCTGCGAATGTCGAAGGCATCGGAGACGTATTTGAGAAACACCAGGCCTAGCACGGTGTGCTTGTAGTTGGCGGCGTCGAGGGTTGAGCGCAGCTTGTCGGCGGCGTTCCAGAGTTTTTTCTCCAGGTCCTGGAGGAATTCTTGTTCTTCGTTACTGGTCATTGGCAGCTAACTTCCTTATAAGATATATCTGCTTTCAGGTGGTTATTATTTTAACGCCCTTTTCTGGGCTTGTTTCTATGTATACCTTTGATTGTACTGACTACCCCACAATGCCACACCTTTCCATACATTGATCAACCAACACCTTCAGTGCATACTCCACCCATCGCCGATTTATTCCACCACTTGCGGGCGATTAACAAATGCCGCTAAAGAGAGGTTCTTATGTCCACGCTTAACCATGCGCCATCCGGCCTTTTATCCCTGCCTTACATCGAAGCGCAGTACGCCAACCCCAGGCTAGCCGTTTACCTGAAGTGTCTGCTTTACAGCCAGATTCGCATTGATGTCGCGCCTCACATAATGGCGGACAAGCACTGGATTACCCAGGTTAAGGCTTTAATAAAAGATCATTACTTGAACTGGCAACGACACCACAGCGATCACCTGGCTTTGAACGGCTATACACTTTTTATAAAGGAAGGTCGTTCCATTGCCTTTTCGATTTCAACAGAGGCCAATACTGGCGATGTGGTACTTAGGGTGGCTTCGATCAATAACTCTGTGGCTGCAAAACCATCGTTTAAATTTTCATCTGAGGTGTCAGCCCGTTAAACCTTAGCTAAGGAACCACTGTGATTTTGGGTTTAAACCCATCAGACCAGTCGTTTTTAAAGTTTATTTAGCACCCAGCTGTATACATATTTTTATAACATGTATAGATTTTTAGTTTATTTATACATGTATAAGCCTGGGTATCTGCAGATCAATTATCTCTAAAAAATACCAACAAGAAGTGGCTCTTCGATCCAATACACCTGGTTT
>QNFP01000384.1 GCA_003645535.1 Gammaproteobacteria bacterium | reverse complement strand
ATGATTGTTCGTAGAGATAATCTACCATCTATCAGTCACAGTATAGATTGCTATCTATGCGCGTTCTCAGACACACAGATCGATCCTAACAATTCTTATATACTAAAGCATACAACACAATCAACTCGTTGTTACATTGATAAAATATTATATGAAATCAACGTCAACGATCTACATCGAATCAACAAAGATAGTCTCAATAAGAATTCAATTGGTCGTGTCAAGATTTCCACAATGGATGATCTTTTCTTCGACTCATATGATCAAAATAAAATCACTGGTAGTTTTATTCTTATGGACCCCGGGACATATGAAACTGTTGCAGTCGGGATGATTAAAAAGGATTCATCTAATGACAACATCTTTTATGAAGATACTATTGGTAAGAATCATAGAGAACTTAAGCAAGGTCACAAGACAGGAGTCTTCTGGTTAACTGGTTTGTCTGGTAGTGGTAAGACAACTATTGCGAGGGGAGTAGAGCAGGATCTATTCAAGCGTAACTATCAAGTAGTTATTCTCGATGGTGACAACGTTCGGCATGGTCTCTGTAAAGACCTTGGGTTTACACCAGAGGATCGTACTGAGAACATTAGACGGATTGCTCACGTTGCTGCAATCCTTAGAGACTCGGGATTCATTGTACTCTGTAGTTTTATCTCACCACTTCAAGAGCATAGAGATATGGCCCGAGAGATTGTAGGTGATGAATTCCGAGAGATTTATATTGAGACAGACATCAAGGAATGTATCAAGCGAGATGTGAAGGGGTTGTATGCTAAAGCAATCGCTGGTGAGATACCAAACTTCACTGGCATATCAGCACCATACGAACCACCAGTCAATCCAGACACACATATCTGTACTGAGTTCTTGGATGAAGTTGATTCAATTTTGGTATTGAGAGAATGGATAAGGGATCAAACAAAACTCTAAGCTTGGGCAATGATCTTCTTGATGGTTTTCTTTAGCTCTTTATCTTTTAGGTCACCATGAAAAGCTTCGACTCGAATCCATTGGCTGGGGATACCACTCATATTTTTTGGTTCCATCACTTTAGTCTTGAGTAGTTTAATCTTTGCCGCACCTTCATGATCATCTACGATCATAGATTCGGGGTGAAGGTTCTCACCATTGTAAAGCTTAAGTTTCTTCCCGGTATGTTTGTTCACAGAACTAACGAGTTCTTCTGCCCACCATTTAAAGTTGGCGGTAAACACAACAACATCTTTTAGATCTTCTGATCCAACAAGTGATTCGATACTATCCAAGAACTCTTTCAGTAAAGGTCTGAATACAATCAGAGCGTGTCCGAATACTTTGTGAGGTCTGATGTCTACTGAATCTTTATACTTGTAACCATCGATAACTTTATTGAATTCATTAACATGTGTCTCTGCATATGTCTTTGCTTCGTTACCATCTTTAAAATCACTCTTCGATGATACTATATGACTATCTTCCTTCAGAAGTTTGAGAAGGCTAGGTGATAATTTTAGAACGTGTACTAGTGTTTCGTCCATGTCTAGGATCATTGTGCTGTTTTCCGATTCTATGATCATCATAGGGATACCCCTTGACGATACCATGAGACCTTTAAATTGTGTGAATAAATTAATATCTTCTAAGTGTCTATCTACGTATTGGTTTAGAGTATTCTCCGCAAGATCTTTATAGTTCATATTTTATCCTTGACAATTTCGCCATTATAATATATAATACTAATATATTTAGTACTGATAGGACTAACAAATGAACGTACTTAACAAAATAATAAACAATCCGCTCCTTTCTGTGGGTCATAGACTCACTCTTGATATCGAGAGTACCTTCCCAAATACCGAAGCTCTTATCGTTGGTGGTTGTGTTCGGGATCTGATCATGGATATCGAACCTCACGATGTAGATATTGCAACCAATGCCGACATCGATAAGATTGCAGAGCATTACCATAGTGCTAACATTGGTCAGAGTAAAGACTTCGGTATTGTTCTGGTACTCTTTGAGGGTCAAGAGTTTGAGGTTGCTCATTACCGTGAAGAGTTTGGTAGTGAAGACAACAGACATCCTGATGAGGTTGTGCAAGTAAACGACTTCGCTAGTGACACTGCCCGTAGAGATATCACTATCAATTCACTCGGCATCGATACTTCAGGTGAGGTCATCGATCATCAAGGTGGTATCCAAGATATAGCAAACGGTGTGATCAAAGCTGTTGGTAATCCTAATGATCGCTTCAAGGAAGATGCACTTAGGATAATCCGAGTCGCACGTTTTGCTGCTAGGTTTGGATTTGGTATCCATGGTGAAACTATATTTGCGATGTTTACTAATCGTGAGTTGACTCGTACTCTAAGTGTTGAGCGTATTCGAGATGAGATGATCAAGGCTGCATCATATGGTGGTCGTGTTCTGAGATCATTCCTAAAGACTCTGGATGCTGCACAAGTTCTGGACATCCATCTCCCAGAGATTAACACCTTCCATGGATTTAAGCATGGTGTGAAGTATCACCCAGAAGGCGATCTCTACGCTCACACTATGGCTGCATTGATAGTAAGTCAGAGCAATGATCCTCTAACCAATATCAGTATTCTCTTTCATGATATCGGTAAGACTGTAACTCAGGCATTCGACGAAGAAGGTAAGGTGAGTTACAAAGGTCATGATAGTGTTGGCGCAGAAATGTTTGAAGAGATTGGTAAGCGTCTTAAGTTTAGCAACGATCAGATCGAAGCTATCCAATTCGGTATCAAGCATCATATGGTTGCGCATGATTTCCGTAAGATGAAGAAGAGTAAGATCGTAGAGTTCAGACAGAGTAAACATTTCCCTCTTCTGAAAGCTGTAGCTCGCGCAGACGATGCAGCAAGACTACATCTGTTTGATGAAGATAGTTTCAACGCAACAATGGAGCATGTAGAGAATGTGTTCAAAGTGTTTGGTGAGAAGAAAGAGTTCGAAGCACGTATGACTCCGCTGATCAATGGTCGTATGATCATGAACCTTGCAGAGGATGAAGGGTTTACTATCGAGGGCAAGCGCATCGGTCAGATCAAGAATACTGTTCGTGAAATTATCATAGAGAAAGAATTTGATATCACTCTACAAGATACAAGTAGAATGGTTCGTGAACTAGTTAAAGTAAAGTGGGAGGAATAATGGATCTCTTTTGTAAAAAGAAAACTATTATGGAAGTTGATTATTCTGATATAGAAAAGTTTATCAGTTATCATTATGGTTTTAATTTTGACCTCCATCGCGATCAAGTTGATCTGAATTGTAATGTCAGATTTATAACTTTATCCAAAGAAAATATGGGTATTGGTTGTAAGATGTCATTGGAAGCATACAAAGAAACGGGTAAAGGTGTTTATATGTTTTCAACTCTTATGCGCGATCTTTGTAATCGAGATCTAATAGAAGAAGGTGAATATATTATTCTCCTTGGTGCCT
>QNFP01000383.1 GCA_003645535.1 Gammaproteobacteria bacterium | reverse complement strand
TTTGCGCTTCAACCGCCAGTTGGGCTGTAATCAACGACTCAGCCACCAGCCTTCCGGCCAGGCCACTGAGTTGCCCAATTGCTTTATCGCTCATCTGCACTTAGCCCCTGTTGCAGGTGAATAGTCGCCATAACATATTGTTTTGTTTAGCAGAATGAGTATAACCCCCTATCCACCTACCAGATAGCCTTCGATTGAGGTCAAATTATACATTTTTAGTGAATCTTGCCAGCACTGTCGAACCTCGATACAGAGTGCGATTGGAGGTCTGGGCTAACTGCTAACGCTCGGGTGGTTTAACTACCCGCGGCAATTGGGTGGTATCTGGTTGACGGAGATCCCATTGTCGGCCGGGGGAGTGCAGGTCCAGGATATAAGCCCGCCTGTAGTGGCGGGGATAAGCTGCAATTCCTTACCGTCGGCACTTGAACCCGGTATCTTGAAAGTAATAGTGATATAGCCGGCTGTTGGGGCGCTACTGATCTCCAGTTTCTTGATAAATCCTCCCGGCTTGTCATAGTCATCCGGGGGCGAAAGGCCGGCCTGGTTGTTATTTTCCGCCATCTCCTTGGTGCTGTAATAGTATTCGCTAACCGAGGTTTTGGCTTCGGAAACAAAAACCATACCCTCGCTCACCTTGGAGCGCACCACATAATCCAGGTAGGCGGGGATCGCAATGACAGCCAGAATACTCACAATAGCGACAACCGCCATCAGCTCGATCAGGGTAAACCCCCCACTGCGAGTTATCGTATTTTTGATATTGACGGTTTTACCGGATAAAGCCATGGCCGATTACTCTCCGTTAGCCGTAGTAAAAGTGGATAATTGGTTGTTAAGCTGATCCACGATAGCACCGGTTTCCCCGCCTGCAGATTGTGCCTGTTGCAGCTGGTCCGACAGTGCTTTGACAGTGCTTATTTTGTTCCGCAACGCGGCAATACTGTTGTTCATTTGTTCCGCCTCGGGTTGGAACATGTCCTTCTCTCTAAGAGAGATGCGAGCGGTCAGGTCGCCTGTGCCGAGTTTGCCGACTTCGCGCGCAAAGACGTAAACCGGTCCGGCTATGCGGTGGCTGGCTTTCAGACTGCCGTACCAGATAGCGGCGATCAGTATGAATTCCACTGCCGCCAGACCTGCGGCCATTGAGGTAGTCAGTGCGAGAGGTTGCTCACCCGGGATGAGCATGCGGATGATGATAAAGCCATTGACCAGCAGTACGGCCAGTGCCGCGATCAACAACGAGTACTGATATTGGAACTTCTTGTTGATTACAATAGTTCTACGACGATTGTCCATGTCACAGGCTGCCCTATATATTTTTGATAGCAGACTAAACTACTCTAAAACCCCCGGCAAGCCGGGTGTGAACTTATCTGGAGAAAAGAGGCAAAGTTGTGAACTAGTGCAACTTATACTTCGCAAAACGTTAGCATTGAAAAGTCATTTTCGGTGAATAAAGGAGTGTGGTTGGGCTGTGATGTACCCAGGTTAGCCTGCCGCCTCAAGCTGGCAATAACAAGTTGATTCGAGTCTAACGTAGTACCGGGATAGTACCGGGATAGTACCGAGATAGTGGCGAGATAGTGGCGAGATAGTGGCGAGAATGATCTTGTTGTGACAAAAATCGTCACAATTGCGCCTCACTTGGCAGTTTCCATGCTGGCAAAAAATTCCACCAGACAGGTGTCTCAAAAATAAATACTTATGTAACACATTGTATTTTAACGATATATTGTTCTGTTTAGTTTTAGCGTTTGTTGTTGGCACGGCGTCTGCATGTGATAATCTTGCAACATAGCTTGCTCCAGGTCCGCGTAGTTTTGGCTGGTGCATGGTTTAACTTGATAGGAGTCAACAACATGAAATTACAAAAGAAAGTACAACAGGGTTTTACCCTTATCGAACTGATGATCGTGATCGCGATTGTCGGTATTCTCGCGGCGATTGCTCTGCCGGCTTATCAGGACTACATCGTTCGTTCCAAGTTGTCGGAGGCGCTGGGTGCGCTGGCTGAGTCGAAGACGACGATAGCCGAATACGTGGCGGCCAATGGTACATATCCGACGGACGCGACATCTTTCGGTCTTAATACCATCGCCATCCGTCCTGGCAGTGAAATTCTCAAGTTCATCAGTATTGCAACCCCCACAGTGAACCAATCTGTAAGAGTCGTTGCGAATGTTTACACGACTGTTTGGGATGGTGGTACCTGGACTAGTAGTGTAGGGACACTGGCGTTTCATTTGTCCGGCTCTACACATTCTGATGGCACCATGAGTTGGGATTGTATTCCCGGTGACGATGGTAAAATCAACAAAATCAAAACCAAATACCTGCCAGCAAACTGTCGTGGTTAACTTTGGATAGATAAGTCTAGTATGATGAGCCCGGTTATGCCGGGCTTTTTTTGTTTGGGTGAAAGGATATTACTGGGTGCTGCGTGGCAAGCCTGAAAAGTGGTGTTTTACCGTGGATAATGCGAGACAACAATAATTTTTTCGTACTGGGTGCCGTTGTTGGGTTTGTCTGTATCTGCGCCTATAGCCTGGGCCTGACGGCCCCGCTCTTTTTCGACGATGTGCCCAACCTGACAGCCAATCATTTCCTGCAGATTGATGGCAAGGATTTCGACGATTGGCGCGTTGCGGTTTTGAGTTCGGACTCAGGGTTACTGCATCGCCCGGTTGCCATGTTTACCTTCGCGGTGAATTTTGTCGCTGCCCGGGATTTCTCTCCAGCGAGCCTGAAAGTGGTCAACCTTGTCATCCATTTGCTGATCGCGGTCTTCATTTATTTTTTTTGTCGGGCAGTGCTACGGACGCCTGCGTTGAAAGATTTGCGGTTGGGCGCCCATCAGTGCCGGGTCGTGGCGATAATTGCAGCTTCAATTTGGTTGTTGCACCCTCTTCATGTTTCAACGGTGCTTTATGCGATTCAGCGGATGGCGCAACTATCGACGCTGTTTATCATTGCGGGCCTACTGCTGTTTGTCCGTTATCGCCTGCGCTGGGCTGAGTCCGGTGCGTCCATCGGGGAGCTTGTTGCCGCCGGTTTGTGGTTAGTGTTGTTAGGAGCACTGGCCGTACTGTCCAAGGAAAACGGCGCGCTCTTGCCCTGGTTGGTGGCAGTGGTTGAAGTCACACTTTTTCGCGGTATCTGGTGTGGCAGCCCGAGCCGACGGCTGGTATGGCTCGGGTGGGGTTTTCTTGCGCTACCGATTGTATTGATCACAGTAGTGTTCCTGGTCTCTCCCGAGACGATATCGGGTCGATTTGCAGGGCGAGAATTTTCACTGGAGGAACGCTTGTTAACCCAGGGTCGGGTGCTCTGGCGTTATCTGGGCTGGATACTGCTGCCCAATATCATCGATATGGGCTTTTTCCATGATGATATCCCATTATCACGAGATCTATGGACACTCTATACCACCGCACTATCGTTGCTCGCTTGGGTGGGCACTAT
>QNFP01000382.1 GCA_003645535.1 Gammaproteobacteria bacterium | reverse complement strand
TATTTTTATAACATGTATAGATTTTTAGTTTATTTATACATGTATAAGCCTGGGTATCTGCAGATCAATTATCTCTAAAAAATACCAACAAGAAGTGGCTCTTCGATCCAATACACCTGGTTTACGACTAACGCCATTGTCACAGCCAACCGAAATAGGTAATGACCCCATTGCCATCCGTGATTATGCCCAGGCCGCTTTGACGGGCCCTAGGACAAAGACACACCTTTTCATGAGCCCTTTGTAACCACGGGTTATCTGGCCTGCGCGACCACAACCATTGAATTTTCTACTGCGGTGTTGATTCTGCCACAACGGCAAATGGCACTACAATTTACCGTTCAATTGGCAGTTGCGGTAGCTGCTTCTTTTTCCAGCTGTCGTGCGCCTCCAAGCATGCCTACCATGGCGTGATTACCCTCGTGACAGGCGTACTCAAATATCTGGTCCTCAGTCGCTCGCAACGGAATGGCTACGGTAAAGGGGCGTGTAAATGTGGTGGGATCAGTAACTGTATATTCATAGATCAGCTGTGACTCGCTGGTGCGAGTGAACTTTTCGACCAGATGGAGGTTTTTCCCTGAACCCACCACGCCGACCTGACCTGCCTCAGACAGGGGCAACTGGTATGTCGGCGTTTTATCAGTGAAATTAGTGGTCTCGACGACCAGTGTATCGCCGTCCCAATGCCCCCGAGAATCGCCAGTCCATTTTTCGAATTCACTGGCTAAGTGGGGGCGACCATCCATAGGAACAATTCTCGCATCGTGAACCATCTCAGTGAAAAGCACGATGTAGTTGGCTGCCTGAATGATTCGGAGGTTGTTGTTATAGGCGCTGGGTATCAGCGGTGGTCCGGCATTGAATCCCACCATACAACGCTCGGAGAGTCCTAGCGATTCGGGCCCCTCTGGTCGAAATGTGCTGAGGCCAATAGAGAAATAATCGCGCACCGGCAGCTCACGTTGTTGATAGTTCTTCATCCCTGCCACTGCCTCTGGAGTGAGCGCTGGCAAACGCCCGTTGGCTGGATCAACGATAAGTGAAGTCCTGCGATCCTCATTCATTGCAGTCCCATAATCCAGCCAGAAATTATTGTAAGGCACCTCTACGTCGAATTCGGCGGGAAGGTCAAGATCCTTTTTGTTATCAGTATCATTGACTTGCGTCACTTTGGCTCGATAGGCCTCCTCCTCTTCTGGTGTGAACACCGCCTTGTCCCCCAGCCCCTTCGGCCGCTCAAGCGGAGTCAGTGAGCGAAAGTCCCAGATGCCCTGGATGTCGGGATGCCCCTGGGCGTTGCGTGCGGGTTTATACTCTGACTGTTTGCTTTGATCCGACGCAGAAGCCGTTGACAGAAAAAAGAAAGGAATGGTAAGCATGAAAATGTACTTTAGGGTTTTCATCGACAAATCTCCTGGCAATATTCGTTTTTTCATGAAATGGACGTTGGATAACCCGATGCCCACCGGCGAACCGCCGCGCAAATCGCGTCAATAATGCTCTAAAGGTTAATGCAAAATAGTCGGTTCAGCCAGAAAATAATTCTTTCCTATGGTAAATCAACTGCGTACCGGAATGCTCGTTAAGGTGTCAGTTAGCCATCTATATGATGTGGCGATGAACCCGACAACCAACATTGTCAAGTTAATGTGGCGCCTGGGGTGGCGCCAAGAAACTATCGGCTCTTGCGAGCTTCCTGGGGATGAATCAAGGTTTTTATTAGGGTCATTATCAGGGCCTTTATCACGGAAAGTTACGCAATTACATCTGTCGGAATCTTAAAATGATCGCCCATTCCCCGATGGCGATGCCGATGCCGATGCCGATGCCGAAAGACGGTAAGTATCGGAATGGCTAGCGCACAACTAAATTTCTAACGAACAATAATAAGCGGTATGGTACTGGCGCTGACCATATCGGTAGTATTGCTACCCAGAAACAGACGGCGAATGCGGGAGTGGCCGTAAGCACCCATAACCATTAAATCAATGCCATGTTCCTGCTGATAAGCCTGTAACTCTGCCTGCACTTCACCCTGGAGCACTGTGCAGCTGACAGCAAACCTGGCTCCGGTGAGTTTGTCAGCGGCGGCCTGTAATTCCGGGCCACGGTCGAGGCTGGTGTTGTTTACTGCGACCAGATGGCAGGGCAGACCTTGAAGAAGAGGGCTGGCGATCAGGGTATCGAGGACATTTTGGGTAACACTGCGGCCATCGAAGGCGATCATGAAATTGCTTGGCGCGGCGAACTGATCAAGGGTGATGAGTATGGGTTTATGGACGGCGCGAATCACGCTCTCTAACTGGCTACCCACGGCCATGGCCTGTCCAGCATGACTTTCACCGAGACGACCCATGATTAGCAGGCGGGTGTCGTCTTGCAATTCGAGAATACTTTCTAGCAAGGAGCTGTGGCGTTGCAGTGTAGTTATATCCTGAGCACCTTTTTCTGCCGCACGGTTTTTGGCAGCTTCGAGCATCAGCTTGCCATGTTCGAGGGCTAACTTATTACGCTTTGCATCGAGCTCAACCAGCTCGTCGAGTAGATGCTCGCGGCTATCAACACCAAGACTCCCGGAAAGATCAGTGCGCGCAGGGCTCTCGGATTTATCCAGCACATGGAGCAGTTGCAGGGGTGTGGCCATACGCTGGCTGGCCCAGGCGCCGGCATCGCAAACGGCAAAAGCGCCGGGAGAACCATCGATACAGCTAACTACGTTGATCATCTTTACGCCTCTGTTACCAGGGAACTAATGGGTTATTGCCAGACGAGCATTAATGGGTGTTGAGCATTTGTTCAACTTTTTCTGGCTTATCGTGGACGCCAAAGGTGTCGACGATAGTGGCGCTGGCTTCGTTCATGCCAATAAGATTGACTTCGGCACCTTCACGACGAAACTTGAGTACGACCTTATCCAGCGCCGCAACAGCGGTAATGTCCCAGAAGTGAGCATCGCTAACATCTATAGTAACCCGCTCCAGCACTTCCTTAAAATCGAATGATTGCACAAACTGCTCAGATGAAGCGAAGAACACCTGGCCCACTACTTTATATGTGCGTTCACCTTCTATTTGGCCTTCTAGTTGACCATCGGTCTGACCATGTTCGCCTGAGTCAACTTTGACCGCCATATAACGACCGATTTTATTGGCAAAAAACATCGCCGCCAGCAGCACGCCAACAAACACGCCCAGAGCCAGATTGTGGGTCACCACCACTACGACTACGGTGGAGGTCATCACTATGTTACTGGATAGTGGGCTCTTTTTAAGGTTGCGCAGGGAGTCCCAGGAGAAGGTGCCTATGGAAACCATAATCATCACTGCGACCAGTGCCGCCATGGGAATCTGGCCGATCCACTCGTCCAGAAAGACCACCATGATGATCAGAAACAGGCCGGCTATAAAGGTGGATAAGCGGCCACGGCCACCGGACTTCACATTGATAACCGACTGACCAATCAT
>QNFP01000381.1 GCA_003645535.1 Gammaproteobacteria bacterium | reverse complement strand
CAATCACTTGCATCGCTTGTTCCCAGCACCGCAACGGCTCCCGGTAGTCACGCAACCAGCCCAGCTTTTCTTCGATGCGATCCAAGGCGAGTTCTCGCCCCGTCGGTCGTGGCTCGTCCAACCACTTCAGCACCTTCACGCCCCAGGCCACCAATGTGTCCACGCTCATATAGCGTGCCTTGCCACGCTGCTGAGGCGAATTGCTGAAGGCTAACTCTGTCTGGTACACCTGCCGCTTCATCTGGTTGGCCCGCGTTGCGAACGCCGTCCACAGCGGATCGCCTTCCAGTTCACGCTTCAGCAGACTAGCCGTCTTGTGCTTGATATCATAAATCCAAACGACCTCGCTGTGTTGCTCTTGGAACAGCGACAAGCCGCGATGCAGGTCACGGCCATCGTCGCTGATGATCAACTGCGGAAGACCTGTGCGACCGATGGCCGATTCGAGCTGGCCGTTGACAATCTCCCCCGTCGAAGTACGCACTGGCCATAGACCAATCAACTCGACATCCTCATAGGTCAGCGTGCGGTTTTTCTGCTGCTGCCAATCGCTGAGCCGAAAACCGACAATGATCATACATTTGATTTCGCCAATTTCAGAACTCCTGACATAGGGCCGCGGTTTGCGGGTGAAATGCGAAAATTGCAGGATTGAGGTTTCGGGAAAGATTGAGCGGTTTTCGGGAATTTATTGAGATGAGAGCGCATCTACTATAGAGAGGAATCATTGCCTTCTATATGAGAGACGCTGAGCTGTGAGTATCGCAAAACATACGTCTGTTCTTTTTGATGAATCCGCAACGTCAGAAGACGGTGACCACTACGGCCGAACGGTAATTAACCGGACTCTATATTTTGTGGATCAGGCAGACGTGCGAGTCATCTTTCGCTGGCATGAGCCGCTCTATCGCTTTCCCATTTCTGACACGCTCTCGATGCGATACGCCGCAGTTCAGCTTCGACTCGGCGAATTAGCTACCCAGGAAGAAGTGAGTCAGAGCTTTGGACATTCAGTGGCCACTCAACGTCGCTGGGAGAAGCGTTTTCAGGAGCAGGGAATTGAGGGGCTAGAAAAAAGGAAGTCGTCAGGGCGGCCACGCACCGTTCCAGCGACGAGTGACTCCGTACTGCGAAAGTGGTTCGCGCAAGGTATTACCAATACTGAGATGGCTCGGCGTTTGGCAGTAAGTGATGGCGCGATTCACCGAGCCTTGGCTCGCTTGGGTCTGCGGCGTCGCCCGCCCGCGCGTCCTGGGTTGCTTTGGCCCGACGCTGATACTGAAACACCGAGTGCGGAGCAGCTTCCAGAAGGAGAGCTTCAGGCGGACGAGCAGAAAGGCGAGGAAACGAAGAATCGCAAGAAGAGAACAGAGGCCTCGCGGTTACAGACGAATGCTGGGACTGACGATGAGGTGCGTTGCAGATCGTCTTCGGAAGCAGATGGGAAACCGGGATTTGGTCGACCCGAGAGTCTCTCTGAGACGCTGGCCACGCTCGCTGGGGAAGGGTTTACGATTGACCGAGATCCAGACAACCGCGTTGGAGACCGCGGCTTGGCGTGTCTAGGGCAACTCGACGACGCGGTACCGCTGTTTGGAGACCGTCCGTGCTTGCGGCAAGCCGGTGTATTGCTGGCGATCCCCTTGCTGGTGAACAGTGGGTTGCTGGACGTGTTTTCCAAGGTCTATCATTCGTTAGGTCCCTCGTTTTATGGTTTGCGAACTACTGTGGTCGTGTTATTCGTGAGCTCGCTGTTGCGTATCAAGCGTCCCGAGCACTTCAAGGAGTACAACCCTCGTGAATTGGGGCATATCGTGGGTCTGGATCGGGCACCCGAGGTAAAAACCGTGCGTCGCAAAGTGACGGAATTGGCTGCTCGGAAACAGGCGCGAGAGCTGATGCAGGCGGCGGCCCAGTGTCGGATCGACAAGGCTCCGGATCGTGTGGCGTTTCTCTATGTGGACGGACATGTGCAGGAATATCATGGTGGGTATGCTCTGGCAAAGGCGAAGAAGTCACAAAGCCAGGTCGCCAAGCCCGCAGCGACGAGTAACTGGGTCCACGACGCCGATGGAGAGCCGTTGCTTGTGGTTACCAGCGAGATGAATGAAGGTCTGACGCAAGTACTAGAGCCGATACTCAAGGATGTGAAAAAGCTCGTTGGCGAGCGTCGACCGACGGTCATCTTTGATCGAGGCGGTTATAGCCCCAAACTATTTGCGCGGCTGGTGGATCTGGGATTTGATGTAATGACCTACCGCAAGGGCAAGACATCTCCATGGCCTGAATCGCACTTTATGGAAGACGAATTTACCATAAATGGTTGGGCTTATGGCTACATCGTAGCGGATCGGAAACGCGTGAAGGTTGGGCGTCTTCGCCCCAAGCGAAAGAAACGATCGCGTGCCTTGGGACCTGAATTCTTTTGGATGCGGGAGGTTCGCGTGCTTCGCCCGGATGGCCATCAAACAGCGATTCTGACGACACGAACGGACTTGGCCACAGCGGAAGTACCCTATCGTCAGTTCAATCGTTGGCGTCAGGAGAACTTTTTCAAATATATGGACGCGGAATTTGAGTTGGACAGTTTATTGGAGTATGGCGTGCAAGACGTCGCGGATGGTACCGACCGACCGAATCCGGCTCGTCGTCCGATCAAGGCCGAGTTGTCCAAGGCGAGGGCAGTGGTGCAGGGTCTGCAGGCACAACTGGGAGATGCGGTGGGAAGTAAAGGGCGGTCCAATCAGCGGACGATACACGGGTTCAAGATAGCGCACGCAAAGCTGCGGGCGGAACTAGCCGAAGCCGAGGCAAACGTGTTGCGACTAGCGGCGCAATTGAACGAGCTTCCGAAACGTGTCGCGGCGGACGACTTGAAGACATTGACGACGGAAAAGAAGCTGATTGCGGACACGATCAAGATGACAGCGTACCAGGTGGAAACCGAGCTCGTGGCGTTGATTCGCGATCACTATTGCCGCACCGATGATGAGGGTCGCACACTGTTGCACGCCGCATTTCAGTCGACGGCTCGCGTCGAGGTTCGAGGCGAGGAGTTATATGTGGAGTTAGCACCACAATCATCCCCTCATCGGAGCGAAGCAATCCGAACGCTGTGCGAGAAACTCAACGCTTTGCGGACCAAATTTCCAGGCACTTGTCTCCGCCTGAATTTCGCCATTCAGCCGCACGAACCGCTCACAAAACCGCTGGGGGAATGTCAAGAGTTCTGAGCATGGTCAAGGAGGGACCTCGACGCAACACCAAAATCTTTTACGACGCAGCCTTGTTTTATCAAAAATAAGGTTAGCCGTCGACGGGATTTTCGTGCGCCCACGGCTGCGGAAGCCGTTTTTCTCAAAAATTGACGTAACCATCGATCACGAAAAAACTTAACTGCCGTTTACACCCACGACAGTGCCATTCACTCCCGACCCCTGGTCTTTTCTTCGTGACCCCTTTGCTTCGT
>QNFP01000380.1 GCA_003645535.1 Gammaproteobacteria bacterium | reverse complement strand
TGATGATAGTTTTTATCAGTGCTAATAACTATAGTCGGTATGTTTTTTAGATTTTCCAGCAAAGAAAAAGCGGCTATTTCAGAGGCGAATAAATCAATAATTAAAAGATCATAAGTTGAGTGTTCTTTTTTTGTTATGAATTCAAACTCACTATCCGTTGCTGTGACTTTATAACCTTTCCACTGAAGTCGAATTTTGACTTGATTAGCAAAATAATCATCTGTATCAAAATAAAGGATGCGAAGGTTTTTCATAAGGTTACAAAAATGGTATCTAGTATTAACAAGTTCATCCTTCGGTGTACAAATGAGGTGCCTGAAGTACTCTGGTTGCTAACTGGCGGAGGGGCAAGCTTTTAGTGGAGGTCAATCCGTGAGGCATTATTAAAGGTATAAGTCACTTTGTTTTCTTAAGCATTAACATTTTTCCAATTAATTGATTAAAGCATTATTGGAGCCACAAAATATAAAGCTTTATAACTTCGTCATTTATATTGGTTTTCAGTTATTGAATATGGAGTGCACTTCAATAGTTGTAAAAATATTTGACACTCTGTTTTTAGCTGAATGTTATGAGTTAAGCAATGTAATAACTAAAGTTTCGGGGTTCGTTTTTCCCTATGTTAACCCAAATTTACGTGTATCCTATTGATTTATTGATATTCTAGCCGTAGAGTTTTTGGGTCAAGTTGCAGGGCTTGTACAAAAAAGCAATTTATGTGCTCTTCAATGGTTTCCATCACCAATGTCACTGCCTCACCAAGTAGATCCTTCAATTCATTTAATGCACCTGTAATGACGGCTTTAAAAACTTGCCAAAGGCGCGTAGCATAATTTATATCTCGCAAGTTGTGGCTTAGCGAGCTTCGTACTTCTGAAAACCCAGAAGACCCGGTACTTTGTTTGGCACTGATGAGTAAACAAAACCGTATTGCCACAAGGTGGATAGAGGCGATATAAGCGGCATAGTGGGTGCTTTGCTCTTTTAAAAATCCCAGGTGTTGTTTAGCTTCCTTAAAGTAAACCTCTACCGCCCAGCGTAAAGCATAGATTTCAAGAATTTTTTCGGGTTCAAGGTTTATGTCGGTACTCAAAAAAACAGCCCAATCATGTTTCCCTGTCTCTTTCTTTTCAAGCTCTGTATTTCCTCTTACAAATAGCAACCGAACGTTTCGCCATTGCTCTGGCTCTTTTTTTGAACCTGCAAGGTTCAGTTGAACATCTAACACTTTACATTGATAAGGTTGTCCTAATATCTTCTGCCATTTTTTTCTAACAGTCTGTTTATACAGCTCTTTTAAATCCAAGTCTCGGACGACTTCTTGCTCATTTTTGTACGTGGTTAAGCGATATTTCAGTTTACTTTTTTTCATTCGGACAATGGCCGTTAAGGATAAATCCTCTGTACTTCGTAGCATTGCTTTAGTCCCGAACCAAGCATCAGCCAGCAAGAATTCAGCGTTTACTCCGCCCCGAATGGCTCTTGCCATCATACTTTTAGCCATTTGTGGTTTGGTGAGTTGCTGTGCTTGAAGGTATCGTTTACCCACAATACTTCGTGCATCCTTAAAGTCTTCATACAAACCTTGCGCCTTAACTTTGCTGACAAATATCTCACTATCCAAAGGGACAAATCCATGCTCACAGCTATAGCCTAAATTTAAAACTTGCTGCCCCATGACTGACCGGCCTAAAGTATGATCAAAATGACTAGAGACTCCAGGCATCTTTTTTCCATGCCGTATTTTAATGGAATCATCCAGAACAAAGGCTTTTGTTGATTGAGAGACAGGCATCTGCTTAATCGTTTTCACCGCAGTTTGAAGGTTCAGCTTCCGCCAATTTAAGTCCTCTCGATTCAGTGTTGAGTACAGTGCATCTTTTTCAGCCGTGGTGAAATAGTGTAAAGATTCACGAGCAAACATGCCAATGGTGTCTTTTTTCAACCAAACCCAAAGAGTCAATACGTAAACCAGTTCAGTAATAGGCGTTCCTGAGCGTTTGCTAAACCCCACTTTGCTTACTAAGGCATTCATTCCCATTGATTTCCATAAATCGGCGAATAGGTTATCAACTAAACAGCCCTCGCTTTGAAGTAGATCTGTGGTTAGCGCTGGAAGTCCCGTTATTTTTGTGGCAATATTCATGCTGAGGTCTCTTTTTTGGTTAATATTGGTTGGTGATGCAGGCAATATTATACCATTTCCGAGGCCTCTTATGCTTATCTATCAATAAGTTACGGTTGTTATTTTGGGTTTTTTGAACTCCGAAACTTTAGTTATTATAAAAATAAGGCTTGATTTTAAACGTGGAAACTCCCAAGCTCCCGCTTGGGAACGCATGAAAATAAGCTCCGCTTATCGAAAAAAACCAAAAGCCCAATGCCATTAAGTTGAGATTTGCTATTGAATTTATAGGGGGTTTTTCTTAAGTCAATGGCAGTGACGCACAGCGTAAACGAGAAAAGAGTAGTTTTTATTTGGAAGTGAGGCTTTAGCCTCGCGTGCTCCGAGCGAGACTAAAGCATCACTTCCAACAACGAACCTGTATATTATTAACAGGTATAAAAAAAGTTAACTATTTTAATTGAACACTGTTTAATTAAAATGTATAGTACACTCACACTATCTAATAAACTCCTTGTGAGGAGAAAACAATGCTAAAACAAATTTTGCGCTGGATTCTAACGTTAATCTACAAAGTTGACGTTAAAGGGCTGGATAATTATAAAAATGCAGGTAATCGTGTACTAATCATCTCCAACCATACCTCTTTCTTAGATCCTTTATTGTTAGGCGTATTTCTGCCCGATAATATTACCTTCGCCATTAACACCCAGATTTCCGAACGCTGGTGGTTAAAACCGTTTTTAGGGCTTTCTCATGTTTTCCCGATGAATCCCACCCAGCCATTATCCTTAAAAGCGCTGATTCATCATTTACAAAGCGATACTAAAACAGTTATTTTTCCCGAAGGTCGTATCACCGTTACCGGCTCATTAATGAAGATATACGATGGCACCGGCATGGTCGCTGATAAATCAGGTGCATCAATCCTGCCTATTCGTATTCAAGGCGCTGAATATACCCACTTTTCTAAACTGAGAAACATTGTTCGCCTACGCTGGTTTCCTAAAATAACCATCCAAATCCTACCTCACACCACTATAAAAGCCAGTCCAGATTTACGGGGCAAGTCTCGTCGCAAATACTGTGGCCACATCCTTGCTGATTTGATGAGTGATATGATTTTTGCGACCAGTCATTATCAACAAACCTTATTTTCAGCCTTATTAGAAGCCCGTACTATCTACGGCGGCAAACATACGGTTGCAGAAGACTTGGAAAGACAACCACTCTCATACAACCGCTTAATCACCCGCTCAATTGCCATAGGTAACGCCTTAAAAAAAATAACACAACCCCAGGAAAATATCGGTATTTTCTTACCCAATTCAACAAAAACACTCAATGTTATATTGGGACTGCAACT
>QNFP01000379.1 GCA_003645535.1 Gammaproteobacteria bacterium | reverse complement strand
CTGATAGCCGAAGGCCCCGAGTCAAAGCAGTTATGGTCTCTGGTCAGCTATGACCCGGCTCTGCTCTGCAGCCTCTTCCGGGCCGCTAATTCATCATTCTTTGCCGGTTTGCAGAAAACTCTTTCTATACAGGACGCCGTGACCCGTCTTGGCAGTGACAAAGCTGCCCAGGTCGTTGAGCGAGCTTGCCGGGAGGGCGAGGGCTGTCCTCAGGGAGAGCTGCTGCCACGCTATATGCCGAGCCTGTGGCAACATGCCCAAGGCTGTGCTCTTGGTGCCAGGTGGCTGGCGAACCGTTGTAGCTACCAGGGTATTGCTGATCAAGCCTATCTGGCCGGGTTGCTGCACGACATTGGTAAACAGTTCCTGCTGGCGGCTTTAGAGGAAATTGCGAGTTGCGGTGAGTTCGGCATTACACTTTCCAGGCAATTGGTTCAGGAAGTTCTGACCACCATGCACGTTGAGCAAGGTCTGCGTCTTTTCGAAGACTGGAATCTTCCGGAAGTCTATAAAGAGGTGGTCGCCGATCACCATGGCGAGGAGTTGGATAAGCAAAACACTATGGTCGCCCTGGTCAAGCTGGCGAACAAGGGTTGCCGCAAGCTAGGTCTTGGTTGGACGAAGCAGCCCGATATTGTCTTTCCAACCACCGGAGAAGCACAGTTTCTTGGTATTGACGAGATTGCACTGGCCGAGTTTGAGATCATGCTCGAAGACCGGTTCCTGGGGGCTGGCCAAACTTAAAACCCACTGATTCAGGTTAACAAAAACTACTGCTAGCAGCCAGTTTGTTGACCTTGTTCATTGATGGGCCGACAGGCTGCTAGACCAGCTAATCTCGACAGCTATGGCCTGCCATGTGACAATCGCTTTTATTCACGCAGCTTTTTTGCTAAACTTCCCTAATCTCATTACTCAACAGGGAGCGGGTATGTCAAAATCTATTGCTCAGATCTTGAAACTTAAAGGAAGTGATGTCTGGAGTATTGGTTCGGATGCCAGGGTTTATGATGCCTTGGCACTAATGGCTGAGAAAGGTGTCGGGGCTCTTGTGGTCATAGACAAAGATCAGGTCGTCGGCATCTTTACCGAGCGTGACCATGCCCGCAAGGTTGATCTGGAAGGCCGCTGTTCCCAAAAATCTTTCGTCCGCCAGGTTATGTCTGAGGATATCTGCTATGTATCACTCCAGGTTTCCGTTGATGAGGCCATGGCAATCATGACTGACAAGCGTTGTCGCCACCTGCCGGTCATGGAGAATGATCAACTGGTCGGGCTGGCATCTATCGGTGACCTGGTCAAGGCCTCGCTGGACGAGAAGGATTTCGAAATCAAGCAGCTCAAAAAGTACATCAAAGGCGAGTGACAGAACCCCATAATTCTTACGGACACTGACAAAAAAATGGCCACTCGGTAATCAAACCGGGTGGCCATAACTTTACTTGTGGTCAGTGCCGCATAAACTCACTCAGACGTCCAGAGAGTCAGAAGATCGACCCTCTTCTCTCAGCGCACGCAACGATAATACTTGGAGCGCACCTTGCTGCTGTACTGGGTAGCTCCAGTGGCGAAGCTTACGCCCCACGCAGCATCAGCATTGTCGACGTTGGTTGTAGATGACCAGTAGAAGTCGGAGGTATTTGTCCCCGTAAAAACGGGATCAATCATAGGCGACTTTGACGTATCAAGCAGACCCTCCAATTCACCCAGACTTGGCAGTCTCCAGCTTGAAGACCCAGCAAGAGTGAGGTTGTTACAATAATCAATGGCTATTTGCCAGTTACGAGCCATACCGTTGTCGCTCTGCTGCCAGATCAGGTCAGTCTCGGTGTCGGTGACAGTGCCGTTGCCATTGTCGGTGTAAGCCTCAGGACCGGTATCACAGCTCAGGTCCTCTCCGGAACAATCCTGATCAATCCCGTCGCCACAGATTTCCGTCGCACCTGGATAGATATTCGGGTCGTTGTCATTGCAATCGCCAAATGTTTGGCCATCGTTGTCTTTGTCGAAAAGGCTTCCCTCTGTGGGACAGGCTTCATCAGCGCCGTTGCAATCCTGATCAATCCCGTCCCCACAGATTTCTGTCGCACCCGGATAGACGCTTGGGTCGTTTTCGTTACAATCGCCAAAGACATGACCATCATTATCCTGATCGGTACCATCGAACCCGGTGGAGCAGGCCTTATCAGCACCATTGCAATCCTGATCTATGCCATCTTCACATGTTTCCGGTGCTCCAGGATAGATCCCTGGGTCACTGTCGTTGCAATCGTTATAGGTATATCCATCATTGTCATTATCAGTGTCATTGCCATTATCGGTATCGCAAGACCCATCAGCACAGGAATTTGAAAATTCCGTCAATGGAGTATCACAAGAAACCACAGCAGCATCTCCAGAGCGGAGAACCCAAGACATAGAAGGTCCCAAAACACTAGTCGTGCTCCAGTAAGAACCAGACAAGGTCGCAATATCGAGGTTTAATTGGTAAGTCGAGACACCATACGCAAGACTGCCAGAGTAGGTGGCATTAACAGCCACAGACACTTCATTGCCCACCACAGAAGCACTGCCAGTCAACGATCCAATTGTACCCGACTGGTCCATGTGAGTTCCATAGAGCGAGAAGTGGTTATCAGTAATAGACGAAACCGCCATCTCGAGGATCCTGGTAGGTGGGTTGGTGTCAATATCAACGCAGTAGAGGCCGATGTAGTCACCGGAGAAGGCTGTTGTGCTGTACAGCAGCAGCAAAACCAGACAGGTGGATACTTTGCGTAAAGCCGACGTTAGATTATTCATGTGATTCCTCCTTTTAAATAAAAAGGTTCATTCGTTAATAAGCTCAAACTCTACAATTACCAGGAGGTATCCATTTATCTCAGAAACCGTAAGACACCATACTAATGATACATAGCAACGCTTGTGCCAACCATACTTTATGTGTTTTTTCAGCTACTTAGGGGGCTAATGTGGTGTTCCATGGATTACAATACGTCTATTACCGTTACGGTTTCACAAGAATTGTCAGCAGGTTTTCTCGCATAACAAAAAACGTTACCAAGGCATGGCGAAATGACACAGCCTCCTAGAGACTCATATAAACTCACCAGACAAAGAACAAAAAAGGCCCACCCTTCATTGGGGTGGGCCTTTTTTAAAGGTTAGCCTGGCGAACCGGGTGAATGTTCAGCCATCTTTCTCCAACATATGTTGTCCCAACCAGTGACGCGCAAACTGTAACGCGGTCCGCCCACAGCGTTTGCTCTTTTCGTGAGACCATTTGATGGCGGTTTTAGCCAAGCCTTCATCCCATTGCGGTTCGATACTGCTCTCGACACAGAGTCGGGCGATGGTCTTCTGCACAATCTCCAGATAAAGATCCTGCTTGAAAACGTAGAATGAAACCCAGAGGCCGAAGCGATCGGAAAGAGAAATTTTCTCCTCGACGGCTTCGCCATGATGAATCTCGTTATGGACCATTTTTGCACCGAG
>QNFP01000378.1 GCA_003645535.1 Gammaproteobacteria bacterium | reverse complement strand
TGGGTACTCCGGGTTTGCTGGAAGCGGATATTGGGCTGGGTTATAGACGGTGAAGGAAAACCCGGGATTTCGGTTTTTGCTTCAATACGATTTTGTGGAATATCTTCTATCACGCCAAAGTCGAGGGCATTACCCAGGCAGGCCGATACGCAGGCGGGCTTTAGACCGACTTCTAGTCGATCCACACACATATTACATTTGGTGACTTCACCTTTGACCGGGTCTAGCTGCGGCGCATTGTATGGGCAGACCCAGGTGCAGTAGCCGCAGCCAAAGCAGATATCCGGATCCTGTAGTACGGCCCCGTATTCAGGAAATTTGGTATAGGCCCGCGTAGGGCAGCCTTTTAAACACACTGGGTCATCGCAGTGATTGCAGGCCATGGAAATATTGATGCGCTGATAATCGGGGTAAGTGCCGCCTTCCACGTAGCCCACTGAGCGAAAAGCAATATGGGCAGGATTGTCGTTTTTCTCACTACAGGCGGTTTCGCAGGCATGACAGCCGATGCAGTTGTCGGCATTGAGGAAAAAGCCGTGTTGCTTATAGCGGTTGGCATTGTCGCCAATGGCCTCGTTACCGTTGATGCGCAAACTGTCACCGTGTAGGGCGCTGGTTTCATTAACCAGGTCGATTAAGTTGCCGTGGCAATTGGTGGTTTTACCAGTCTGGTTTTCGGGTAGCGGATCTTGATGGGCAGGGTCCCGCAAAAATGCGTGCGCTGGCTCATCGCCACGCACTTCGAAAATAGGAATACTGGCCTCGACAGGAATACCGGCCTCAATGGACACCTGGTCTGCTGACTTCGCTTGATGATTGCTTAGGGGATCTATTGAGTTCATCAGTAAGCTCTCATATCGCGGTTGATACGCGCAGCTTCGATCTGATCGGCCATGGTTTCTATACGTACCGACGATTGTTTAAAGGCCGGTTGTCGCGAGTGGGGGTCGAGTAAGCCCAATGTTAAGCGGTTGACGCAATCGTAAAAATGGAAAGGAATAAATACCATATCTCTGGGCACGCGCTGAGTGGTCATGGCCATGACCACGGCATCACCGCGTTTCGATACGCAGCGCACATATTCCTGATGTTTAATGCCTAATTCAGCAGCGGCATCCGGATTGATTTCCATAAACGGGATGGGGCTGAATTTGTTGTTGTTACCGACCTTACCGGTGCGCGTACGGGTATGAAAATGTTCCACCAAACGGCCACTATTAAGCCAGAACGGGTACTGTTCATCGGGCCGCTCATTGTTATCTACGAAGGGCAGGGGAATGAGCTTTGCTCGCCCGCCAGGATGACAAAACGTCTGTTGCTCAGTGTAAAGTCGCACACCGCCAGGGCGCGGGGCTTCGCCGTGGTCGCGTTGCTCTGCGCTGTAAGGCCACTGAATGCCCCGGCTTTGTTCTATAAGGTCATGATCCATTCCCGAAATATCCAGCAAGCGGCCTTTGGATAGCTCGCCCATTTCTTTAAAGACATCGGCGGACTGCTCAGGGAAATGTACCTTGCCTTCTGGATCGAAGCGTTTGGCCAGTTCATTAAAAATCTTCAGGTCAGCTTTGCTTTCTGCCTTCGGCGGCACAACCTGGCGGACGATATTGACGCGGCGCTCGGTATTGGTGAAAGTGCCTTCCCGTTCCGCCCATACAGTAGCGGGCAGATACAGGTGCGCATATTGATTGCTCTCCATATCTGCGTAGGCATCCTGGACAACCAGAAATTCGAGCTTTTCCAGAGTTTTGCGGATGCGCGGTGTATTTGCCATGGAGGTTAATGGATTAGTGGCCACCAGCCATAAGCCTTTGATTTGTCCCGTCTCAATGGCGGGGAAAATATCAGTTTGGGCAAGTCCGCGCTTTTTAGGAAAGAATTCCGGGTCTACATTCCAGAACCTAGCAATTTCCTCCCGGTGTTCAGGATTTTCAAGCTGACGATAACCGGGCAGTCCGGAGCAGGACGACCATTCGCGAGTACCCATGGCATTGCATTGACCCGTAATGGACAGTGAAGTAGCGCCGGGTCTGCCCATATTGCCAGTGATCAGGCTTAGACTGTTGAGGCCGACGACGCCATCAGAGCCATGGGTGCTCTGGTTTATACCCATGGTCCAGATGTGCATAGCAGCCGGTGCTTGAGCATAGAGCCGTGCGACATTGCGTATGGTGTCTTCGTCGATGCCACAAACCTTGTAGGCAGTGACCGGATCCCATTTGGCGACTTCCTCACGTAGCTCATCAATGCCCGTGGTATTTGCCGCTATGTAGTCGGCGTCTTCAAGTCCCTCGTCGAAAATGACATGCATTAGCGCGTTCTGTAAAACCAGGTCGGTACCCGGGCGGATCGGCAGGTGGATGTCTGCGAACTGGGCGAGCATGGTGACCCGCGGGTCGACTACGATAAGCGGAAACTTGCGCTTTTCCATCGCCTCTTTGAGACGCCAGTAAATAATGGGGTGTTGCTCGGGTAAATTGGAACCCCAGGCGATCAGGCAGTCAGTATGCTCAAAATCTTCATAACATCCGGGTGGACCATCGGAGCCAAATGAGCGTTTGTAGCCGGATACCGCTGAGGCCATGCATAAAGTGGTATTGCCATCGTAGTTGTTGGTGCCGAGCAGGCCCCGGGTTAATTTACCCAGGGTGTAAAATTCCTCGGTGAGAATTTGTCCGGTAGACACTACGGCAAAGGCATCGCGACCGTAAGCTTGCTGGATACGGTTAACCTCGCTGGCCATGTGGTCGAGGGCTGTGTCCCAGTCAGTGCGTTCAAAGGGCTGGCCAATTTGTGAGCGTATCAGCGGGAATTCACCACGACCGGCGGCGTCAAACAGTTCGTGCTCGTACATGCCTTTCAGGCAGAGTTTGCCACGATTGACATCTGCACTGGCTACCCCGCGAGAGGCGACGACCTGGCCTTCACTATTCTTGCCCACCTCAATGGCACAGCCGGTGGAACAGTAGCCGCAGGTTGCGTAGGTCCAGTTAGCGACTTTCTTGTCGGCAATAGCAATAGGGTTTTTTCTATTACGACCAAAAAGCATGGCATTACCTCGCTAAATTTTTAAGCCAATATCAAAGTGTTTTTACTGACCAGCACAACCTCGCCACCAACTCGTATGGTAGACGGTTTACCAGTGTGATAATCCACTTCAATATTCAATAAACTGCGTCGCGTTTCTGGCGTACCCCGATCAATAGCGAAAGTATAGGTGCCTTCACGGATATGTTCGTGGTCGCCAAGATAGCCTGCAAAACAGGGCATCGCCGAGCCAATGGGTGGATCCTCAAGGGCGCCGATATTGGGGCCCAGTAAACGGCCATGGAAATCAGTGTCGGGGTTACTTGTTCTGCCACTAAAAATAAAAATCTCCTGAGCCGCCATAGCCGGCGCGCTGGACTGACTCCAGGCATCCAGACTAAAGCGCGCCTTGCGTACAGCTTGCTGTGATGTCAGCGGCACAATTAAATAAGGTAAATCAACAGACACCAGACGGGAGTGAAAGGTGCGGCTGTCTATAT
>QNFP01000377.1 GCA_003645535.1 Gammaproteobacteria bacterium | reverse complement strand
TGAAGTCTTGACCGCCGCGATGACTGCCAGCAGACGCGCTCCTTCCGGAAGCAGACCTGCAAAGAAAGCCGGTACTGCACCTGCACCGGTGGTGTACGGGGCTTCACGCACAGGCAAAGTAGAAGCCACCGCATCGTTGCTACCAGCAATATATTCCTGGGCATAGCTGAAAGACACGCCACCGCGGGTTCTGGTGAGGTAGCCGGCTAACTGATCATCTTTGTAGACATCTGCAATCTCGGCAGCTTTGGCATCTGATGGTTTCATGTGCGACCGTCGTCATAACGGGGCGTGACGCCAAGGTCGAGACCAACCACCGCGGCTATGTGCGCCACTGATGAGAAGGTAACAGCCTCGTTGCCGGCCTCCACACGGCTTACTGTCTGGCGCTGCAGACCTGCGATCTCGGCGACATCCTGCTGAGTCATGCCGAGTTGTTTTCGGCGGACACGAATTGCAGCACCGACTTGACGGGAAATGTTTGTTAAATCATACATTTGTACTCATAGTATCCGATTTTTCGTAACAATCAATCACTATGTCTGTTCTGTCGAACAATTTTTGTGAATATTGGACTTCCAGGCAATTTTTTATTTAAATGTTCGCCGAAGATAACATCTTCCAGTCCACGGGGAAATCCTAAAAAGGGAAAGTGGTAAAAACTGTGATCGCTTCAAAATCGCCTGACCACTCATAACCTACCCCAAATTGGGAAAAGTCATAGCCCAGCATCCTGATAGGACGATCTAAACCAAATGATATGCCAACTTCGGTGGAGTTATTCAGCTTAAAAGGCAGAAGTGGCTCCCGGAAGGTTTTTGTGTCGGAAAAATACCACTGAAAGGCCCGAAGGTGCCATGATATGGAGCGCTCAAATACCGAAATATTGGTCGGGATTTTGTATTCAACACCAAGTCCCAAGCGACTGAAACTTGTAGTTGAGTCGCCGCCATTCGGATTGTTCCCAGCCCACAGGAACTCGCCGCCCAACATCCATCGGGAGTCATCGCCATAAGTGGCTCGCGATCTAACCCCTGCGCCCCAGATGAAGCTCTCCGAATCTGACTTGGTATCCATACCAAAGCCTATCTGAGCGAAAGGTTTGAGTTGCCAGTGCTCGTTAAGCGGTATGGACAGCTCCAGCCCCGGAACGAAGCTTAATGTCTGTATGTCGTTGACATCCAGTTCCGGCAGCTCTTCAAAGGAATCGAAGTTGGTAACACCAATAGCCCCAGGTGCGAGTAATTTGAGACCAAGCTTTTTATCAGGGCCATAGTCGAATTCATAAATGTCGAATTCCAACGGTACTCGTAAAACGTAGATCGTACGGTCCTGGATTGAATACTTTCCCGTACCTACAAATACGGAGTAGGCATAGTCCGCTACTCCGTCGACATTCTCGGCGCTGGCTGCGCCGAAAAATGACGAGATAGCGAAGACAGCCAGGGTATAAGTAAATCGCTGCAGCAAAACTCCGGGTTCCAGATAAATGCAATGATGGAAAAATCGATAACTATTATCGGGCAATTCTGTGACAGGGTGCCGGCAAGAATTACTCTTCAAATAGCCAGGTATTACCAGGTATAGCCAATACGGAAATTATAGGTTTCGTCGAGTGTCTCGATGTCTTCAACTGCACCCGAGTCATACTCGTACAATACTTCCGCTGCCGCTTCCAAATTGCCCAATAGGGGGAAAGACAGACCAAACGCTGTGTTTAAAATGATATCTTCGGTTGTATCGAGGTTCCAGATAGCATCGTGGTTCATATACAGCTTGGAACCGCCACCCAGGTAATCACTGGCTATGCGTAGGCTCCAGTTGGCACCAGGGTAATCTTGATCTGGCGCGGTAGAGAAGTCCTCGTTAACATAGGCGAGGCCCAGTTCGGCCTCCAGTGAAAATATCGATTCGGTGTAGAAGTGGCGACCGACATAGGCACCTGCGTAGTATCGCAGATCCAAGTCAGCAAACTGATCCTGCTCGGCTGAAATATTGGCACCGGTGTACCACCTGTCCTCCAGAAAATAGTCATATTTGCCAACTACCTTCCAGTTATCCGCAATTTCCGCGTCATTGGCTTCATCTATTTCGCCATTAAAGCGGACCGTGTAGCGGTCTTCCAGGCTGCGCCAGATAGACTCAAGGTTGTAATCCAACTCATCAGTATCTGAGTTTCCACGCTCCAGAGCCCAGGCAAAACTAACAAGCCCCGAGGCCTTATAACCATCGCCCAACTCCCAGGGTTCCGGATTAACCAACAAAATATCGGTGACGGCATAGCTGAGTTGATCACCGTTACCCTCGGTGACAACAAACAGGTCTTCTTCCATGGTAATGGGCCTGTCCTTGAAGATACGGCCATCGGCCATCTGTACCACCAGATCACCCTGGGTGCGCATAGACTGTATTTCTTCCGTGTTGATGCTCAGGGTGCCCGCAAAGTCGGTCTCTACGGTAACCACGCCATCGCGCGAAGTGGTAACCGTGCCGAAAATCCGGGAGCCATTTTTCAGGAGAATTTCATCCTGTGGCGCGCTACTCTCTTCAGCGATAGCCGAGGTGAGCATGCCAAATACCAATAAGGTAATCAGCGCTAACTTATTTCCTACCATTATCTTTACCTTTTCTAATTCTGTGCAAAACTTCTTTTCAGCCCGGGCAATATCGGCCCCCGGCTAAGAGGGCGGCTATTCTAACACTTCAAGGGGCTGTGATAAGTGTAATTTTCCCAGTCCCTGATACAGTAAATTCTGGCCAAAATAGATCTTCCCATCCCGGCGCCGAAAGCTGGCCAGCACCCGGTTTATGTTCTTGTCTTTCTCTCCCGTAGCCTGGTCGATAGAGGGCATGACACAGCGGTCACAGGGCTTGGCCACATCGAACTCCACCTCCCCTATCCTGATTCGCTTCCAGCTGTCCTCGGCGAACGCTTCACAGCCAGTCACGACCAGGTTGGGCCGGAAGCGATTCATGGGCACCGGGATCTCCATGCGGTGGTTCAGATCATCGAGTGAAGCCCGGGAAATCAACAACAGGGGGAAGGCATCAGCAAAACCTACCGTTTCACCCGCACTGGCATAGTTGCCATCGACAGGCCGGATACCGTCATCCGGCATGTAGACTAATCGGCAGTCTACATACAGCCTCTCGGCCAGCCATGCTGCGGCCTCATCGCCACTATCGAGTGCGGTAACTTTATCGCCCCATACCTTAACCCGACATTTATCTGCCTGGGCGTCGGGAATAGAAAGCTCTATCTGGTCACCCTCCAATTGCAAACCCAGGCCGCTGGGACGCAACCCGGTTTTAATCAGCGCAAGGCGCGGTTGGTCGCGCTGGGTGATGGCGACACCGGATTCATCGACCAGCATCCAGCGCCTATCGCCCGTGGGGCCAAAACGATCCAGCTGCACCCTATCGAGAGAAAAGCCGGCGAATGATTTCACCGGGTAGATATTGATCTCGCCAAGAGTAAACTTGCTCATTGCACATACCTGAGTGAAGGGCCGGACTCTGCTAACCCTCTTTGTTAGTTTTTG
>QNFP01000376.1 GCA_003645535.1 Gammaproteobacteria bacterium | reverse complement strand
CGCGAAAAGGGTCGTAATGGGCATCGAATATCAAGGCCTCCAAAGGCTTGTCAGCCAGTCCGGTGGGAGGGGAGATCAACTCTGCAACCGCCTCAAGGACATCTTCAACGCCTGTCCCTTCCTTGGCAGAACAAAGGATTGCCATTTCGGAATCGAGACCCAGATCTACTTCGATCTGCTCCTTAGCCCGGTCTATATCTGCAGAGAGAAGATCAATTTTGTTGATAACCGGGATGATTTCCAGATCATGTTCCATGGCCGCATAGAGGTTGGCCACGGTCTGTGCCTCAACCCCCTGAGATGCATCTACAAGGATAAGCACCCCCTCACATGAGGCGAGGGCCCGGGAGACTTCGTAGGAAAAATCCACATGCCCGGGCGTATCAATCAGGTTGAGTTCATACTCCCGGCCTTCCTTGTCTATATAAGGCAGCGTAATCGCCTGACTCTTGATCGTGATGCCCCGTTCCCGTTCAATATCCATGTTGTCAAGAATCTGCGCACGGAAATTCCGATCTTCCACCAGGCCGGCCTTCTGAATCATGCGGTCGGCAAGAGTGGATTTACCATGGTCAATGTGTGCAATAATACTGAAATTGCGTATCTCGGGCATTTATTTATTCCTGTGGACTTAACCTCAATTGAGCAAAAACGCTCATTTGGAAAGGCGGGGTCAATGCAGTAGACTTAAAGCTCCCTTAGGGTTCGTACAAAATCGAATTCATCATCTTTTAGGTTTTAGGTGTTGATTTTAGGTTACGTTTTGAAATGGATCTAACCACATAAAATCTAACACCTACAACTTAAAACCGCTTAAGTCAATAGTATTGGGGCAGGGGTTCTGGTATCAGGGGCCGGAAAAGCAGGAGTTAGAAGGGAATTGTTAGAAAGAGAGTTGCCTAAATTCGGAAACTGGGGCGTGCTTAAAAATAAGTTGTCGGAATCAGCCAACGGCGGCCTGAATATGGGATGCCAATATGCCAGTCTATTTTACCTTAGTGTCCTCAGGTCTAGGACTGCCCTTTACCCATAAATTTCAACTGGACTTTTACTTTTTCATGCTGTATTTACTAACGGCATGGAAACTCAAAATCAAATTAAAAGGAAACTCTCGGAGCCTGAAAGCATTGCACACATCTGCAGACTATTTAGTTCATATAATAACATTAAAATAACGAAATTGGCAGATAAGCTTTGTGAATATTTCAGTTTTTATAATCCCCTTGGAGGAAAGCAACGTGCCGGTTGTCTCAAAGCACTACGAGAACTGGAACAGTCTGGAACAATTACGCTACCGCAATCGCCTCGGAAAATGAAGGCAAGAAGTCCAAGGCGTCTTTCAGAACCTCTAGCGGAACCACAAGCTGTACCCTATGAGTTAAGAGAACTTCGCGGACTTGAGTTGCTTCTGGTAGAAACAGAGCAGCAAATGCGAATTTGGAACGAAATGATGATCAATGAGCACCCTCGCGGTGCCAGTTTGCTTGTGGGACGTCAAATTCGTTATCTTGTAAACTCAGAACATGGCTGGTTGGGTGGATTTTCTTTTAGCGCAGCAGCCCTACAGCTTGAAGACAGAGATGAATGGATAGGTTGGGATCGTGAATCAAGACGAGCTAATTTGCATCAACTCGTTAACCTGAGTCGGTTTTTGATTCGTCCCAGCGTATCATGTCAAAATCTTGCATCTCATCTGTTGGGCATGAGCATTAGAAAGTTGCCCCAGGATTTTGAAGTTCGTTATGGATATCGCCCCCTGCTTGTTGAAAGTTTTGTAGACACAAATAGTTATTCAGGAACTTGCTATCGGGCAGCAAACTGGTTGAGGATTGGAAAGACTAAAGGCCGTGGAAGACAGGATCGGCTGATGGAAAAGGCTGAGACAATAAAGGACATTTATGTTTACCCTCTTGAAAAAGATTTTCGTCAAAGAATTGGGCTTACCAAGGACAGAGGTTTGGGTGCAATTGAGATCTCTTCCAGTATTGATGGGCAAAACTGGGCGGAAAAAGAGTTTGGAGGAGCTCCACTTGGAGACTCCCGATTGAGCAACAGACTTGTCGAGATAGGAACCGGCAAAGCAGAGAAACCCGGTTTTTCATATGCCAGTGTTGTTGAAGGTGATCGGGCAAAAACAAAGGCTTACTATCGACTAATAGAGGCACCAGATGATTCGGCCATAAATTTTACCAATATTCTCTTGCCGCACCGAGAGCAAACGATACGAAGGATGAAGGGCCAATCAGTGGTTCTTTGTATTCAGGACGGCAGTGATTTAAATTTCAACAATTTGAGTCAATGTGAAGGCCTTGGTGTAATTGGCAAAAATCAAACCGGTGCAAAGAGCAGAGGATTGCACTTACATTCAATGTTTGCGGTAACATCAGACGGGCTTCCATTAGGAGTGATAAAAGCACAATGTTCAGCACCAAAGGCAAAAGAAAAGGACGATAAACGTCGTACGAGACAAATCCCCATTGAAGAGAAGAAAACTTTTTGCTGGATTGAGGGGATGCGCGATTGCATGCAATTGAAAGCTCAGATGCCTCGGACAAAACTGATCAACGTCCTGGACCGAGAGGCTGATTTTTTTGAACTGTTTGACGATCAACGTTGTAATTGTTCCAAGGTAGATTTGTTGGTCCGTGCGCAATATAACCGAAGCACCACAGGAGAACTTAGACTCTTCGAAACAGTAAGACAATCTCCGATACAGATTCAAGTAAACATAAAAGTTCCACGACAAAGTGCAAGGCCCAAAAAAAGCAAACAGAAAGCACGTCCAAAACGACCGGCACGTATTGCGAAAGTTTCAGTGCGTTATGTGCAGATACAACTTAATCCTCCGTCTTATATGAAGGATAAAGAGCCAATTTCATTATGGGTTGTTCATGTACGTGAAGATAATCCTCCTTCAGGCACTGAGGCTCTTGAATGGTTTCTGCTGACAACCGTTGAGATGAAAACTGTCGATAACGCCATAGATTGTGTGAAATGGTACTGCCTGCGCTGGCGTATAGAAGATTGGCATCGTGTCTTGAAAACCGGATGCAGGATTGAAGATCTGGCCCATAAAACCGCAGAGCGTCTAAGACGAGTGATTGCCATCAATCTTGTCATTGGCTGGCGGATTATGCTTATGACCCTTATGGGAAGAGAGGTCCCAGCGTTACCAGCTGAGGTATTGTTTTCGGATCTGGAAATAAAAGTGCTGAATGCTTATGCAAAAAAAAAAGACCTCAGCCCACCAGATAATATAGGGGTTGCTATAAAATTGGTGGCAAAAATTGGCGGGTACCTTGGTCGTTCGAATGATCCACCTCCTGGTCATCAATTAATATGGCAGGGGTACATAAAATTACAAATAATGTGTGAAGGGTTTGCTCTCAGTCCTGACTAACTACGTGCGGCTGATTTATGGGTAAAGGGCAGTGCTAGCCCTCATATTCTTACCTGGCAAATTCAACATTATCCCGAAAAGAGCATTTTGATTCATCGGGATATGGAAACTGCTGGATTTTCCAACAATGTTTTCAGCCGTATTCCCTT